>JBAXEJ010000066.1:0-11419 GCA_037140475.1 Gallionellaceae bacterium
CTGCTGCACCTGCTGCACCTGCTGCTCCAGCTGCTCCAGCTGCTGAAGCTGCACCTGCTGCACCTGCTGCTGAGCCAGCAAAGAAGTAATCAGTACTCACTGAATAAAAAAGCCGACGCAAGTCGGCTTTTTTATTGCTATTGATTTACATGATCTCACACCAGTCGATTCCCCTTTCTTGCGTCGCCACAATAATTTTTTCAGGAGGGCAATTTAATGCTTGGCTTAGCGAGTTAATGGCTAACGCTGGAGTGTTATTTCTATGGCTGAGGTGAGCTGCGACGATGTGTTGCAATTTGCGATTATCTAGTCGCGCAAGTAATGCTGCTGCATCCTGATTGTTTAAATGGCCCAATCGTCCGCCAACACGCTGTTTTAAACTATAGGGATACGCACCATTTGCTAATAGTTGCGCGTCATGATTGCACTCAAGTACGAGCGCATCGCAACCGCTGAGTGTCGCTTCTATATGAGGCGTTGAGCAACCAACATCGGTGAGGATGCCCAGCCGCTTTGTGCCATCGCTAAATACATACTGTACTGGTTCGCTCGCATCATGCGGAACAGGGTAAGGATGAACGTGTACGTTGCCAATTGAAAAAGGTTGGTGCGAATTAATTTCGGTGACAGCCTTGATGCCCTCAAATCCGCCACTTTGAGAACGCAGTGTGCCGTGAGTGAGAAAAACCGGAAGAGCGTACTTCCGCGCCAGACGTGCCACGCCACCGATGTGATCACCATGTTCATGTGTCACAACAATGCCGTTTAGTTGCTCTGGGGTGAGGCCGAGTCTAGCTAAACGCGCTACGGTTTCGTTTAATGAGAAACCGCAGTCCATCAGCACGCGCGTATCCCCTACCTCAACGACAAGCGAGTTTCCCTCGCTGCCACTACCGAGTAAAGCAAAACGCATGCGAGCGAAAATTACTTTTCGATGTTCTGAAATAGCGCTTCAATTAGGCGCAAACTTTCCTTGTCATTATTGCCGTCGTTATTGCGTGCAGACACTTCACATTGCGCGCCATTATCACGCACGATGATTTGATAGTTATTCGGTTTTTTGCCTTTTTCTGCTGCTACAGGGCGAAGCAGATATAGTCCTTTAGAACGATCTTTATCTTCAACGGCGATACGCGCTTTATCTAAGGCTAGACCAACTTTTCGCCAACTTTTGTCAAAAGGTTCATTGAGTTGTAGCACTTTATTTCCTGAGACTTCCAATAACTGTGCATTGATTGGGGCCGCTACCACGGGTGCTACGACAGTATTGTTTGTTGGTTGTGCAGCATCATTTAATTTGACCATCAACATTTGCAACACAGCAGTTTCAATTTCGGAGTCGCCAGCATGCGGAAGCCACTTGGTATCTTTACGACCGAACACCTGAATTTCTTCTAACACTTGCCGGCTCAAATAAACTTCAGTATTCGCCCCATCTTTGCTGCGTTCGAGACGAGTTAAATACTGATCGCGCTGGCCGATGGGTTTGAGCGAGTCCAACACTTTGCTATTAGCCAAAATGCCACGGGTAAAGTGTTGAGGAACGTTGCTACGATTTTCTTGCCAGTCAGTTTGTATAACGCCCGCTTGAGGGTTATCGACTTGAATGTCAAAGCCCATTTCAATCCAAAAAGCTTTCACTAAAGGCCAAATGTTTTCTGCTTTGCCATTTACCACAAGCCAACGTTGATTGCCATTGCGCTCTAAGCGCACATTTTTCGGGTCGGGCAATACCGCAGCTTTGGTAGGTTGAGCGGCAATGCTTTTCGAATAATCAGAATAGTTGGTGGCTAGTTCGCCGTCTCCACCAGGGATGGCGTACTGTTCATTTACAGAGATGGCGGTCAGATCGGGTGGTACTTCAAGAGTGGGAACGCGCGAAGAAGCTACTTTGTAATCGATACGTTTTTTGTCGAGGCTACATGCCGTTAGCGAGAGTAGAGCAAAAATCAGTCCTGCGATATTTCGAATTTTCATGCCATTCCTTATTCAATAATTCCTGCTTGACGCATGGCGGCTTCCACAACCGGTTGAGCGCTGGCGGTTAGCGGTGTGAGAGGTAAGCGCAAGGTGTTTTTCATTTTGCCCATGCGTGCTACAGCCCATTTCACAGGGATAGGGTTCGCTTCAACAAACAAGTGACGGTGCAAGCTCAGTAATTTGAAATTAATTTCTCGTGAGGTCGCGACATCGCCTTTCATTGCGGCCGCGCACATTTCACTCATTAATTTGGGTGCGACGTTGGCGGTTACTGAAATGGTGCCGTGTCCGCCTAGTAGCATTAATGCCAAGGTGCTGGCGTCATCACCGCTGTAGATTGCAAAATCTTTAGGGGCACGTTGAATAAGATCGCTACCCCGTTCAATGCCACCGGTTGCATCTTTAATGCCGACGATATTTTGGATTTGCGCTAAGCGCAGCGCGGTATCGTTACTCATGTCCGCACCGGTGCGGCCTGGCACGTTGTAAAGAATGTGTGGCATGTCAACTGCTTCAGCGATTGCTTTGAAGTGTAGGTACATACCCTCTTGTGTTGGCTTGTTGTAGTAAGGCACTACGCTTAAAGAAGCGGCCGCGCCGGCATTCTTTGAGAAGGAAGCGAGCTCAATGGCCTCTTTGGTGGAGTTAGCACCCGTACCCGCGATGATGGGAATACGTTTAGCCGCGTGTTCCACTGCGATCTGAATGAGTTGCTCGTGTTCTTCAACATCAACGGTCGGGGATTCGCCCGTCGTGCCGACGACCACAATGCCATTTGTGCCCTGCTCAATATGAAAGTCAATCAGAGAACGGAAGGACGCCCAGTCCAAACTGCCATCTTCATGCATCGGTGTAACGATTGCTACGATACTGCCTGTAATCATGGTCTTCGCCGTTTTTACGAAAGGCCGCATTTTAACTGAAACACTTGGCCGAATGTGCCATATCTGTGGTGAAAACTTGGGGTGAAAAGCTCTGCGAATGAGTCACTACTAAGTTCCATTAAAAGCCAGTGACACACCAATACTTTCTGCCGTATCATCCGCCCGCCCAACGAGATACGATTGTCACAAATCATGCAGAATAACCAGCCGCCAGAACAAAACAATCGGCAAAATCTACTTAATCTGCTGCAAAAGCACCAGTTGGTAGAGGGTATGGTGCGCAAGCAAGACATGCCGCATCACGATTTGGTTGAATCTCTGGTGCGCAAGCAAAATCTCGCCAAATTGAAGCAAGCGTTAAATGAAGCGAATCCTTCTGACGTTGTCGATATTCTGGAAACGCTCTCTCCTGAGCAGCAGATGTTTGTCTGGGACCAACTCAACGAAAATCGCAAAGAGCTCATTCTGCGCGACGTGCCCATTTCAGTCCTTACGGCACTCGGTAAGCGCGAATTCAAAAATGAAAAATCCAGCATAAAAGCTTTTGGTCTGCACGAAGGTCGTCTGCGTGAAATCGCGATTCATACCAGTGAAGAGTTATTGAATACGAAGCCGGTATGGATTGATTTGGTGAACCCTTCTTTTGAAGAGCGCATGTGGGTTGGTGAGATTTTTGGTATCGATTTGCCCGACCCGGAAAAACTAAGCGACCTTGAGTCCAGTGCGCGTTTTTATATTGAAGAGAATGGTGAAATTCACCTTCACTCTGACTTCTTGCTTGATCTTGAAAATGAATCGCGTAACGTCGCTGTGGCGTTCATTTTGTATCAGGATATTTTGTTTTCGATTCGTTCAGAAGAATTGCCAGTATTCCGTTTGCAACGTTTGCGCGCATTTTCGCAGCCTAACTATGTTTCTGATTCCCGCGACGTTTTGCTAGATCTTTATGCGGCGGATGCTGAGTATTCAGCAGACGCGATGGAAGATATTTACAAGGGTTTGGAATCGGTTGGCAAGCAAGTGTTGAACAAGCAAGTGACCGACGAAGAGGCGGCCAAAATTCTGGTGGCGATTGCGCATGAAGAGGACCTGAACGGACGCATTCGTCGTAACGTGCTCGACACGCGCCGTGCGCTTTCATTTTTGATGCGCAGCAAATTTTTGGAGCGTCATCAGCTCGAAGATTCGCAACAGATTTTGCGTGACATTGAATCGCTGGATGGGCATACCACCTTTCTGTTCGGCAAGATTAACTTCTTGATGGATGCCACAGTCGGTTTCATTAACATCAACCAGAACAAAGTAATCAAGCGCCTTACCGTGCTGAGCGTGGTGTTTATGCCGCTTAACGTATTGGCCGGTATCGGCGGCATGTCTGAGTTTTCAATGATGACGCAAGGCGTGCCGTGGGAAGTTGCATACAGCGTGTTCACCATCGGCTTGGTGTTGGTTGGTTGGCTAACCTACGAGTTTTTGAAGTTTCTTGAGAAGCGAGAGAAGCAAAAGTAGATTGCTAAGGCATAGCCACGCGCCAGCACTCCTGTAGATTTTCTCCCACCTTAGTAACAATTGCAGCATCAAGCTTTCCGTCGCTTACCTGAGCTTGGAGAGTACTCAAAATCTCTTGGGGGGGCAGTGAGTCGCGATAGGGGCGTTTTTGCGCGAGCGCCTGGAATACGTCAGCCACGGCAATGATGCGTGCCTCAAGCGAAATTTCGCCCTTGCCTAGTTGATACGGGTAGCCTGAACCATTGACCCGCTCATGATGTTGCGCTGCCCATAGTGCAATCTCTTCCATCCCTTTGATATGTTTGAGAATTCCATATGTGTCAAAGCTGTGGTGGCGCATGCTGATGCTTTCTGCGGTGGTAAGCTTGCCGGTTTTTTCTAGAATTTCATCGGGCACTCTAAGCTTGCCGATGTCATGTAAAAAACCAGCCAATTCCAGCATTTCACAATTTCGTTCTGGTAACGAAAAAAGGTTTCCCAAATATCTGGCGAGGATGGCAACGCCATCTGAGTGTTGTCGTGTGAAAGGGCTTTTCGCATCAACGATATGTGAAAAAATTTGTACCAAGCCTTTCAGTTCCTCAAATTTCATACCGCGTTCTGTGGAGTGAGAGAGCCAAGTAGATAGATAACCGTTAACGTGGTCTCCCTCCAAAGCAAACCAAAATGCGTCAGAGTGAGAAACTTCGAGAAAAGCGTCCACCAGCTCAGGGCAAAACCAATCACCACGCTTCTCGGTAATCTTGTTTCTGATTTCATCCTTACCGAGCAAAATATCTTGATGCTGTGCCATAACACCAAGAGATAAAACATCTACGCGATCAACCATATAAATGCAGTTTGCGTGCAGCTTCACCTCTGGTGGTAGTTCAAGTGTATTGAGTAATAACCAATGTGTGTGATGGTAAAGAATGGTGTCAGATAAATGTTTTAGTAGTGGGCTAGAGGCCAATAGTTCCGCGCCAATTTTGCAATGGTCTGCTTCCTGTTCCCATTCAAATTGCGCGAGTTTGGAGTGGATCAATGTGCGAGATACACCGCTGTCATGCAGGATCGCAGCTTGAAATAAATCGTCTAAATTTTGTCCGTGCCAACCCAAATGTTTGCCGCATTCCGCCGCCATGAAGGCCACTCGCTTGCCGTGGTGAATGTGCGTCACACCGACTAAATCGAGTGCGTCAGAAAGTGAATAAACGGCTTCATGCAAATTGACGTTATAAACAGACATCACATTCTCCAAAGTATTTCTTCAGTTGATTATCGCACCGCTATGGAATGTCTGCATCGCCCATACGCGACTGAATAATTTCAGTTTTGCGCAACAAGCCTTTGGCTTCGCGGCGCTTATCGTAGTAGCGAGGGTTAGGCACCATTGCGGCCAATTTTGCTGCCTGCTGAGGAGAAAGTTGAGCGGCGCTAATGCCATAGTAATGTCTTGAAGCCGCCTCAGCACCAAATACTCCGTTGCCCCACTCAATCACGTTTAAATATATTTCAAAAATGCGCTGCTTCTCCATCATGCCTTCGAGCATTAAGGTGATGAGAACCTCTTCACCTTTACGCCAAGGCGTGCGCTTGGTGGAAAGAAATAAATTTTTCGCAAGTTGCTGGCTGATAGTGGAGCCGCCCGCCACGATCTTGCCCTTCTTCATATTTTTTTCGTAGGCTTTTTGGATGCCTTCCCAGTCAAAGCCTTCATGGTCAACAAATTTTGCGTCCTCGGAAGCAATCAACGCGCGCTTTAAATTACCGGAGATTTTTTTGTAGGGAACCCACTGATGTTTTAATTCGGCATCAGGGTTTTTATCTTGCATCACTTCCAAGCGATCTTCCATGAACGAACTGGAATGCGGATTGTGATCAATCCACCACCACACATGCGCCGCTATCCATGCTTGATACATCAGCATAAAAACAAACAGCGCCAATAAAATGCGCCACGCCCAGTGCCAGATTTTTTTCATCATGAGCGCAATTGAGCGAGAACGGGGGCTGTGTCAGGGCGCACTTCGCGCCATTTAGTAAAGGCTTCGGCGGCTTGTTCAACCAACATACCCAAGCCATCTGCGAGCTGTGCCGCGCCTTGTACGGCGGCAAATTTCAGAAAGGGAGTTTCTTTGCCGTACATCATGTCGTAAGCGAGTGCGTCTTTATTAAACAGGCCAGCCGGGAGTGGCGGCAGCTCATCGCTCAAGCTACTCGATGTGGCGTTGATGACGAAATCAAACGATTTTCCGGCTAGACCTTCATAGCTGCTAGCAAAAACCGTCCCCACGTTGGGAAACTGGCTGGCCATTTGTTGCGCCTTTTCCATAGTGCGATTGGCGATGGTGATAATCGCACCCGAGTTGTAAATCTGCCAGATCACGCCATGTGCTGCGCCGCCCGCACCCATCAGCAATACTTTTTTGAAGAGAAATTTACGAGCTAAATTTTGTTCGATGTCGGTAACCAGCCCCGCACCATCAGTGTTGTCACCCAAAATTTCGCCATCCCGAAAAAATAAAGTATTCACTGCACCTGCCGCTTGCGCGCGTCCGGTTGTTTGCTGACACAATTTGAATGCCTCAAATTTGAAAGGCACGGTGACGTTGCAGCCTTTATAACCCTCACTCACTAAGCGTTCGATAGTGGTTTTAAATCCATCGAGCGGCGCTTCAATCGTGACATAAGAAATGTCTTGCTGCGTTTGCTTTGCGAACGCTTGGTGAATGAACGGCGATTTACTGTGAGAGATCGGGTGGCCAACGACAGCGTATTTGTCAGACATAGTGAAACACTTTCAGGTGAGTGATTTTTGGCGGTGGATTATAGCGTTAAGCAGGATCGCGACCAGTGCCATCATCCATACAATTGCGGCGCCCGCAGGCAGATCAAACCAGACTGAAGCTAACAAGCCCAGCATATAGCCCATTGAGCCAACAGCGTAAGCCAACGGCATACGCCAGCGCTGTATTTTGTGAGTGGCGAGCGCGGGCACAATGAGGCTGGCGAATACCAGATAAATGCCAACCAGTTGCACCGATGCAGTGACAGCAAGGGCGAACAGGCCATAGAAAGCAAAATGGTTTTTGCTGTTACGCAAGGTACGCCATGCAAGGAGTATGGCGGCACTGAGTATCGTAGTGCCAATCAACTGTGCATTGCTCACCCATAGAATTTGCCCAACCAATAAATCTTTTAGATGTTCCCCTGCATGTACATCGTGGTTCATCAATAGAATGCCGAGGCTAGCAGCGAGTACGAAGGTGAGGCCAATGTAGGCTTCCTTCACTTCGGGTGCGATGCGCTCTATCCATGACAGTAGTGCGGCACCGCACAGCGCACTGCTGGCGGCGATGGTTTGCACCAGTAGCGGCATATGGTTGAGTTCTAGCAGTGCGGTGATGATGACACCAAGCCCGGCGATTTGCGCAATGGCTAGGTCAGCGAAGATCACCCCGCGTTGCAATACACGCATGCCTAAGGGAATATGCGTAGCGAGGATGAGTAGGCCAGCCACGAAGGCTGGGAGGAGGATGTCGAGTTCGAGAGAGGTCATGGAGTGGTCCTGAAATTTGTGTACTTGTCGAAGCATTCCCTCACTTCCCTTCTTTTTTTAGGGGTGGGGAAGTGAGGGAACAATCGTTAACGCAATCCCGCCAGTAATTTTGTAATTGTGTCATCGAACAAGGCATATAAGTTCTTCGCCTTGTCGCTACCGCCCACTGTATAGGGCAGCTCGACGATATTGAGATGTGCACGTTGCGCGATCCATTCTGATGGGCGCGCATCTTGATAGGCGGCACGCAACACCATCTTGGCGGGTTGCTTTTGTAGCGTGTTCAATATCTGTGAAAGATGCGCCGCACTCGGTTCCATCCCGGGTTTAGGTTCTAGTGTCGCGATTTCCTTCAGCATCAACCAGTCACTTAGATAGGGGAATCCCTGGTGTTGCACAAGCACAGGCATACCTTTGAGTGGCGTTGCTTGTTGTTCCCACCTTGCGATGGCTGCGCGCCATTTTGTGTTGAAGCCGGCGAGACGTTGTTGATATTCGTTCGAATTCGTCGCATCAAGTTGTATCAGACGTTTAGTCAGTGCATCCGCGATCGGTAAAAAGTTACGCGGATCGGTCTGGATGTGCGGATTGCCTTGTGCATGCACATCGCCATCGCCACGGTCCAAACGTGTTGGCACTTCTAACATCTTGACGAAGCTCGCTGCCTCGAAATAGCCAGCACCGCCAGGCAACACGGTATTGTTGCCCGATTCACGCAGCACCACGGGTAGCCAAGCGACTTCTAATTCTGCTCCAGTACATACCACTAGATTTGCGCGACGCGCTTTGGCGATCAAACTGGGGCGCGCTTCGATACGGTGCGGGTCTTGCAATGGACCTGTGGCGGTATAGAGGTTAGCTTTGTCGCCTGCTAGTTCTTGAGTCAGGGCAGCCCACTCGGGTTCGCAGGCGAACACATTGAGAGCCGCCTGTGCTGGGTTACTGAGTAATAACAGTAATGAAATTAAAAATATTTTTTGCATGTGTTTCTCCTAGTAGCTATGCGCGCCGTGTGCGCCCAAGCTCATGATGTATTGCACAAAGAACTGGTTGTCTTTCAGGCCTTGGCGCGATTGGTCATTCGCCACTTGCATACGCAAACGCGAGAACTCACTCGGACTGTAGTCCAGCATCAGTGTGGTGCGGGTCGGTTTGAAAGCAAAGTCGCTGATGACATTGCCTGTGTTCAGAATACCAACTTGGGCAATACCAGGATCTAACTGGTCATATCGTGCGCCGACTCTCCAGCGCGCTATGTACTGATAAACGCTTTGCACATACCAACCGCTTTGCGCCACGCTGAAAGCGTCGGTGATATTGGCGGTGGCTGTGTCGTAGGTCAACTGCCCTTTTTCTTTACGGCTGAAATATTCACCTTGTAGTTTTAGGTAGCGGTTGTTGATGTTGCCGTTGGGTGCGTATTTCCACACAAAATCCATGCCAAAAGTTTGGCTATCACCGGAGAATTTATTGGTCACTGCATTTCCATTTAGGTCAGGAACGTCCACACTTTTTGCATCTACGCGTCGAGTTTGATGCGTAGAAGCGCCCACTCGCCAACTATGTTCGATGCCGATATCGTCACCGATGTGTAAGAACAGCACGCCCATGCCGTAGCCGTTCTTTGGGGTGTCCGTGCCTGGAAAGCCGCGGCCTTTACCCAGCTCGCCACCGAGTTCGACGAATAGCTCAGTGGGTGCCAACCATTTGAGTTGCACGCCATCTTCGCCTAGCTGGTTATTCCACATCGTGGAGTAGGCTAGAGGCTGGTCAACAAAGTCCCAAGCATGGGCATGTTGCTCGTTGAGATAACCCAAGCCGGAAAAGAAACGACCGAATTTGAGCTTAAGGCCTTCACCTAAAGAGTTGGTTTGTACGAAAGCATTTTCAACGCTGAAAGTACCATCTGCGCCAAGGGCCATAGTGGCCGTACCCCGAAAATCAGGGTCGATATTGGCGGAAATGCCCAATTCTGATTCGCCAATATTAAAGCCTTGTTCGTGGCCAGGGTTGGGGTTCATGGCGAAACCGGTGGCTGGCAGAGCGGGGTCGCGCTGTAGCTCTGCATAGGTGCCAGACAAAATCAGCGACATCGCTGGGTTAAAGGAGGTGTCGTTTGCTGAAATGGCAAACGGGCTATGGCACAACAGCACAGCAAAGGCTGTGCGAATTTTTGTATTCATTTAGGAGCTCCGAAAAAATATAACCAAAAATCTCGCCACATCTTGGGCGAGGGGAATGATTAAATCTTTAAACGGAATAGGGTGGGGCGCGTGCAGTAAATGCAGTGAATAAAGACTTTTCGTATCTATATGAATAAATTGAATTATATAAAAACTCACTAGATTGGGCGGCAAAGGTAAGGGGGGTGCTAGCTAGTGCGTTGCCGGTCTGCGCATAGGTCGCGCACAGATCGCAGAGTTTGTCCTGTGGCTGAGTCTGATCCTGTGATTGCTCGGACAGGATATGTGAAATACCGTGCGCAAAGCCCCCAGCCTGCACGAAGAGCAAGGTTAAGGCCAGTAACAGTAGATAAAGATTTTTGCGTAGATTCATCACGGGCGCCACTTTAACATGACACCTTAGGTTTCAAGAACGCTTGGCATAGCCGCTTTACTAAAGATTTTATAAATATTTATAAATTACCCTAAAGTTTTTCTAAACCCTGCCGATAGTCTAGACAACGACCGTTGCAAGTTCGGTCTCTTTTGTAAATATGGAAGGGTTTTATCATGGAAATCAGCTCAGGAAATTCTGGCGTGCAAATCGCCATTGCTGTCCAACCGCAACAACAAACGTCTCGTCCCAGCGAGATGGAGAACGATTGGGCAACTGCAAGCGCGGCTGTTGAGGCTCCCCCTATGCCGTCGGTAAATACCAGCGGCCAAGAGGTGGGTAGTATTTTGAATACGTGGGCTTGATTTAACTTGGGGCATATCGCCATCGGTTAATCAGAAAGATTAGATATGAATATCTCATCAATAGCTTCAAGATCATTCACTGTTGCTTCAGGCGATAGCGCGTGGAGTCAGTCGCAAGTTGTAGCCACACCCAATTTTGCGGCACCTAAAGCACAGGTTGCGCAAGAAGATGCGTTTGTAGCTCAAGCGGCAACACCTGAGCGAGTGGAACAGGCAGTGAAACAGGTTAATGACGCCTTTAATCAAAAAGGCCAAAATCTGTATGCGGCAATCGAGCGCGACAAGGCGACGGGGATTAACGTCGTCAAAGTGCTAGATAAACATACAGATGAAGTTATTAGCCAATTTCCTTCTAAAGAAATTTTAGCCATTGCGGAAGCGATCGATCGGTCTCTGGAAGATCGCGGCCAATTGTTAAACGTTCGAGCGTGAAGTAGGAGTTAGTTCTCACACACTTGTTGACCTCAATCAACAAGTTAAGGGTTTTGCTGTGTCATAGTTTTAACGCTGCAGCAGTACAAAAAATATAAAAAAAAATATAAAAAATAGTTATTTTAGGATTAGGAGCCTCAAGATGAAATCCG
>JBAXEJ010000067.1:0-11399 GCA_037140475.1 Gallionellaceae bacterium
GAACATGGCATTTTGTTTCTCGATGAAATTACTTCAGCGCCGCCGAGCGTTTCTGCTGCTGCTTATCAATTAATTTTGGATCGTCGCCTCGGAGACTATGAAGTGCCAGCTGGTTGGGCAATTTTTGCGGCAGGTAATCGCCAGGGGGATCGCGGTGTCACTTACACCATGCCTGCGCCGTTAGCGAATCGTTTCTCACATTTTGAAGTGGAAACGAATATCGACGATTGGGTGAATTGGGCCTACGCCAATGGCATGGATGATCGTTTGATCGGTTTTTTGCGTTTCCGTCCCGAGCTGCTGTTTGATTTTAATCCTGCGCACAATCCGGTGGCTTTTCCTAGCCCGCGCTCTTGGGAATTTGCGCATCGCACTTTGCAAAAATTTGGCAACTCGCCAGAGTTGTTGTTGCCTACATTGCAATCCTGTGTGGGGCAGGCCGCAGGTTTAGAGTTGCACGCTTTCATTGAAAATTTGGAGCATATGCCAGATCTTGATGCGATCTTGCGTGGTGAGCCAGTGCTAGTGCCACGCGAAGTTGATCTGCAATATGCGGTGGCTTCTGCCCTAGTGGGGCGAGCGGTACGTGCAAAAGGTACGGTGTATGCCAAAATTATTCATGGTCATATTCTTGATTACGCCAGTACCTTTCCTCTGCGTGAGATGGGCATCATGTTGGTTTCAGATATGCATCGTGCTATCGGGCAGAGCCTTTTCTCGGTGCCACAATTTTCCAACTGGGCAAATGCCGTTGCCGACCTTATGCTCTACGATGCCTAAGCGCTACCATTTCATTGGTGAAGCTGGCATGAATCCTTAAAGTCAGAATGAGTAAGCAGGAAGACATTACAACCAAGCTCGCCGCTGCTCGCACACGCTTGATTTTAGATAAGCCTTTCTTGGGTGCGCTTGCTTTGCGCCTGCCTTTGGTGGAGGCTGATCCTAAGTGGTGTCTCACCAGTGCAACTGAAGGACGCAATCTCTATTACAACCCTGACTACATTGCAGCGCTAAGTGTTGAGCAAACACAATTTGTGTTGGCGCGCGAGGCATTGCACTGTGCGCTGTCGCATTTCGCGCGGCGTCAGCATCGGGTTAAGTCACGTTGGGTGGCCGCCTGCGATCATGCGGTAAATGGTTTGTTGGTGAATGACGGCCTCAAGCCGCCCCCGGGTACTTTGGTCATTGATGAATACGAGGGCATGACCGCCGAAGAAATTTATCCTTGTATTCAAGATAACGATTCAGATTCTCAAACCAACCAGAGTGATGGTTCGGAAGACAATGCTGATCCGACTGAGAGCGGCGGGCAGCAGCAAAATGATGAAAGTAAGCAGGGCGGAGAAGGACAGTCATCGCAAGAGGAATCGCAATCCAGCGGTGCTCAAGGTCAGCAACAAGATTTGAATGCACGCGGTGCGCCACAGCCACAACCCCTTTCTGCGAGCGAGCAAGAGTCACTTGCCACGCAATGGCAGCAGCGCTTGGCCGGCGCCGCTTTGCAGGCACAGCAAGCGGGAAAGTTGGGCGGCGGCTTGGCGCGTATGGTGGGAGAGATGCTACAACCCAAGTTGCCGTGGCGCATGTTGCTCGCTCGTTACATGACGCAGGTGGCGAAGGACGATTACAGTTACAGCAGGCCGTCGCGGCGCGAAGGTGAAATGATCATGCCCTCTCTGCGCAGTAGTCAGGCCAATATCGTGGTGGCGTTGGATACCAGTGGTTCAGTGAGTGGTCAAGAACTTAGCGAATTTTTAGCGGAGATCAACACACTTAAAGCGCAGCTTAGAGCGAGCATTACGTTGCATGCTTGCGACACCGCGCTGGCAGAAGATGGTCCGTGGATATTTGAAGCTTGGGAAGATTTTAAAATGCCACGCGAATTTGAAGGCGGGGGTGGCACTGACTTTAAGCCGATATTTGCATGGCTAGAACAGAATGGAAAATCGCCCGATATGTTGCTTTACTTTACCGATGCAGAAGGGCCTTTCCCCGTATTGGAGCCGCACTACCCGGTTATTTGGTTGGTAAAAGGAAAGGCGCCCGTGCCGTGGGGTCAGCGCATTCAATTAAATTAATTTTAGAGATAGCTATGGAACCTCTGATTAAGTCCACCTTGAACCGCGTTGCTAACAAAAACGGAATGATCGCAAGGCGCGCGACGCAGGTCGTGGTTATTTCACGATGCCAAGGAGTGCAACACCGCGAGCGACTGTTTTTGTTGCAACCCTTAAGGGCATTGGCTTTGCGGGCGGTATGCGGTGGCAGGCTCCTTGCGAATAGGCGGTCGCGACACGTTACTGGCGAAGCCAGCCGTTTGCGGGAGCGACCAGCCGCGACCGTTCCCGCACTAATGGCTTTCGCCCACCGTGTCATGGCCGCTACTATTCACTTCGTCGCCTTTCTTGCATCCCATCTAGCAAAGCCGAGTGCGCGGCCATGCGGGACTTAATCAGAGGCTCCTAAATGTCCGAACTTACCCCTGAAGATTCACTGCGCTTAAACGTCATGCTTGCAGGAGAGTTGCATGCCGTGCGCATTGATGCCGCTAATATGACGATTTTGGGCCTTACGTCACGAGGTACGGTTAGCGTCAAACTTCATCCCACCGGACGGAGTGATCAATATCTACGCACTGTGAAAGAATTGTTGGCGACTCACGCGATTGGCTCACCGAGCGGTTATCCCGCTTATGTGCAGCATTGGTCGCGCATGGGGCAAGCGCGCGATAACGGCTTGGATAGATTGCTACTGTTAGGCGATTCAGATGCGGTGACCTCGGTGGCTTACTCTCCCGGCTTAACCGCTGAGTTGGCTCGGCGTTCATGGTGGGCGCATCCCGTAGCAGATCATGCGCGTGGCATGTTAGAAAGAGAATGTGTTGCGCAAGATGACGTTGGCAAAGTGCTAGCCGATTTTTTGCTCGAACATTTGCCATTTGAAAACGAAGCTCACGTCATTATGCGAACTGTGCGAGTACTTTTGCAGCCCGGTTTAACGGATGAAGAGGCACGCCTGACTTTGTGGCGTAAAGGCTTGCTAGATAACGCTTACCAAGTAGGATTTATTTCACGTTTACAAGATGAGATTCCAGAGCAACTCGATTCGCGTGAAGATTTTTCGAGTGTCGAAGGCAAGCTATTATTGTTGAGTGAGCAGGGCAATGTCTTTGCGCAACAAATTAAGCGCGTGCTCTCCGCCTCAGGCCAAACTTTTTTTCAGGCCTACGGCAAGCTATTGCGCTACCCCGCCGATCAAGATGTGGTGTTGGTGTTGCTTGAGGCGCTCTCTTCCTATTTTGAAGTGTTGCGCTCGCTGCACTCATGCCAAGGTGAAACAATTGAAATCATTCATCACAATGTCGGCGTTTTTATTGCAAATCAGGAACCCGAATCTGCACTCACTCAATTGTTGAAAACCCTACCAGAGTTAGCAAATGAAGTGCGTGTGATGTTGGTTTTGTCCTGTATTGACGCCAATATTGCGACGCCCATCTTGGCTCAGACTACGGCCACGGGTTCATTGATGCGAAAAAAACTTGAGCCACTGTTTAATCAAATACTTCAGCAACTATCTGTTTTAATAGGCAAAAATTTTTCTGCGGATCCGGTGCGTCGTAGGGGGCGCTAATTAGGGGTTTCTATTCAGGTACGCCAATGCCTCGATATGCGAAGGCATGCGCTCCAGCACTTTTGCATAAGCCTCTTTGGCTTGATCTATGCGCCCTTGCCACGCTTCGGCCCGTGCCAGATAGACTAAAACGGTGGCATCACTTGGATAGCGCACGGACAATTCGGTAGCATGACGCGCTAATTCTTCCCATTTTTTCTCCGCCTCTTCGCAAACCATTAAACGCAGATGAGCGGTGTAATCCCAGCGTGACGAGGCGATTACCTTATTGGCTTCTACAGCGGCTTCGCGCCAACGTTGCTGCCCCATCAGCGGCAGCGTGCGTCCTAATTGGGCTTCTTGCGATTTAGGATTTAACCTGAGCGCTTGGTCGTAATCGCGTAACGCATCGTTATAGCGCGCTTGCATGTAATTCAACCAGCCACGACGTAAGTAAGCAAATTCGTTGGAGGGAGACGCTTGCAACACTAGATCAATCGCTGCTGCTGCTTTGGCATAATTACCCGAGGCTTCTTGCGCATAAGACTCCTGCCAATTCTTGTTTACTCCTTGCGCAGAAACAACGCTACTCGCAAAAAGTGCAATGAGTGCAAAAAGTTTGATCGGTGATTTTCTGGTTTTCATAAGTGAGCTCCTGTGATGAAAAATTACCACTGATTGATCAGGCTAAAGTAGGCGTAGTTACCGGAATAACTAGCCCCCGCGCCGGCGTCATAACGATTTTGTCCTGCCTGAATAAACAAATGACTGTCTTGCGCAATTGGCCATTGCGCGCCGAGTGATGTGCCACCCTGCTGAATGTCGGTTAAGTTATAAATATTCGTACCTTCAACCGCATAAATTCGTTTACCAAACAAGGCGCCTACTTGAACCTGCTCCGGGGTTAAGCCATCCGCATAAAAATAGTGTGTCCATTTCAATTCTCCGGCGTTGGTACGAGATTGACTTTGGGCTCGTACAGGATTGGATGGACTAATGTTGTAAGCACGCAATTGCAACCAATCGCCACCCTCGTTAAATCCAAAACCAATGGTGGGTGTCCATTGCGCCACCGTCAAAGAACCATTCCCTGCATTGCTATCGCCATAACGACTGCGAGCGTAGCCAAGATCGACATAAAATGTGTTGCCGTAATTTAAATATGATATTTGAGGCGCGATCACGTTCACGTTATTTGTTTCATTAGTAGAGTCGTTGTTATCTGCACGTAAAATATCTGTGCGCAAAGTGAGCTGGCCTGAAAGAAAATCAGGCGTGAGATGCACGCGACCGGAAAGGTTTCCCTCGGTTTGATTGAGCTTGTTACTCGCCGCCTTGTAGGAAAGCTGGGAGCCAGCAACCCCTAGTGACAACCCCCATCGTTCAAGATGTTGCGCATCTAAACTTACACCCGCACCCAGCAAACTTTCACGGGTAGTGGCGCCACTAAAACTTGAGTAAAGAACTTGAGGCGAAGTTGTAATTTTCCATGCGCTAATTTCCGGCAAGTCCCCCCCCTCCTCGGCATAAGCTAACTGAAAAGAAATGACGCTCAATAACGCCACCATCAAGCGAGTGCTGCGACCTAAAATTTTCATCCGAGATTGACCCATAGTTCGTATTCCTCAAAGAAAGCAAACGACTGATACATACGCACGCCATTCGCCCAGCGGTATTCCATCGCCCGTAATTGCGGATTGTAAATCGCAGTATAGAGCGTGCCGAAACCTTGCGCGTAGTTGCCTGCAAACAGCGGACTAAACTCAAACGAGTTTACAAAAGATTCAATGCTGGTGAGAGGATCATACAGCTTGCTAATCAAAAATTGCTGGCGCTCATAAGAGCGCGAAAACATCGCATAATTAGTGAGTTCGAAATCGCCTTGATGATTCACAGCCAGTGGCTTGTAGGTGACGTTGGGCACAAAGAAAGGCGAGAGTTCAACGGTGCGCACCTGCCCATAGGCATCTAACAAAGTGATGTTGTAAGCCATGTGCGCGGGGATGCGGCACAGCACCGCGACAGCCTCGTCCACTGTGCTACAAAATTCCAGCACGTAACGCAACATGATTGGGATGCTAAAACCTTTGGTAACACCTTCTTGTCCGCCAAATGCCATCGACACGGAAAGGCCGTGTTCATTCATGCCGTCCAACACACCCCATAAACAATCTGTTGAGGCGATCACGTTAGTGTTAAACCAATGTGATTTCATGATGCGCCCCTCACAGTAGTCGGGGGCGTAATCGTAATTCCGCACGAGGATAGGTGTGTAGCGTGTCCACACCGCTTGGGAGCAACCGGCGAGATACGGCGCGGGGCAGTAAAAACTCAACAGACGCGCATCATTTTCATCCGCTTGCGTAATCGCAATCAAATGCTCCCACAGCGGCACGAATTCCGGCATATAGGTCTGCATCGCCTCAAGGCACTCTTGCAAGCTGGGGCGTTTTATTTCACCTTCGCTAGCGAACCAATGGCGATAAGAGGGAATGGCAGCTTGGTAATGTGCCAACCATTTGTCGCCGGGGAAATTTTCAGCAACGGCTTGAAAGCGTTTTGTGGTGAAGCTACTCATTGCTCGCGCCCACTTTTCACGTTGGCGGGGTTATGTGCCAACTCTACCTGCGAGCGCTCTTCTTGGCTCAACGGGCGGAATTCAAAGCAGCGTTGCAGTGCCCCAACCCAGCGCTGGCCGTCCTCATTTAATTTGCCCTGTGCAGTACGAATCACCCGATTGATAAACATAATCGCCAAATCACCTCCGTGATACGCATACTCGCCGGTGTTCATAATACGCAGCACATAGACCTCATTCGGCGCCAACGCATCGCGACGGTTATAGCTTGTACGTTGCAGGCTGAACTCTCCGGCATCGTTCATCACATACACGCCAGAAGCTGGCGCTTGCGTGATAATTTTCAATGGCTCATCGGTGTATTTCAAAATGACCTGCGCCGCCGTACCCATCGCACCTTGTGCCAAAACTGCTTGATTAAACTCATTCACATCGAGTTTCAGATCAATGTCTGTATCGTATTCGAGAAGATGAAATAAAAAGAGCGGAATTGTCTCAGCGCTAAAGTCAGACATATTCGTCATGGCACTAATGCCCGTGATGCGTGCATTCAGTTCACCCAAATACACTTCGTGCGTATCCGAGTCGATTAAATAATCCAACTCGAAATAGCCGCGATAACCGCGCTGGTACAGTGCATCGCCCATCGCTTGTGATTTTTGCTGCACCTGTTGGCGAATGTCAGCTGAAAACGCATCTTGATAAAGTTCATTGCCACACCAGCCGCCCGCGTAAGGAGTGAGCGTCGCAATGCCGATTAACTCGGTGAGCAATGGGCCGACAAAAGTTCCCCAACGAGTAGCGCAAGCCTCAATGGCTGTGCCGGTACAATTTACCCAACGCATCACTTTGACTTGCGCTTCGCCTTCAATTTTTTCGGCAACATTGTTGTAGTCGTCTTCATTTGCAATAAAGAAAGTTGTCTTGCCAGAATCTCCATAAGGCGTTTGCACCACCCAGCGCGTCCCCAGCTTAGCTTGCGCAGCAACTTTTTGTAGCTCGGCAAAAGAGCTAACTTTGGTTAACACGTTCGGCACACTACTTACGCCCGCCTGATTGCCAATTTCAGTGGTAACGATTTTGCTGTCGATCTCACGCACCAACTTATTTTTCGGCAAGATGATGTCGATGCCCAAGTTTTTGCACAGCGCTTCGATTTGCTCATCAAAGAAAAGAAAAAATGCCTGACCTTTTGGTGCTAGCCATGCGCGCGCTTTTTCGCTAGCAAGCAGATATAGATTAATGTCTTCGATGCTTTCAAAAATCTGCGTGTGATCGTCCGCAATCATCAACACCTGCGGATGTTTATTATCGAAGCAATCCACCAAATTTATATTCATCCAGCCGCGCACCCACTCATGCAGCCCCATCATATTGAAGTTGCTGGCGCTGATGAAATAGTAAGGGACTTCGTTTTCGGCGAAGTGGCGTTTAATATCGGCAATGGAATGAAGTGTATTTTTCATCGTCAATTTTTCACCTTCAATTGGTCAGTGAAGACAAGTAGTCCTCACGAAACACCTTAAATCCGCGTTCAAAGTTGTAGCCGTGAATTTCTTTTACCTTGATGTGCTGGAAGTAAAACAAAATTTCGGCGGTGATAATTTGCCCTGGCACGATGACGGGAAAACCGGGGGGGTAAGGCGTGACAAAACTCGCCGACACCCAATGTTTACCAGCCTGCACTTGGTGTAGTGTTTCTGACGACAAGGGAACGTATTCGACACAGGCTTCATCCATGCCTTGGTAGTGTGCCGAGCGCATATCGCTCGCGTTGTATTCGCTTCTAGCGAAAGGCATAAACGCTGGATGAAAACTGCGCTTTGCAGGCAATGGAATGGAAGGCTCAAAATGATTAACCGCTTGTTGGCGCCGCTCTGACTGGAATTTCTCCGCCATCTCATGCAACACCTGCAATAAATAATCGATCGTCGCATGTGTCGCCCCAATGTTGATCAAAAACAAAACCGTGTGACGCGATGTTTTGTTCACCTGAATGTCGTAGCGCGTCATCAATAGCTGACGGAAACTGCTACCGTCAATGCCAGACTTGCTCACATTGAGAGTAATGCGAGTTGGGTCAATGGCAAAGTCAGATTGCCCCCAACTATTGGCTAATGCTCCTAACGCTGATTCGTATTGAGAAAGGGTTTGTTTGCGATAACGTTGCGGAATCATTTCGTCATCGCCTAAGACTTCAAAATAAGGCTGGAGTAATGCGGAGTCACGAATGCGTTGACGTAATTGCATCGACAACGCAATAGTTTCGCGCACGCGATGAAAACCCTCTAATGCAGCTTGTCGGCGCGCAATGTCGAGCGAAGCGATAATCTGATAGTTGGGCGAAGTAGAAGTGTAAATCCGAAAGGCATCGAGAAATTTAGTTTGATTAAATTTCACATCTGCAACGTGAATCATCGAAGCCTGACGGAATGATGACAAAGTTTTATGCGTAGATTGCGTGGCATACACCCGCAATTGAACTAAATCTGGATTGGGATAGAGCGTATTTTGCCACTTAGCCTCATCGGGGTTCGCTTCAAACTCGGCGAGCCATTGGGTATAAAACTCCCGATATTCTGGGCTTGCCATGCGCTGTCTAATTTTATGCACCGCCGACATCGCCGTGCGGCTGTGATACAGCGGATGAAAATGGGCAAAGGCAAACCAGGCCTCATCCCAATGAAAAATAATATCCGGCTTGATTGCCAAGATTTCCATCATGAAATTTTCGCTGTGGTAAATCAGGCCATCAAAAGTCGAGTTAGTCAGCGTGATTTGTTTCAACTGATGCAAGCGGCCCTGCTTTTTGAGATCCAGCATTACCGCTTTGATTTGCGCCAAGTCGATGCCGCCATACAAGTCGTAATCCACCAGCGGATAGGTTTCTAAAAAGATCGGATACGCGCCCGTCAACATTACACCGTAGGGAATGGATTTATGACAATCAGCCGAGATCAGCACGATGTCACCCGGCGTCATATTGGCCTGACAAACAATCTTGTTCGAGGTGGACGTGCCATTGGTGACGAAGTAACTGGCGTCAGCACCAAACGATTCTGCTGTTTTTAGGTGTGCTTGTTTGATCGCACCGGTTGGATCAAGCAAGGAGTCGAGCCCACCTTGCGTCGAAGAAGTTTCTGCTAAAAAAATATTGTCGCCATAAAAATCTAGCATGTCATGTATCCACGGCGAATCTTTCACCGAGGCGCCGCGTGACAATGGCAAGGCATGAAACACCCCCTTAGGTTGACGGCTGTAGGCTTGTAGCGCATCAAAGAAAGGCGTGGAAAAACGGTTGCGCACGCCATTCATAATCGCAGTATGCAAATCGTGAAATGGCTCAACGTGAAATAGCACGCGATTAAAATGATCGCGAATGTAATGTGGCAACTCGACGGCCGCTTGTTCACTAATTAAATAATGATCAATTTCGGGACGCACACAGTGAATGGTTTTACTCAGATTCACTTCTACGCTATCAAGCAAGTTAATCGGTGGCGTGCTCGCCAACAAACCTTTGCTGTATTTCGCGAAAAGTGGCGTTGAGGCACTGGTGCAAGGCAGCACATGGTTCAAATATACGCAGGCTTGAATATCGGTATTAGCAAGGATCGCGGTCAACGCATCCTCGGCGGAATCAACTAACACGATGTCATAAATAAATTCATCGTGTGGTGATTTGAAGGTCGCCAAATGCTGGCGATACAGCATCTCGTATTCCAACGGATAGGGATGAACGATCAGCACTTCGAAATATGGCTTGGGCGGGGTAATCGGCACCGCACTGAGCTGGTGCTCGTCATGTAGCGCGGGGCGATCCAGCAATTCCAGATTGGTATGGAACGGGCTGAAGATTTGTTGCCTATAGCGTCCATGCATCAAGCTATACAGGGAATTGTTCACCAGTTGCGTCGCCAAGGAGAATTGCGATTTTTCTAAGTAATGCGACAGGCGAAAAAGAACACCTCGGCCGGGGTAAGTCCAGAAACGATCAATCTGATAAAGCTCGGTGAGTATCTCAATAAATGCAGCCTGCGCGAACGGCGTAGCATTGGCCGCAGAGGCCAAACTTTGCCATAGTGTGTCTCGCTTACTTTTGAGGTCGAAGCTACTCATCGTGTTACTTCTTTTCGAGATAGGCTTTGGCTTCAAGATGTCCGGGGTAACGAGCCAATACCGCCGCATAAGCAGCCACCGCTTCGTCTACTTTACCTTGCCATGCTTTTGCCCGTGCTAAATACACATAAGCCGTGGCGTCAGTTGGATAAGCTGCCACCAGCGCGGTGGTCACTTTCGCCATTTCATCCCAATTTTTTTCACCTTCTAAAGCCAACGCTAATCTTAGCAAGGCCGTGTAATTATTGGGAGCCATTTGCAATGCCGTGCGCGCATTTTGTGCCGCATCGTTCCAACGTTTCAGTGCTAACTGCGGCAAGGTAATGCCGACACGCGCATCAACGGATTTGTTATTGCGCTGAATGGCAAAGCCGTATTCGCGAATCGATTCGTCGTAACGGCCTTGCAAATAAAGTAGCCAAGCGCGGCGCAATGTTTTTAGTTCAGCATCGGAGCCATTCGCTGGCACAGAGTCCATTGCAGCCATCGCTTCGGCATATTTAGCCGCCGTTTCAAGGGAATAAGAATTTTGCCAAACGATGTTTTCTGCCAGTGCGGCCTGTGTATTGAGTGTCAGCGCTGCAAGCAAGACTGCGAGTAGTGAAATTGATTTCATAATGTATTTTCCTAGGTGTAATTAAAGACCGGCTGACTTGGTGAGTGCCGTCGAAAGTTTTAGCGGCGACTCCCATGCCGGCACGCCCACATCAGGGCGCTGAAAGGAACTTGTGGCTTGAAACGTGTAGCGGTTGTGTCCGATATCTGCAGTGAGATAAGTGCAACCCAATTGCGGCAAGATCACTGCTTCTGTATTGACTTCAATTCCCGATAGCGTCTGCCGATGTTGCACAGCTTGGCGCCAACCTTGCGCCTCCCCATCCCAATGCCGCTGATATTGGCTCTTCGCAAAAGCTGCCCAAGGCCAAGCGAGTGCCGCCAATAATTTCGCCATCGCATTGGGCAATAGCTTTGCCGGTGTTGACCTATCTTGCCAGCGTTCGATTTGAAATGAAGCAGGCGTAAAGCCGCAGGCCAGTAACCACAAATCCAGATAAGGGTCAGCATTGCCCGTGCGCTCGTAGCAAGAAAATAC
>JBAXEJ010000068.1:0-11141 GCA_037140475.1 Gallionellaceae bacterium
GGTTGAAGCTTGTTTTACTGATCTCTACGGTAACCTTTTATCTTGAGGCAATGCGAATGCCATACTTCCCCCCAATATAGTGAGCAACCTCGCGCCCCGCGAATAGAATAAATATCTAGATATTTTTTAACCTTGACCAAGTGTGGCGGAGGCAGGTAATGTCCTGTCCGCCCTTAGGGATTTTCCTTTGGGCTTTATTTTGAACAAAAATTTACTTACTCAGGGATGCTTAAAAATGAACAAAATATTCACCAGCGCTGCAATCTGCGCCGCCACATTATTGGTTACTGCCTGCGGAGATTCCGACATCGCTAAACTAAAAGCTGCCTCATGCGAATACATGAAAAACCCGATGGACATGGCTGCCATGACAAAATATCAGGCTGTTAGCATGGAAATAGGAACCAAACATGCAGGCGACTTGGATTGGGCTGCTAAAGCTGCCAAAGAAATAGGCGTTCCAGGCACGAATTGCAAGTAATCATTTGCGCCAATCCCCTCAAATTACGTTAAGGAAATTAAATGAAAGACGCTTTAAATTTCGATCACATGCTAACCCCAAAACTGATCACAGCGCTTTACTATCTCTTGCTCGCAGCTTCCGTCATTGGCGGAATTAGCTCAATGTTTGGGTTCGGTGGTTTTACGTTTGGCAAATTCATCATGGGCATTCTCTACGCGGCGGGTGGTGCAGTTGCATCACGTATCTGGTGTGAATTGCTAATTGTTCTTTTTAAAATGAACGAAGCATTGCAAGAGATTCGTAACAAATAAATAGTGCCACAGGCTGCTGATCCCAACTTTGACGATGGGAGCAGCAGCCCCCTAGCTCCTGACGCCTGTCGCCTTCCCACAACAGCTAGCACCATCTGCGCTTGACAACTCTAATCACGATACGATTAACTGCGCGCCAATTGCTTCGTAGAAAACCTCAGGCAATCTTTAAATTCATTTAAGGAATCAAAAATCATGAAAAAATCACTCGCACTTTTGGCTGTTCTTGCTTGTTTTTCACAATCCAGCATGGCTGCCACAACTAACATACAAAATCTAACCACCCTCACTACTGGGACTTTGCAAAGCAATTTTCGTGTTTTGTCCGAAGATTTCGGCGCTGCGCTAAGTTACAAGCCTGTTACTCCAGCAGCTGCACTCGGCCTTACCGGCTTCGACGTAGGTATTGAGCTTTCGGCAACCGATATTTCAAAAAGCGCTTCCATCTTGCAAGCGTTAACTCCCGGAGCAACGATTCCAGGCACTCTTCCTGTTCCCAAATTAACGGTAGCTAAAGGCCTGCCTTTCGGCATTGATGTGTCCGCTTTTATCACTAGCGTTCCCTCGACAGATATTAAGGTCACTGGCGGCGCAATCAGCTATGCCATTCTTGAAGGTGGCATGGTCGAGCCAGCGTTGACCGTACGCGCCGCGATGACTAGGCTAAGTGGCATTAGTGAATATTCCCTAAGCACTAAAAGCTTGGACATTGCAGTTTCTAAAGGCATATTGGGTTTTACCCCTTACATTGGTGCAGGCCAAGTTTGGGTCGATAGCTCTACTACAAACAGCATTCTGACAGCAGCAGGATTGAAGGCCGAAACCTTCACTCAATCTAAAGTTTTTGCAGGTCTGAACTTCAACTTAGGTCTGCCAAACTTTGCGATTGAAGCCGACCAAACTGGCGGCATTCAAACTATCAGCGCCAAGCTCGGCTTACGTTGGTAAAAACGTAGTCACAAAAAAAGCGGGACGACTTGTCGTCCCGCTTTTTTTATTCGTGCGATTTTAGTTTTTGTATTTCTCGACTAAGGCTACTCGCTTTAAATAGGCCTCACGTGCAATCTGTACGTCTTCTAAAAAGTGTGGCATTTCTTTAAGTAGCAAGGCTTGCGGACCATCTACCAATGCTTGTGGTGGTGCTGGATGAAAATCCACTAACACCATATTCGCCCCGGCCAGCACGCCCTGAGCCGTCACATGCATCGTATCCATAATGCCGTCTGGGGAAGTCGCGCGACTCCCTACCGAGTGCGAAGGATCAACACAAACCGGCATCCGCGTTAAGCGTTTCACCACGGGTACATGCGCAAAATCCACCATATTGCGATGAGGATCACCCATATTCGTTTTCATACCCCGCAAGCCGAACACCACATTACGATTGCCTTCAGAAGCGAGATACTCGGCCGCATTCAGTGATTCATCCAAGGTAATGCCGAAGCCACGCTTGAGCAGGACCGGATGCTCTTGCTGACGGCCAACAATTTTTAACAGTTCGAAATTCTGCGTATTGCGTGTACCAATCTGCAACATCACGCCCGTCGCACTTCCCGTTTGATGTAGCGCCTCACGAATCTCATTCAAATGAGATTCGTGAGTAATCTCCATCGCGATGACTTTAATGCCGTATTTACCCGCAAGATCGAATACATAGGGAAGACAATTTTTGCCGTGACCTTGAAAAGCATAAGGGCTGGTACGTGGCTTATAGGCACCCATGCGCGTACAAACCTGACCGTTATCACGGCAGGCGCGCATCATAATTTCAACGTGCTCGGCGTTATCCACCGCGCACAAGCCCGCAAACACATTCAGCGTGTCTTGCCCAAAACGCACCCCGTTGTAATCAAAATGTGCCGGTCGTAAATCATCTTTATGACGCCCAAGTATTCGATACTCCTGCGACACTCGCACCACACGTTCAACGCAGGGCAAATTTTGCATATCGGCGATTTCAAGCGGCTTAGTATTGCCGATGAGATAAATCTCCGTCAGCGTTTGCTCGGCACCATGTTCGCTATGCACTCGCACCTGCACGCCTTGTAGCGTCACCAAATGATCCATCAGTTGGCAATATTCAGCACTGGCTGTTTGCGTGTTCGGTTCAAGAATCAGAATCATGACGTGCCTCTAAATTAAAATTACTGACCTGAAAGTAGCGCCCACTGCTGCGGCCACTGCTCCAACGGATCGCGCTTAAAACCGCTCTTGCCAAATTGCTGCCAGCGTCCGATCACATAACACACCAGCAAATTCGCCATTGCTCCTGCATCAACATCGCTCGACAGCTTTCCTTGCGTTGCCGCAATGCGTAACGACTGTTTAAGCGTAGTTTCAAGGCGATCCATAATTTGATTGATGCGCTGCTGCAAGCGCTCGTTTTCGTTCACCAGCGCATCGCCAATCAGCACTCGCGTCATGCCTCTATTTTTCTTAGCAAAGCCTAATAACAAAGCAATTATGCCCTCGGCTTGTTTCAGCCCGTCCGCCTCTTCCGTACTGATTTTATTGACCAAGCCGAAAACAGTTTGCTCAATAAACTCAATCAGACCATCAAACATCTGCGCTTTACTGGCAAAGTGGCGATACAGCGCGGCCTCAGAAATATCTAACTTTTCTGCCAGTGCGGCAGTGGTAATTTTGTCACTTTTGGGTTGCTCTAACATCTCTGCAATCGTTTGCAGAATTTGTAGTTTGCGTTCACCCGGTTTAGCAGCCGCCATCTTGATCTCCTTAATTCAGCCGCGACAAAACGCGCGGCAGTTCCATCACATTACGAATTTTAATATCCACATAACTTGGTGCGAGCGGTTGCTTGCTCACCCAAACAGTTTTCATTCCCATGCGCTTGGCGGTTTGTAGATTATCTGCACTGTCTTCCACCATCACACAGCGCGAAGGTTGCAGATGATGCTTGCGCAAGAGTCGCACAAAGCCCTGCCGCTGTGGCTTAGGGCGGTAGTGCGCGTGCTCAATGGCAAACACATCATCAAATAAATCTTCGATGCGCAACAGTTTCAATACCGCTTCAGCGTAGTGTTGTGGCGCGTTAGAAAAAACCACTTTTTTACCCGGCAACTGCTCTAATGCTCTGCGCAATCTAGGCTCGCACAACACCATATTTTTCAAATCTGGAAACTGATGGGTATGCCATAAAAAATGATCGGGATCCGTGCCGTGATGCTTGATCAGCCCACTCAGCGTTGCGCCATAACGTTGCCAATAATCCATGCGCATCTCGTTGGCCGCATCTTCACTCAGCTGCAAGTTTTCTTGCAGATAGGCCGTCATACTGCGATTAATGTGCGGGAAGATATGCGGCGTCGCGTTGTGCAGTGTGTTATCGAGATCAAAAATCCAAACACGTTCGCTCATTATTTACTCTTGATGAGCGTACCCACACCCTCGTCGGTCAAAATCTCCAGCAGCAAGGCGTGCTCTACTCGGCCATCAATAATGTGCACCGACTTCACCCCGCCACGCGCCGCATCTAAGGCGGAGCTGATTTTCGGCAACATGCCGCCCGACAGCGTACCGTCCGCCACCAGATCATCAATCTGCTTCGGCGTTAAACCCGTAAGTAGCTTGCCTTTTTGATCGAGCACACCCGGCGTATTGGTGAGCAGTACCAACTTCTCTGCATGCAACACCTCTGCCAATTTTCCCGCCACCACGTCAGCGTTAATGTTCAGCGTTTCACCATCGGGCGACACACCAATTGGCGCAATCACCGGAATGAAATCACCCGAATCTAAAAAGGTAATAATGGAAGGATCAATCTTATTGATGTCACCCACCAAGCCAATGTCCAGCATCTTGCCCGGCTCCGTATTACTTTCCAGCAACAGTTTTTCAGCGCGAATAAAGCCACCATCCTGACCCGTCAAACCTACCGCCTTGCCACCGTAACGGTTAATCAAATTAACGATGTCTTTATTGACCTTGCCCAACACCATCTCCACGACATCCATCGTCTCTTCATCGGTGACGCGCATACCCTGAATAAATTCGCCTTGCTTGCCGACCTTTTTCAGCAGGTCATTTATTTGCGGGCCACCGCCATGCACCACCACCGGATTCATCCCCACCAATTTAAGCAACACCACATCACGTGCAAAACCTTCTTGCAACTTCGGATCAGTCATCGCATTGCCGCCATATTTAATAACGATCGTTTTGTCGAAGAAACGTTGAATATAAGGCAATGCCTCGGACAGGGTATGAGCCTTTTGAGCAGCGGTCGCAGAAGTCAGTGTCATAGTTTTAGCTTTCAAAATTGTTGTGGCGCATTCTACACAGAAGGGCGCTTTTTAGTCACCGCAAAATGAAACGGACGACCTAGGCCGCCCGTTTCATTGCTAGTCTGCGCTCACTGAAAAAAATTAACGGTGATCGTAAACCTCGTCTGAACCCAAATGCCGGTAACTCAAGGCCATCTTTTTTACAGTGGCCTCCGTCACAATCGTTTGGCGATGCTTACTCGCATATTCAACCACGATTGTTACAGCCACCTTATCGCCAACATTCAGCTCTCGCTTCAATCCTGCCATAATCAAAAATAAACTCTTTGAACCAAACGCTGTGGTGCGATGAGAGGGCAAACGCAAACGATCAACCACGCGCACTTTCATCTTTCCGCCGACTTTAGACACAGCATGAATTTCAACTCGCTCAGCCACTTCGCTAGCAATCCCAACAAGGAACGCCAGCTTCACAGTCGTAATGTTCAACTCCAGCGTTGCGGAATTTTGCCCTGGCACGCTTTCGCCCACCCAGACCTTATCCACCAACGCATCATTCGGCCCCGCCCAACTTGTGCCCGGTAGGCAAAGCAACCAGAGTGCAAATAACTTGCTGTTCATGGCTCTCTCAAAAATTAGTGATGCATGTGTTTATTTGGCATTTCGGTCATTGGCCTAACTTCCGCCTTAAATTCCACCTGCTCTTTGTGCTTGTCCGCAAATTCCACTGTCAAGGTTAGTCCCACCGAATCGCCGGCCTTAAGTGGCTTTTTCAAACCGATCAGCATCAGGTGATTACCACCAGGGCCAAGCAATAATTCTTGATTCGCTTTCAGCTCAAAGTAATCAACCTGACGCATTTTCATGACACCGTTTTCATGCACCATGGTGTGCAACTCGGCCGTATTCGATGCCGTGCAGGTGACTGCAACAATGCGTGCATCTTTGGCACTAGAAACTTTTACCGCTGCCATCCCTGCATCTTGGCCTGGCGCAGTTGCTCGCGCCCATGCGTCACCCACTTTAACCTCGCCCGCAATCGCTTGTGACATCGCTACACAAGCAACCAAACCCGCCAATAAGAATTTATTCATTTTATGTCTCCGAAAAAAAGCGCCATACCGAATCGATATGGCGCTGTATTTTAACTTAACTCTCTCACTAGATTTAGGCCTATCAAGAGCGTGATTGCTTTAGAACTTGTAATTAAGTCCCGTGTAGAGCGAGCGCCCCATTCCCGGCACAGCCGTTCCCCACTGCGGATAGTTTGGCGTCGGATTCATCGACATCGTCGTGCCCTGGCCCGTATAAGCGCCGCCGGTCGGCAAGTAGTAGAGCTTATCCAACACATTCTCTACGCCAAAATCAACACGCAACTGCTTCCACGCATAGCTTCCACGCAAATGAACCAAGTTATACGCCGGCGTTTTGATTTCATTACGCATGTCAGACACATTGTTCTTCGCCTGCACCATCACCAGCTCAGCACTATTGTCCCAGCCCTCCGTTTTTTGTGTCAGCGCAACTTTGCCGTTAAGCGGCATGATGTTGTATAGATCATCACCGGTTGTTTCATTCTTGCCGTTGGTGTAGTTAATCAAGCCCTTTACGCCCCAACCGCTTTCAGTCAACGCCTTCTTACCTGATAGGTCGATTCCGTAAATACGTGCTGATTGATTGACATATTTCAAGACACTGAAACTATTCGTTGCCCGTGTTGTGGCTGCCAAATTAGTCGTCGCATTCCACTGCACCGCATCAATGTAATCGGCCACTTGCGTAAGGTATGGCGTAGCTTTAATTTCCCATTCACGATCCGCTGCATGCCAATCGAAAGTGGCAGAAAGCGTGTTGGCTTTTTCTGATTTCAAGTTCACATCACCGATATAACCATTGCCGTCACCAACAAAATTATTCATCACCGCAGCCATCGACCAAGTGGACCAGGTGTAGCGCTCATACACGTTCGGCGAACGCGTTTTGTGTGCTGCGCCAAACTCAATGTCGTACTGAGCGTTAGCGGTATAACGTGCAAGCGCAGACATATCAACGTTGCCATCCGTCTTCTTACGATCAAGCGCATTAAAGGCGTTGCCATCGCGCATCTGATAATTCATCATCGTCGTGCCATTAGTGGCGGGGTTATAGCCGCGCACATCACCCGCATTCATCGCCACTTGCTCGTAACGCAATCCAAGGAGAGTCATCCATGTTGTATCTTTGCCAGATTCCCACTCACCAAAAAGCGCGGTGCGATCACGCTTGCCATCATTGATATTCCAAAATGTTCCGGGCGACATGCCACTACCTGATGGCGTCCACCAATCGTTGAGGCGGTATTGCTGCACCTCCCCGCCCACACGCAACAGATCTTGCTGCGAGAGTGCAATCTCTGCTTTAGTGGTAGCGCCAATGGTTTTTCCCTGGGTGTACATCGGCATTCCTGACGCACAAGTCGAACTAATGGGAGAGCATGGCGTGCCAACAGTCGCTGCTGAACCACCCGATCCAGTTACCACACCACCAATTGTTGAGCCGCCATACCAATAGCGCTTATCGTCCCCAAAATCCATAAAGTGATCGACCTTCTCCTGATAGGCCCGCGCATCCAACTTACCCCAATCAAGTTGGCCAAGGTAATGCAAGTTCACACTGGTTTGATCATTATTGAGCATATCCATGCGCTGATTGGGATAGAGCTGATAAGGCATATTTTGCAAGCCAAATTTTGCCTCAAACAAATGGTTAGCTTGTTTGTAAGCAAGCCCCAAAGTTTGGTTGTTTGTTTGATAAGCGGTGGAGCCCACTTCATCACGTGGCAAATTGTGTCCCGCACGCCCGGTGAAATCGTAGCTTTTAAATGCGTCGCCCGCTGTGTAGTTGCCAGCCTTACTCGTTGCGCCGCTATAAGTGATATTAAATTTATCAGTGGCGTAAGTAGCGCCTACATTGCCACCCATCGCTTTGTTATTGCTACGATAAAACGCACCCACCTCGCCTTTGGCAATACTATCTTTCCCCTCAGCGGCAAATTCAGGCGCTAACGTCTCAGCCACAATGGTGCCACCGATACTGTCACCCCCTACGCTAACTGGCGCAATGCCAGCGTAAACTTTGAGCGCGCCAATGTTGCTGGGGTCAACATAAGAAAGGGGCGGGTTCATGTGATTTGGGCAAGACGCAATCAAATCCATGCCATCCAATTTGGTGCGAATACGATCATCAGCCAAACCATGAATAGAGGGCAAGCTAGAGACACCGCCCGCGCCATTGACGCTAACGCCGGGCTGATCTTCCAGCAACTTTACCGTATCGCTGGTGCTCGCACGCTTGCGCGCCACGGTCTTTTTATCTACTGCCGAATCTAAAATAGATGTGGCATTCACCACCACCTCATCCATCACTAAATTGGGTTCTGCCGCATAAGCTACTGGGCTCAGCGCGAGGGCAACGGCCACTACGCTGGTTTTTAATTTGAATGTCAAAATTCTCTCCTTGAAAGTATCTACAGAATGCGATCCGCAAGCTGGCTCGGATTCTAGTAAAAAAAATCTCTCGCTCTCTGCGGCATTTTGTCGCACCCAATACAATGACATTCACAAACGGGAGCAGTAAACTTCGCCAGCAGTTTTGCTGCACAACCCAAAGGAGATAAAAGTGAACAGAAGAGAATTACTACTTGGCGCTACCGCACTTGCTGCCGCTGCCACAGCGGGCCGCGTATTTGCCGCAGAACACGACCACAATAATATGAAGCCCACTCACGCCCATTCAAACACGCTCAACAACAATCTCATTACCGCCGCAGCTGACTGCGTACTCAAGGCAAATATTTGTTTGCAGCATTGCATCGTATTGCTTGGTGAGGGTGACAAATCCATGGCCGCCTGCGCCAAGTCATCTAGCGAAGCCATCGCAATCTGCACTGCATTACAACAATTGGCATCCGCTAATTCTAAGCAATTGCCCCAACTCGCCAAGGTGGCGATGGAAATCTGTAAAGCTTGTGAGGAAGAGTGCAAGAAAACCGAGAAACACCCAGAGTGTAAAGCCTGCAAGGAAGCCTGCATCGCTTGCTATAAGGAATGCAAAGCAATCGCTGCTTAATAAAAAACACCTACCAGCAGGAATCATGCCCTTTAGCTTTCGGACGAATAATAATTTCCTGATTTACGCCCAGCTTCCAACCTATGAATAAGCCAGAAGCTCCTCGATCAACTCAGGATGTTTATCTAATAGACGGAACAAATTGATCACGGCGGCGACGGGCTTCGCTTTACCATTTTCATAGCGGGAAAAAGCATTGACCCCTCCGCCCGCAATGGCCGCAGCGCTACGTTGCGAAAGTTTCAACTTCTTGCGAATACGCGCAAGCTCAGCCGATTCCTCGGCATCCACTTTCAAACGCAGCTTTTCCAACACTTCCGCATAGCGCTCTCCTTCATGACCAGCAAACTCCACCTCGCCGCACTCAGGGCAATGCCAGCCGTCAACTGCACGAACCGTCGCGCGATGGGCGCGATAAGTCACCACGCAATTTTTCTTGGCGCGAACCATGTCGCCTTTTTCGCAATTCAAGCACAAGTGTTTCATTTCATTTCTCCTTAAACTGGGTCACAACAGTTCCGTTGTCACGCAAGGTGAATTTGATATAAGCCACCAAGCCAGAATCCAGCGTTGCGTGATACACGTCTTGCCATATTTTGTGATCGCCATTCGTCGTCATAACTCTTGTACAAATCTTTTTGTTTGAGACTTAACACCACAACGACAGCCTGCGAACATGAAAGCCCCAGCGCGGCAGCACCAGCCAACGCAACACCGGTAAAAGCACTCACACCGCGCGCCTCAACAACTCGCTGTCTCGGATAGTGCGTAATGTGGCTTTTTCTTCTCCATGCCACAATATAACCCAATAGGTTATAAACATCAAAATAGATTTATTGGCTTTTTTGCTCGCCTTGACAGCCCCGCCGAACTCCATAAAGTTCGCCCACTTGCAAATTCGACACCCGTACAATTCACCGCATAGAGGGTGCTGTTGCTTCAAGCGGTCAAGTGTTACCTAGAGCGATTCCCTGAAGATTTTATGTTCCAGCTAGATGCTGCGGAGTGGTTAGCTCAAACAAGTGTTCGATGCCATCCGCGAACTGATGACCCCGCCAGAGCCGCAGAAAAAACGGCCTATCGGATTTGTGACCGGCGAAGAAAAACCTAAGCGGACATAAGCGAAAGGGAATCACATGCACAGTCCAAAATATATGCGACCCTGACCCTTTGATTCGCACTGGATAACAATTGAGGCTTATTCGAGTTATACTTCTTTCATCGAAAATTTATCAACCCAAGCGAGGCGTGCAATGGGCTATGCGGAACTCATTAACATACTGGAATTACTTCCACGCGAGAAGCAAGCGGAGGTTTTTGATTTCGTCGAATTCCTTTCTGCGCGATGCGCCGCGTCAGCAGACAAACCTCTCGCCCACACGGAATGGACAGAGGCCGAGTTTTCTGAATTGTCCATGCGCCAAGCACTGCGCGGCATGGAAGATGAGAAGGTCACTTACACGCGTGCCGACTTGCGGGAACATTGGCAATGAAACGGGCGGGACAAGTCGTTCTCACGCCTTTCCCATACAGCGATCTTTCAGCAACCAAACTACGTCCTGTACTCATGTTGCGGCAAGCATCGCGCTTTGATGACTGGTTGGTGTGTATGGTGTCATCACAACTGAATCAAGCAGACGCTAATCTTGATGAAATTATTTCCCCATCCGATACCGATTTTTCCAACTCCGGGTTGAAAGTACCGAGCGTGTTGCGACTATCACGACTGGCTGTGCTGGATGGTTCGCTGCTACTGGGTAACATCGGTGCGATTAGTGAAGAACGCTTAAGAAGCGTGCGACAGCGGCTCGCAAATTGGGTCGCCTCAGAGGGGTGATTGTTGTTGAGTTTATTCGGCGCAATAACGATTGCGCCCTACGCGGGCTGACGATTTCTACGAAATAGAGCGACTCGAATTCGATGCAGCCACTCACCTTGACACGTTCCGCCGAACCCCATAAAGTCCGCCCACTTGCAAATACGTCACCCGCACATTTCACCCCTCGCAGGATGAAC
>JBAXEJ010000069.1:0-10808 GCA_037140475.1 Gallionellaceae bacterium
ATAGCTCGGACAACACCACAAAAATCTTGCCATTCGCCTGTTCGCCATCCATCTGAGACGTAATGCCCATCAAAAACGGCACCACATCTAAACGTTTTAACTGAGGGGTAGTGAGCATCACTTTATATTCCCAAATTGGCTCACCGGCTTGGAGCAACTCCCAAGAAGCGAATTCTTTAATGAGCGCACTTTCAGCAGGCGCCAGCTTTATCTTTTTCTCTGAGCTTTCTTGAGCCACAGGACAGTGCACGGCCACCAAAGTAATATCGTCCGACTGCTCCTGATCTACCATTTCACTTTGCACAACCTGAATGAGTCGATCATACATACTGTCGCCTTTGCACCCTCTTGCTCGCATCATCATCATGTCGTAACCATCAAAGCCTCGATGCTTGCTAATCATTTCTGTTACACCATCGGAACAGCTCAGCAATTGGCATGCACCACCTTCGTAGCTTAAATGCTCAACCTGTGCGCTAAACAACTCTGGCTTAACAACGCCTAAAGGTAAATGCTTGGACTGAAAACGATGCTCAATAAAACGCCCGCTCGCATCCACCATCACGACGGAAGGGCAGCCACCATTCCACACCTGTATAGATTGAGTTCCTACATCCACCGAGATCAGCACGCATGCCACGTAACGCGGCAATGGCAAATAGTCACGCACGCGGCGATTCATTTCTTTAGCAATCGAGGGAATATCAAAACCCTTTGCGGTCATCTGATAGAAAGGCTGAGTAATCGGAATGACCGCGAGTGCTGCGGTTAAACCGTGCCCCGCGCTATCGGCCATCAACACATGCAATCGATTATCGGGTGTGCGGGCAAAGGCAACAATATCACCGCTAAAGTTAGCGGCGGGTTTAAGCATAAACTGCACTAGTGGATCGCTGATTTTATCCATCGCACTAAATTGCTGAATAAAATCCCGAGCAATCGCTTCTTCTTCCTTCACCTGCTCACTATATTGCTGCAACAGGCGATTTTGTTTTAATAGCTGCCCCGACATTCTGACCTGTTCCGCCTTAATCAAAACGCGCTGAGTAATATCGACAAAGGTCACGATGACGCCAACGACGACGCTGCTTTTAACAATGGGGTGCGCCCAGTATTCAACAGATAACGCTACACCATCTTTTCGGCGAAAAATTTCATGCTCAACATTGATTGGCTGCTGCGTACTCAACACTCGCATCCATTTACATTCCTCTAATGAGAAGGGTGTGCCGTCAACATTTGAATGGCCAATTACATCAAACATTCGCCGCCCCACACTGATCTCATTTTCTGCGTATCCCAGCACCTCCCCAAAAGCACGATTCACAAAAACACTTTGCCCCAAAGCATCCACCGCAAACACACCCTCAGCCATTGCATTCAACAAACCCTGCATATTGTCTTTGGCTTCCAGCATATCGCGCTCAAGTGCCTTGCGCTTACTGATATCTTGCTTAACCGCAACAAAGTGGATCACCTCGCCAGCATCGGATACCAGCGGCGCAATCGACATCTCTTCCCAATACAAAGTGCGATCTTTACGTCGGTTTAAGAGCTCTCCACTCCACACTTGCTTACTCAAAATGACCTGCCACATCTCGCGATAAAAATCATCAGCTTGCAAACCAGATTTAAGCAGCTGCCCCACCACCTCGCCCTGAGCCTCTTTTAGCTCATAGCCACTCAAACTAGAGAAGGCTGCATTCGCCCATTCCAAACGCCCCTGCGTATCAGTAATCACGATTGCGTTAGCCGCCGCATTCAAGGCAAATTCTTTCAAACGTAATTCTTCTCGCGCACGCACGCGCTCCGTCACATCTCGTTGCACTGCAACGAACTGACTTAGCTCACCGCGGACATCGAATACAGGTTCGATGCTGAGCTCGTTCCAGAAAGGTGTTCCATCTTTACGGTAATTAAGTATCTCGCCGAAGAAAGGCTGTTGCTTACTAAGTAGGTCATGAATTTTTGCGATGGTCTTAGCGCTGGTATCCGCACCTTGCAAAATCACCGTGGACTTTCCCAACATCTCGGCGCTGGAATAGCCGGTTATTTTTTCAAATTCCGCATTGACGTAGGTGATCAATCGATCAACACCTGAAATTGTGACTCCTTGAGATACCTTAGAGAGTGCTGCATCGCGCAACTTTAGCTCAGTGAGGCTTTCGTTCAGCTCTGCATCAAGTGCCTTTTGCTCGGTCACATCCATGATGAAACCATTCCACAATACCGAGCCGTCTTCTTGCCTTATGGGCAGCGCGTTACCTTGCAACCAACGCACCTCACCCTCTTCAAATTTAACGCGATACTCGTGTCTCCATAACGACAGTTCGCGTGCCGATAGTTGAATACTTTCAGCGACACCCTGAAGGTCAGATGGATGGATAATATCGAATACTTTGGTAGCGTCTTCACTGACCTCTTCAGGAGAGCAACGGTAAATTTCACGCACCGCCTCGCTAGCGTAGGGAAAATGCGAACTCCCATCTGCATTCAGTTGATACTCAAAAACCATTCCAGGTGCACGATTCACGAGACGATTCAAGCGTGCTGAAGCAGCATGCTCTGCCGCAACCAGATCCTCACGCTTGCGCAGCAATAAAATCCAAAATTGAATGCCCGCAATAATGGCCACACCCAGCAACGCCAAAACCAACGACAACTGCATTCTTCTCTCTGCAAAGTTAACGGCAAAGTGCACTCGTCTCATCACATAAACAGACAAGCCCTCCTCTTTCATTTCACGCTGATGAAGAATCAAAGGTACTCGTTCGTGAGTAAAAAATTGTAACTCTGGAAAAGCTGGCGTACGCCACTGCCCCAGCGCCAAACTTACAAAATCACTCTGGCGGTATCGCGCCTTGCGCTCACTCTCAGATAGATTAGCAATTTTGCTATTGGGCAACGCTCGCATTTCAAATGAACGATCACTGGCGAGAATGACAATACCGTTTTCGTCCGCAATCATTGCGTCTGCCTGATCAATCCAACTGACCAACTTAGAAACATTGAGTTTCGCCGCAGCAACACCCACGATACGACCCTGAGAAAATATCGGTGCACTAAAATACAAACCTGGAATTTTTGAAACGGAGCCTACTGCATATTGATAGCCGTTTTTTCCAGCCATTGCACTTTTAAAATAATCTCGTTGACCATAATTAGCGCCCACAAAACTTGCTGCCTGTGTAGCGTTACTGGCGGCAATACAATTGCCATCAGCATCCATCACATAGGCAACTTCAACCCCCAGCGTGCTTGCCAAACTTGCTAGGCGCAAATTACTGGACGCGAGCACCGGATGAGTTTCAAAAAATCTTCGCTTTTGCTCGACGGGCGCATTGGTTGGTATTTTTTTAACGTCGGCAAGCGTTAAGGTTTTGATTGCCGCGGCTTCATTAGCCACTACTTGAGCAGCGCCATGCAATTGAGCCAGATGCTGACCAACCGCCTCGGCCACCGTAGCCGACTGCCGCTCTAAAGCCGCCTTTTCCACGTTGATTAAACTCTGTAATTGCGAAGTTAAAAAATGATCTGCAATCCCCCACGCAAACAAAATCCAAACCGCAGAAACGCCAAGCACCAATAGCGTGGAAGTTTTTTGAATCTGATTAAGTAGCGTATTCACGGACAAAGTCATTTTGTTTTCACTGGCGCTAATCAATAATTTTGCTTAGTCCATCGGAAATGAAAATCCGAATCCCCAAGCAGTATGAAAGTGGTTGTAATCGAGCAGGCTCTCGCCATAACCCCTAAAGTATTGCGCATGAATGTTGATGTGAGGCTCGTCCGTGGTACCCAAAAAGAGCCATGAAGAAATTGGGGCGGCAATATCAATTTTCACCGCCTTGCTTCTGCCCAGTGCCGAAATCTCCCAACCACCCTGTTGCAATAAACGTAACTCAAGTTCTCGGTAGCCCATGTAGTCGGCGATGTCTGCATTATCGTCAGAAGCTGGGTTCTCGGCGTATCTTTTCCACCAACGCCCCATGAGCACCGCACGAAACTCACCGCCACCGTCCAACTCAAGCCCTGTTTGCACATAGGCCCTGTCCCACGCCCGTGACCGGGGCTTCGATTCACCATTGGATTGATGCACCACCCCGAAGTTAAGCAAACTAAAACTACTTGGTCGGATGGAGTAAATAAATTCTGGTTCGTAATTCACCTCGCGCATTGGCCGAGAATTGCCATTGTCGTGATATTGCCAAAAAACCTGTTGCGTGTAGGCGAACCACAACGCACCGAATTGGCGTAAATCAATTAAGTCATGTTTAACGCTTACTTGAAACTTCACATCTCGGTTATCTAGGTTGTAAGGCGTCAATATTTGGTTTTGAAGATTGGGGCTGGTTGGTGAATTATTGACCGGCTCAGTGCGCGCATAGAGCAGCAAATAATTTTGCTTATACGGCTTGAGCTCTAAATTAGGCTCCCAATCTTTGGCCATCCCCGTGGCTCCCGCATAGAGAGGCTTATGTGCCTTAGCACGACTTTTCCTAGCAGCTTCCGCAGAAGTCACCGCGCCCACCAAAAAAAAGAAGGTGGTAAACACACAGAGTAGCTGGCGAATTGTTGCTCGATTCATGCGCTTTATAGTTTGAGAATAAACCGTAATGGCGATTAATTTAATGGAGGAGAGCTTATCAGCAAATCCCCTCACTCGCCCCTCATCCTCGCAAAAAACTATTGATAAATCGCAGGAAAAAGCTTGCGCAACTGTTCAATTTTGGGCTGGTCATTAATCACGATGTAAAGTTGATACGGGTGTCGTGCCAGATAGTCTTGATGATATGCCTCTGCTACGTAAAATTGCTGCAAAGGAACGACTTGGGTCACGACAGGCGCATTGAATGCTTTCGCAGAAGTGATCTGGCCCATCATTTTTTGCGCGAGAACTTGTTGCTCACTGCTGGTATAAAAAATCGCTGAACGATATTGGCTACCCGTATCAGGCCCTTGGCGATTAAGCTGGGTCGGATCGTGTGCCACGTTGAAAAAAACTTCCAATAATTGTGAATATGAAATTTGCGTCGGATTAAAACGCACTCGCACGGCTTCGGCGTGCCCCGTATTCCCCCCGCTCACCTGCTCATAACGTGCCGTCGCTGCGCTACCGCCGGCATAGCCCGACTCTACTTTGTGCACGCCTTTTACATGCTTAAATACCGCAGCCACACCCCAAAAACAGCCGCCCGCAAATACTGCCACCTGCTCTTCCGCCCAAGCAACAGGGGCCGCGAACAAGCCACAAAACATCAAGCAATAAAACATGTTTCTCAATATAATCATATAGATATAGATATTAGCCAAACGTAAAAGCAAACGCCTGAGCGCCTTCGTCTAAAAACTCAATCTGAAAAGTGCGCTCTTTCAGCTCGCCATTTTGGCGCACCAGTTGATACAAGCGCTCGCCCTGAATCACCCCATTACCTTGCGCATCAATATCTAAACCATGATCTGGGCCGGGAGCAGCGCCATCCAACAACACCCTAAATCGCACTGCTTTGCCGCCTTGCGAACCCAACACCAGATGCAAATCTCGCCCTTGAAAACGATAAACAACTTTGCCGTTAACTGCTTTTGATTCGATTACTTGCGGCGACACAATCCAATCTCCTTGCAACGCCCAGTGATCTAATTTGAGCTTAGTCGGCAAGGTGTAGCGCGCCAATTCATCCCGTTTAACGCGCTGCACAGACGACCAATTTTCTTGCCGCGAATACCCCAAATAGGTTTCTGGTGATTTACGCCCTACAACTGCTGCCACCGCTACGCCGGTCGTTGTCACATTGGACAATTTCTTGCCTAACGCCACACCTTGTCCGGCTTCTTTCAACAAGGACTGAATCATCAACTCGGTTTCTTCATACGCACCTTCGCCAAAATGCTGATGCCGCACACGCCCTTGCGCGTCGATCAAATAGTGCGCAGGCCAATAGCGATTATTAAAAGTATTCCAAATCGTATATTGATTATCTAAAGCCACGGGGTAACGAATACCCAAGTCATTGACGGCTTTACTCACGTTTTGCAGATCATATTCAAAGGCAAACTCGGGGGCGTGCACCCCCACAATCACCAAGCCATGCGCGCGATATTTTTCATCCCAAGCTTTTAGGTAAGGCAAAGTTCGCAAACAATTAATACAGGAGTAAGTCCAAAAATCCACTAGCACCACCTTGCCACGCAACATCTCATTATCAAGGGGCGCTGCGTTAAGCCAGTGTGTCGCACCTCGCAGCGAAGGCGCCATCGGTTTATCTGTAGCTGGTGCCGCCACAGGCGCGGGCACATATTGATCTAGCAATTTTTGCTCAATACCGGCGGTGCTTAAAAATGAAAACTTAGACAAGAAGCGCACATCCCATCCCATTGCAATAGCTACCACGCACGTAACCACGATGACTCCCAGCCCACGCCGCAGCCACTCTTCACCACCCAGGCCGTGCTTTAACAAACGTAGCACTCGCTCTCCTGCGAACAAAGCAAGCCCCAAGGAAGATATCGCGCCCGCGGCAAAAAAAAGCAACAACAATGCGCTAGTAAGATTTACTCCTTGCAGAGCCGCGCCCGCCAACACCAAACCCAAAATCGGACCAGCACAAGGCGCCCATAAAAAACCTACGGCAACCCCTAGCAACAACGAGCCTTTAACACTCGTTTTTTGATCTACTTGCTGCTGAATGTGACCACCTAATGCCACCAAAGGGCGCATGAGCCAAGCTGACAGGGACGGAATAATCAGCGCCGCCCCCAGTAGTGCCAATAACAACAGAGCTAAATAGCGCCCATACTGAGTCAACTCCACTAACCACGCACCACCGGCCACTGCAAAGCTCGCCAATACCGTAAATGTGGCTGCAATGCCCAGTAATACCGGCAAACCCGATCGTATAAAAGACTGATCTGCGCGCATAAAAATGAACGGCAACACTGGCAACACGCAGGGGCTCATGATGGTGAGAATTCCACCGAGATAGGAGAGCAAAAATATCAGCATAAAGTGCTTGATTCGCTACTTAACGTTTTCAATTCGACGCTCCTCAAAAATTAAAATTTATAAACAAGACACGGCGCGAACACAAAATTGCGACGCAGCATATGCGTTATATGTAAGGAGTAATTTTTTGTGAGCAACACAGTATTGTGACTAAATTTGGATTTTTATAAACGCGGAATAAACCGCATCGCCACCGTATTCATACAGTAACGTAGTCCTGTGGGCTTGGGACCATCATCAAACACATGACCCAGATGCGCATCACATAACGCACACTGCACTTCGGTGCGCACCATGCCAAAAGCGCGATCAACAATTTCATGCACGTTTTCTGCTGAAATCGGTTGCCAAAAACTAGGCCAGCCAGTCTTAGAATCGTATTTTGTTTTCGCGTCAAACAGGGCGTTATCGCAACACACGCAACGATACAAGCCTAGTTCATGCCGGTCGTAACCTGGTTGTGAAAATGCACGCTCCGTACCCTGCTGCCGGGTAACCGCATAAGCGAGTGGCGACAATCGCTTTTTCCATTCAGCATCCTGCTTCACTTTGCTCAGCGTAGTTCGGCCGAGCGGCTTACCTTGATCCGAGAACTGCATAATCGTCACCTGAATCGGCTCTGCTGCTGCGCAGCTAGCACTTGTCGGCCATAAGGCAATAGCAGGGATTGTCATTAAAAACTCTCGACGTTGCATGTTGATGACCTCCATCAAGACAATAGAACTGCGCCTAGTAAAACACGAATCGACCGACACAACATAGGAATAAAAAACCAGATTTCTCGGTATAATTCCCAATCAAATTCCGACCTTCGTGTCTCACATATCGTTCACTTGATTGACACTATGAGCAATTCAGCACAACTCAATGAGCAGGCCTCGCTAGACAAGATTCTAGGTAGCCAAATTAATATCCCTCCGCAACCCTCAATCCTGCTAGAAATTGAACATCTCATTAACAAACCCAACAACCAACTCTCTGCCATTGGCGACTTAATTACGAAAGATGTCGGGCTGAGCGCCGCAATTTTTAGGCTGGTCAACTCGTCCTATTACAAATCGTCGATGCAAATTACCAGCATCCAAAAAGCAATTACTGTTTTGGGAATGACACAGGTTGCTAATTTGATTAAGGGGCTTTCTCTACGCAAGGCGATTGGCGGGCAAGAGGTCGCCTACGAAAAATTTTGGGAGCGCTCAGAAGAGATCGCGACGCTCAGTGGAATTATTGCTGCAAAACAAATTTCCGCCTGCAATATCGCGGTGGATCAAGCCTACATGGCAGGTTTGTTTCACGAGTGTGGCGTACCCATTTTGATGCAACGCTTCCCAGAGTATTGCCAAACTTTTCGCATTAATCAGGGAAGCAATTGGCCAGATTTTCGCGAAGAAGATAAGCGCTTCAACACCGACCACACCGTGGTTGGATATATGGTGACGATGCACTGGAATTTACCTACCTTTATTTGCCAAGCGGTGCGCTTTCATCATGATCGTTTAAACACTGACCATGCGGCGCTAACGCTCGTTTCTATCTTGCAATTAGCACGTCATCTGCACAATTTGATTCACCACGTTAAAGACGCTGAATGGGCTAAGTTTAGCGGATCAATTTTTGATGAAATTGGGATTCATAAAGACAGCTCAGACGAATTCATGGAAGACGTATTAGAAATATTTAATCAAGAACAATCTTAAATCCCCCCGCTGGGCAACGTCAGTGTCACCCCCTCCGCTTGATGCGGCAGTGCCAAATAGTCACGGGACTGCATCTCGATAAGCCGACTGACCGTACGCGCGAACTCACCACCCTGCACAGCGTAAATTTCCTGCGGCACCGCCGCCGCAGAAATGACTAATTTCACCCGCTTGTCGTAAAACACATCGACTAGCCATGTGAAGCGCTGTACTGCGGGCGCATCCTCTGCTGCCAGTTTCGGAATGTGCGATAAAAAGACGGTATGGAATTGATGCGCAATTTCTAAATAGTCAGTTTGATCACGCGGCCCGCCGCAGAGCGCCATGAAATCAAACCACGCCATACCATGCCCCAACTTGCGTACAGGAATTGCCCGCCCTAGTATTTCAATTTGTTTTACATTTTGCTGCGCAAGTGGATTCATTCGCTCAAATAGCTCAGTCATACGGATATCGCTCTGAGCATCCGCAGGCGTCAAAAATAACGAATCACGCGTCATTTCTCGTAAACGATAATCGCTACCGCCATCCACATTGAGCACACGCAACTCGCGTTTTAATAATTCAATCGTGGGGAGAAATTTCTGCCGCTGCAAACCATTGGGATAGAGTCCATCGGGTGGATAATTAGAGGTGGTCATCAGCACCACGCCGCGCTCGAACATTGCCTCAAACAAGCGACCGAGAATCATCGCATCTGCAATGTCACTGACATGAAATTCGTCAAAGCATAACAATCGAGTGGATTTGGCGATATTGTCAGCCAGTGCCAAGAGCGGGTCTTTCTCACTCGCCAACCGTTTCATTTCATGATGCACTTCGGCCATGAAATTATGAAAGTGAATACGACGCTTACGTTGGTAAGGAACGCAGTCGAAAAAAACATCCATCAAAAAACTTTTGCCGCGCCCCACGCCACCCCAAAAATATAGGCCCTTAGGTACGTCTGGGCTAAGCAAACTGCGGCCTAAAAAATGGTTACGCTTGGCTTTGAAATCGACCAGTTGATGCCATAGCTCATCTAAAACAACAATTGCCTTTTCTTGTGCTTCATCGTGAATAAAGCCCGGCTTCTCACGCATGGCTTGATACCAGCCTTTAGGGCTCATGCTGCCATCAGAGGAAGGGGAGAACAGATGTTGCGACATATGTGCGCTTCAAAAATCTAAATTTAGTTGCAATACTGCGTTATTCACAAAAAAATTACTCCTTACATATTAGAAATATGCCGCGTCGCATTTTTTTGCTCGCGCCTTGTCTTGCTTATAACTTTAAATTTTTAGAAATGCCCTTAAGGCAGCTACCTGTTTTTACTCGGACACTTTTGACGAAGGCCCAGCTTGGTGCGTCGCAATGAATTTATCAATAAAGTTGCGCAAAAAACCTTCCGTCTGTGAGCTATGAAAACGATCCACTTCCACACCATGGCTATAGGCAATCACCGTCGGAAAACCTCGCACCTTATGACGCCCCGCAATTTTCATATTTTCATCGGCATCTACAATACCCAAAATAAATTTGCCGTTATAAGCAAACACCATTTTGTGCAGCAGCGGGCCCAATACTTTGCATGGGCCACACCACTCCGCACTAATATCAAGCAATACAGGCAACTCGTGTGATTTGGCAATCACTAACTCATCAAAAGTATCTTCTTCAACGTTGTAAGAAAAATCGCTCATCTCTTCACCCTATTAAAATAATTAGCTTGCGCCACGCTTGGAAAAATCTTTTAGCCTAAACCCGAGTACCCACAACACTGCAAAGTAGGACACCACGCCAGCCACTACCAGCCAGGTCAAGTGAATGATGCGCGACCAGCCATGTGTCGTCAGCCAATGCTGCTCGCTCCCCATACCAAGCCACAATACCAGACCCAACACCAGCAATGCCGAGGCTATTTTGAAGAGGAACTTACCCCAACCTGGCTCTGGCGTGTAAATGCCACGCTTGCGCAACAAATAAAACAAAGCGCCCGAATTAAAACAAGAACCGAGACCAATCGCTAGCGCCAGTCCCGCGTGTTGAATCCAACCAATGAAGAGCAAATTCATCACCTGTGTAGCAAGCAAAGTGATAATGCCAATCTTCACCGGTGTCTTAATATC
>JBAXEJ010000070.1:0-10397 GCA_037140475.1 Gallionellaceae bacterium
CACATACCCACACTAATCGGTTGTTTTATTTAAATTTTAAAGAACTTTTTACTTCTCTCTCATGCAGCCTTGGCCGCGAAGAGGTGCGCATTATATAGATCGACGATTTTCCGTCAAGCACTTTGTTAAAAAAAATTTGCGGTGTTGTTACAGAGAGATGAAACGTACAATTCCGTCGCCTTTGAAATGGATCAAATTAATGACAATTACTCTCGGCATTGAATCTTCCTGTGATGAAACGGGTGTCGCGCTCTATCACTCCGAGCACGGCCTGCTGGCACATACCCTCCATTCGCAAATTGCCCTACACAATGAATATGGCGGCGTTGTGCCTGAACTCGCATCTCGCGATCACGTGCGTTACGCACTACCATTGATTCGCCAAGTTTTAAAACAAGCCGACTGCTCACTACAGGACATCAACGCAATCGCTTTCACGCAAGGCCCCGGATTGTCCGGTGCGTTGCTCGTTGGCGCTGGCGTGGCCTGCTCATTGGCTTATGCACTCAACATTCCCACTATCGCCATCCATCATCTAGAGGGGCACTTGCTCTCTCCTCTCCTTTCGACACCTGCACCTGAATTTCCATTCGTTGCATTATTGGTTTCTGGCGGGCACACACAGTTAATGCGCGTTGATGGCGTTGGTCGCTACACCTTGTTAGGTGAAACACTAGACGACGCAGCGGGAGAGGCCTTCGACAAAAGTGCAAAATTACTAGGACTAGACTATCCGGGAGGCGCATTACTTTCCAAACTTGCAGAGCATGGTGTAGAGGGTCGCTTCAAACTTCCACGCCCAATGTTGCACAGCGGCAATTTGGATTTCAGCTTTAGCGGACTCAAGACCGCCGTTTTAGTGACCACACAGCAGAATGAACTCAACGATCAAACCAAGGCCGACATCGCGCTTGCCGCTCAATCGGCCATTGTTGATGTACTCGTTAGCAAATCACTCTCAGCGCTAAAACAAACCGAACTCAGCCAACTGGTCATCGCTGGCGGCGTTGGCGCCAATCAGGCACTACGCACGCAACTAAACTTAGCCTCACAAAAACGAGGATTCAAAGTGTTCTATCCTGATTTGGAATTTTGCACCGACAACGGCGCGATGATTGCCTTTGCAGGCGCAATGCGAATGAAACAACAAGCTGCCCAACGCGACTATCGCTTTAACGTTAAACCGCGCTGGGATTTACAGCAACTCAATCAGGTAGATTGAGACTCCTTTTTCTTACCGATTTTACTTTCTTTACCCGTCATCAAATTTTGAATATTGCTCTTGTGACGCCAGATCAGCAGCATCGACATAATTACTGTTGCCAGCACCAGCTCAGGCCGCAAATGAAGCAACATCGCAAACACTGGAGCCGCAATCGCTGCCACCAGCGCAGCCAATGAAGAGTAGCGAAACACCGCCGCCACAAATAACCAAATCAGCAACACACCCAAGCCCATCCAAACACTCAGTGCCAACAACACCCCCAGTGCTGTCGCGACACCCTTGCCGCCCTTAAATTTAAGAAAGATGGGAAATACGTGCCCGAGAAAAACGGCTAATGCAACCAGTGCAATAATCAACAAACCTTGCCCATCGTGCGGCGCGAAACGAATTGCCAGAAATACTGCCAACCAACCTTTGGTTGCATCACCTAACAACGTCAGCGCTGCCGCAGCTTTTTTACCACTACGCAACACATTGGTCGCGCCTGGATTGCCAGAACCGTAACTACGCGGATCAGCCAGACCAAAAGCCTTACTCATCAACACCGCAAAAGAAACCGAGCCCAATAGATAGGCGAGTACAACAAAAACTAGGGTCATCATGTGGAATACCTTAAAATGCGAGCGGTGGATTTTACTCGAATGCCAACACTACAACCAAACGCTGTTTCAACGACCTATGGACATCATTTTTTTACGCGAACTCAAAATCGACACCCTCATTGGCGTATATGAATGGGAAAAGCGCGTACCACAGGCTTTGCAAATTGATTTAGAAATCGCGCTACCGAATAGTCTCGCATGCCAGACAGACAACATTGACGACGCACTCGATTACTCAAAAATTGTGCAACACATCAAGGACGTCTTGGCTACTCGACACTTCAACCTACTCGAAGCATTAGCTGAACACATTGCGCAGATTATTTTGACTGACTTCAACGCGCCTTGGGTTAAGGTCAATGTGGCTAAGCTTCAAGCCATTCGCGGCAGCAAGATGGTGGGGATTGGCATTGAGCGCTCTCAACTCAAATAGTCTTCGTTCTAAACTTTCGCACTCCTTGCTGAATCAAAACAACCAGCGCGTAAATAGACACCCACGGATCCAGCAGATAATCCCAAAGGTTATTTGACTCATACCAACCAAAGCTCCAGGCTAACACCGCCAGCGAAATGCTCAGCGCGATCAGGGTGAATTGTTTGAGCCAAGCGACTACCGCGATCAACAACAGCAACGCAATAAACCAAACATTTCCAAAGCCCAAGCGATAGGGGTCGAACATGCCAAAACCTAACGCGAAGGGATAAAACGCAAAAGCGGTGATTGCGATGAAAGTTAGCCCCTCCCCTCTCGCTAATCCTCGCCCAACAATGGGAAAGGAAACGTACGGTAGCGCCAACAGCAGTAGCGTGGTAACGCTCAAATCGCCGGTCACGCCTCGCAAAAACTCAGCAATTGACAATCCACCCAGCGGTACAGACACCGCAATGAGCACAACTCCAGTCAGCACCACTTTTGCTCGGCTTGAGATGCGATAAAAATCCATATATCTAAATATAAACATATAGATAGAAAATATTACCCCAGACAACCCTGTGATATCAGTGAAGTGCATCATGCGCGTGTTTTTCTAGCTGCTGATCTAGCCATGCCTGGTTAAAAGTAAGGTGTTTAATGAAGGTGCGATTCCATGTGTAGACCAGATGAAAATCACCACTTTGTGTTTGAATTAAATAGGGATAAGAAAATTCGTAGCGACACTTCCCTTCCTTGCACACAGTAAGCCTGGTTGACTCAATAGATTGCTCAAGATGACTTTTCGCAGCGGCATCGCTCTGGGCAATAAGCGTTTTTATATTTCGCAGGTAACTTACTTCATCTGCCTGTGCGCTCGCCGCGATTTGATCTTCTAAGCGCTGCACTTCGCGCCATGTAACACCTTTGTCAGCTGAGAGCATTAATGACAGTGCATCGCGCCCATGGTCTAAATTATTCAACACAGCCAACATACGCCCATCCGGCAAAGTCACGCCAGTGACCGCTGAATCCGGATTCGGCAACGCTGATTTCATTGCCGGCGTCCAGCTTTGTCCGGCGTCTTGCGTACTGACTACAACCACACGATGCGGCTCTGCAGCACCTGAGTAACGCATCAACATTTGCGCGGACTGTGCATTTTGTATGAATGCCACAGGTTGCAGGGTGCCCTTCCCTCCCCCTGCTAAGCGTTGCTTATCCAGCACCACGCCTTGTGGACTGACCCGCAATATCTCGGCGAATTTACTGATAAATTCGTGATAAACCGGCAAGCCAATCGTGCCATCACCATATAAAAAAGGGGCGCCTTTAACTAACGTGCTGATATTCAAAAAAGGTGAGGTTACCAATCGACGAGGCTCGCTCCAGGTTGCGCCTTCATCGCCAGAGGTTACCGTGGTGATTGAGCTACCCGCCCAGCCTCCCATTGATACCGTGACGTAGAACATACGCAAACGGCCATCTTGTTGACGCACCACAACAGGGTTGCCCAGCTTGCCAACGTAGCGATGTAAAGCGCGCTGAGTATGCTCACGGGTCGTGGCAATTTCTTCTGCACTCCACTGCGATTTTTGTGGGTCAAAAACCGCGCTGTGAATCGCGACATCTTTTGCGCCTTCGCGACTTCCCGAAAACCAGAAAGCACGAATACGCCCATCTTTTAATTCGATAGAAGAGGCCGCATGCACCTGCACCAATTGTTTTGATGATACAAAATGAGTTTCAAATCGAGCGGTTAATTGGCTCGCACAAATAGGAGATGAATCTTGAAATTTTGAGGGAACTACAAGGTTAGCAGCCTTATAAAATGCGGCCACAAACGCGATGAATACCACAAACAAAAGTTTGCTTCTCTTTGCAAACAACCGGCGCAACATCAGCGACACGCTTCCTTCAACGGACGAGCCAACATAGTATGCGGTGATTCGATCAACAACTCTTTAGCAAAAAGTTGCTGAAAAACTTCACCCTTAAGTATTTTTTGAATTTCCTCAGAGCTGTGGCGGCTGCGAATCTCTAAACGCTGTCCAATCACTTTGCAGCCTTCACACTTTTCTTGCAGGGGCATTTGGACTGCAAACAAAGGATATTGAGCCGACAACTCTCCCACACTTTGCTCAGGAGGCGACACATAACCATGCACTTGCGCACCAGGTAGCAAGAAGCGATAACCTTCATCGACTGCTCTAAAGTTACAAGGCGTCCACACCTCTTTGCCTTTGGCGTAGCGTTGTGCCTCTGCACTAAAATTCCCAGCCGCGCCATCAAACGGGCGCAAGAACGCCGCTAACGCCAGGAATACCAACAAGGCCACAACGCTCAGCAACGCACGCGTGTAACGACTCCAAAAAACTGCCAGCAACGTCAACACTGCTGTAACTATTAGCAACATCCAATAAGTGCGGCCATACAGCTCGGCGGCAGGAAACTCGGCCTGCAAGCGCCAAGACAAAAAGGCAATGAGTCCAAGCACAGTGCCTGCGAATAACAAACTCAGCACAAAAGAAGCGCGCCCAATACGCTGCCAACTCAGTGCACACAACACTGCCAAGCCCGGCATAGCCTCTAGTAAATAACGCGCAGTGCGCTGGCTCGGAACAGTGAACACAACGAACAACACCGCCATCCATATCCACAACATTTTTTCGGCATCACTTAACAAGGCACGCCTGCGATAAGAACTCCAAAATACCGCAATGACAGGAAAGGCCAACAAGCCTGCATTCATCGGGTAGCCGATCAACAGCGCCCAGACGCTACTACCGCCCCACAATAAATTTCCTAGATAACTACCCGAGCGCGGATCAAATTTGCCTGCGTTCTCCCCCACAATAAATTCGCGCCACACGGCTTGCGGGTCGGGATCAAACACAAACCACAGACCAAACAAGGCCAGCGAAACCACCACCGTGACCGCCACTTTCCATGCATCTCTAAACAGGAATGCTTGCAAACGATAATCGCGCTGATGCAAATACCACCACGAGAGCGCAAGACTCACTGGTGCAACTAAAGCAAAAGATTTGTACAGCAGGCCGATGCCGATTTCGACACCCAGCAATACAGGCACAATCAAACGCGAATCAAATGCGGTGGAACGCCAATACAGCAAGGTGAAGAACGGCAAGAAGAACCAGAACACCTCAGCCGGATTAACAAGGAAAGGTCGGCCAAAACGATAAGTGCTAAAAAAAGCCAGATAGGTAAGCGCCGCGATAAAGCCGGTTTCCAAAGGGTCATCACCGGTCTCACCTTGATTTCTCGCCAAGCGTTGCGCTAAAAAAAACACCAGCAACGCAGTGAGTAAGGTGTAAATCACACTCGGGTAGCGCAAATTCCACAAGGTCCATTCATGCCCCCAATGCGTCGAGGCAATGCCCTGCCAAAACAACAAGGGCGGCTTGGTATTACGCATGTCTTGCAACTGCGACTGCAAGGGCAGCAAATGACCACTGTCCGCAGTAAGCCGAGTGATATGCGCATACACCAGTTCATCACCATTCTTCGGAATATGCTGACTATCAAGCGCATAAAAATAGGTAAACACCGCCAGCAAAATGGCCAGCGCGTAGAACGCAAAACGGAAAGGCGTCTCCTTAGGCAGCATCTTCTTTTGAATTTTTGCTGACGGGCGAGGTAGGCAACATCTTGACGCGGCCAAAGGTCCAAATATCGTTCAATACAAAGTTGACTACGCTGGTGACCACGATGGCAATAAAGTTTGCAACGAGATAATAAACATGGGGGGCCATCAAATTAGTAAAGATCACTTGTAGCGCGATGCTCACCCCGCACGACAAGGTGTACTGCCCAAACTGCAACGCCCAAGGTCGGTTGTAGTGTTGCTTGCGATCTGCCCAAGTCCACAAGCGATTCCAGAAAAAATTATTCAACGTCGCAAAAAATATCGCGAGACCCAACGATAAGTTGAGTCCAATCCAATTTACCTCGCCCGGCACATGCGACACATGAAAAATGTATTCTTGCGCGACATACAACACGCCTTGATTGATGACGATTCCCGATGCACCCACCGTACCGAATTTTAGAAAACGTTTAGAAAATATTCGGCGCAATATCGAAGCGGCCTTGATTCGAAGATTCAACCCTGATTTCATGCTGCACGCTCCGCACGCAATAACTCATGGGACTTTGCCAATACTTGCTCGGGTGTAATTTGCTTCAAGCATTGGTTATTGCCATCACATGGCGAATTGCGGTGATTGTAAGCAGTGAGGCATGGCGAACAAGAAAGTGCCGTGTACAAGCAATGAATGTTGGGTGCCAAAGGGCTATATAACGCAGGCGTTTCAGGCCCAAAGAACACCAGCGTCGGCAAACGTGTTAACGCAGAAAACTGCCCCGGCCCACCGTCATTAGTAATCAACAATTCAGCATGATTAAAAATTGCCAGCAGATGACGCACTGATTTTGTGTAACCGGTGAGATCAATACAACTTTCGTGCGCACAGTGCTTAACGATCTCTTGCGCTAAGGGCTTAGCGTCTGGCAAGCCGATCAATGCCACGGCATATCCGTCTTTCAACAAAGCATCACACAACAGTTTGTAATATTCAGGTGGCCAAGCGCGAATCGGCAAGAGACCTCCATCGGGATAAACCAGCACTAATTTCTTACCTAGCAAAACCGGAAAATCTGCGCGTAATTTTTCACCCACCTGCTGCAATTCCCCCTCGGCGAACTCCAACAAGGGGGGAGCCGATAATTCAACCAACGCACCTTTAGCAATCGGCGTTCCGTTCGCTTCAATCGCCGCGACCATCGTCATAAACTGTTGCGACAAGTGACGATACGGGTTGTACATCACAGGGTGCGTTATAAATGAACCGCGATACAAACCCTCTTGGGTATGCGGATGGAAACCAACGCGAACTGGGGCGCCAGAAAGATAAGCAAAGATGCTACTCACCCGAGTAAATAACTCGCAATCGATGACTACATCAAACTTAAGCGAGCGCATCAAACGAATGGCGTTCAATATGTCAGGTATGAACTGCCCCAGAGATTTATCGTTCAGCGTAATCACATGCTCACGCGGCATCACGCTCAGCAGGTCTAACACCTCACGATTTTTTGCGAACATTAAAATATGCAAGCTAGCATCGGGGTATTGTTGCTTGAGCTTGGCGAACATGGGTTGCGCCAACACTAGGCTACCCATTTCGGACAAGAGAATAATCAGAATACGCTTGGGGGTTTCTGCAACGACCGGCGCACTAATAAGCACGCACTTGATGCGCTCAAACCACGACAGCAGTCCGCAAATCGGCACGCCTGCGATACGGTCAACTGCCCGTTGAAAATCAATGTTCAATGCGTCGTCCCATCACGATATTTTTATGAGGCAGCTTGCCTGCCATTTTCCTTCAACTTAAGCACATTGACGGCGCGGCATTATCGGTTAAAGCCGGCGAATCAACAAGCGTATAAAAACAACTAAAGTCAAAGCGCTCAACCTCTTGGATGATGTTTTGCATGCAAGGCCTTCAATCGCTCACGCGCCACGTGAGTGTAAATTTGCGTGGTAGAAATATCAGAATGCCCCAATAGCAATTGCACTACGCGCAAATCCGCACCGTGATTGAGCAAATGTGTCGCAAAGGCATGGCGCAGGGTATGAGGGGACAAGGGTTTATCCAGACCACCTTGCTTAGCATGCCGCTTGATGAGATACCAAAACATCTGCCGAGTCATCGGCCCACCGCGTTGCGTCACAAACATCGCGTCGCTCAGCTTTCCGGACAACAATAACGGGCGCATTTCTTTCAAATACTTTTGCAGCCAATCGAGGGCTTCCTCTCCCAATGGCACAAGTCGCTCCTTACTCCCCTTACCCATCACCCTCACCACACCCATGTCAAGACTGATTTGTGCCACCGTCAAATTCACCAACTCTGACACGCGCAGACCCGTGGCATACAACACTTCCAACATGGTGCGGTCACGCATCCCCAGTGGGGTTTCTGTTTCTGGCGCATTCAATAATGACTCAACGTCAGCTTCGGAAAGGCTCTTGGGCAAACTACGCGGTAACTTTGGCGAAGCAATTTGCAAAGTTGGATCAACCGAAATTTTATTTTGTCGCAACAAATAGCGGAACAAACGCTTGAGGCTAGAAATCGCACGACCAGTACTGCTCGCCTTGGCTTTTTGCTGGGTAAAGAGATGCGCCAAGAAACCTTGAATATCCGCTTGCGTCACTTCTAAAATGGAAACACCTCGCTGCTGTAACCAGTCAGCGAATTTTTGCAAATCTCGGCGATAGCTTTCTAATGTATTGCGAGACAGGCCATCTTCTAGCCAAATCGCATCACAAAACTCATCAAGTAAATCAGCGTCGCTCATGCGCCAGCAACCATTTCTTAATATTTAGTGCACCATCATCGGCGCGATGCATAAAGCCGCCCAAGCCAGATTTGCTCACCACACGATGACACGGCACGATAATAGGAATCGGATTGTTACCACACGCCTGCCCTATCGCGCGCGGACTTGAGTGAATCAATGTGGCCAACTCACCATAAGTTTGAACTTGTCCCAGCGGAATCTCGCACATTGCTTGCCACACTTTAAGCTGATGTGTCGTGCCGTCTAACTTGAGGGGTAGATCAAACTGGAAACCGGCATCGTCAAAGTACGCCTGTAGCTGCAAAGCGACCTCGCTCACAAAAGAATTCTGCGGCATAAATATCTCAGCATCACTTCCCAGAAAAGCAATTCCCGTGAGCTGGCTGTCGACACACTGAATCCCTAGTACCCCAAAAGGAGCGCTCAACTGCGCTTGATACCGCGAGATTGGGAGTGGGTTCACCATAATTAAGATCAAATAAAACCAGATAGTTATCCGCTAATAACGCGTTTATACCACACCACAAAAAACGCTTTTGCGGCAAACGCACCCAGTTTACACAACTCTAAAACAGGCAATATTGTCGACATAATCAAATAAATATCTACACAAAATGTGTTTTTGGGTTTAGGATTTGCACTATTGTCGACAATCTTAAAGTTATTATGTTTTCGAGACCAATAGAAAAAGGCACACTTGCCGACACCGCATCGCGCCAGCTAGCGCACAGTATCGTCACCGGCGAGCTAGCGCAGGGCCAGAAGCTGAACGAAGTTGAGCTGGCCGAGCGCTTTGGCATGGGTCGCGGCCCATTGCGCGAGGCTTTGCGACATCTCGAAGGCATGCGACTCGTAACACGCATTCCAAACGCTGGCGCTAGAGTTGTTACGCTTGATCGTAAAACACTCTCCGATATTTATGGCGTGAGAGAGGCACTAGAGGGCATGGCCTGTCGCCTCGCAGCTACACAAATGAGTGATGAAGAAATCGCTCAGTTAGGCGCACTGCTCGACCGCCACGAAGAACAAATCAAAAAAGAAGGTGGCAAGGTCTATTCACAAAGCGAAGGCGATCTTGACTTCCATTACCAAATTGCACGCGGCAGCCGTAACCACATGCTGATGGATATGCTCGGCAGCGAGCAATACCAACTGCTACGCATGTGCCGCTATCGCACTAGTCGTAAAGCCGCACGCACCAAACCTGCCCTAGAACAACACCGCCAGATCGTCGCCGCATTACAACAACGCGACGGCGAGCTGGCCGAGCTACTCATGCGTCGTCACATTCAAGGGGCATGGAAGAGCATTAGCGAAATGATCGATAAAGAGGAGGCCGTATGAGCAGTGAGCAGGGACCCCGCTTGCGGGGATGTGAACGTCCGCGAGTGCTGCCAAGCCTCAGATACGCTGCACGCAAACACAAATTCAAATTCAAATTCAATTTTAAAGAGGAGGCTCGAGTATGAGCAGTACGCCCGGCAACAAACTGCGCCAAGCAGTGAAAGACAATTCCCCACTGCAAGTGGTCGGAGCCGTCACCGCCTACTGCGCCATCCTTGCACAGAAGAGCGGCCACAAAGCACTGTACCTTTCGGGTGGCGGCGTGGCGGCTTCTTCATTGGGTATCCCCGACCTCGGCATCACCACCTTGCATGACGTATGCGAAGACACGCGCCGCATCACCGGCAACCTCAGCCGCTTCGTACCGCCCCGGATGGGATGATCGCGGCGGCGGCCGGTTTCGGCTGCCGCTGTTTCCACA
>JBAXEJ010000071.1:0-10179 GCA_037140475.1 Gallionellaceae bacterium
TATCACGAGTTCGAGCAACAGCTCGATCGCTTGTTCGCTGAAAAAGGTGCTGAATGAATTCAACCCCGAACCCCTCCCAGCCTCCCCTTGTCAGGGGAGGAGCGGCTCTGCTCTCCCCCTGATAAGGGGGAGTTGGAGGGGGTTTAAGCCGCACGTGAAATAAATATCAACATAAGGAGAACAACCATGGCAGAAGAAACGACATTACCGAAGCCCAAGAAATCTGTCGCACTATCTGGCACCGTCGCAGGTAACACTGCGGTGTGTACCGTGGGACGCACCGGCAACGACCTGCACTATCGCGGCTATGACATCCTCGACTTCGCTGAGAAAGCAGAGTTCGAAGAGATCGCACACTTGTTGATCCACGGCACGCTACCGACTGCCACTCAACTCAAAGCCTACAAGGCCAAGTTGAAGACGCTGCGCGACCTACCCGCAGCGGTGAAGCAAGCACTGGAAGCACTGCCTGCCAACGCACACCCGATGGATGTGATGCGCACAGGTTGCTCGGTTCTCGGCACGGTGGAGCAAGAATCAGAGAAGCACGACCCTGCAAAGACCGTCGAGATCATCGACCGCATGATGGCGAGTTTTGGTTCGATGCTGGTGTACTGGCATCACTTCACCACCTCGGGCAAACGCATCAACGTAGTGACCGACGACGACTCCATCGGCGGACACTTCTTGCATCTGTTGCACGGCAAGCCAGCGAAGGAATCTTGGGTACGCGCGATGCACACCTCGCTCATCTTGTACGCCGAGCATGAGTTCAACGCGTCCACCTTCACTGCACGCGTCATCGCGGGCACCAACTCTGACATCTACTCTTGCATCACCGGTGCGATCGGCGCGTTGCGTGGACCTAAGCATGGTGGCGCGAACGAAGAAGCATTCCGTATCCAAAGCCGTTACAAGAGCGCTGACGAAGCAGAAGCGGACATCCGCGCACGCGTGGAACGCAAAGAGATCGTCATCGGTTTCGGCCATCCTGTGTACACCATCTCCGACCCTCGCAACGAAGTCATCAAACGTGTTGCACAAAGTCTGTCTAAAGAGAACGGCAACACATTGATGTTCGACATCGCCGCGCGTTTGGAAACGACGATGTGGGAATTGAAGAAGATGTTCCCGAATCTGGATTGGTTCTCTGCCGTGTCCTACAACCAGATGAGCGTACCGACCGAGATGTTCACACCGTTGTTCGTCATCTCACGCGTCACCGGTTGGGGCGCACACGTGATGGAACAACGCGCCGACGGCAAGATCATCCGCCCAAGTGCGAACTACATCGGGCCGGATAATCTGAAGTGGGTGCCATTGGCTGAGCGCGGTTAAGAAAGCAAAGAAGGAATCTATGAATACCCAATACCGTAAGCTTTTAGCAGGGAGCAAATTGGACTACTTCGACACCTGTGCGGCTGTCGAAGCTATCCAGCAAGGTGCCTATGCCAAGCTGCCCTACACTTCCAAAGTGCTGGCAGAGCAACTGGTGCGTCGCTGCGACCCAGAAGCATTGACCGATGCATTGAAGCAGTTGATCGACCGCAAGCGCGACCTGGATTTTCCTTGGTATCCCGCACGTGTGGTGTGCCACGACATCTTGGGCCAGACCGCATTGGTAGATCTCGCCGGTCTGCGTGACGCGATCGCGGACCAAGGTGGCGATCCTGCATTGGTCAACCCTGTCGTGCCGACGCAGCTGATCGTCGACCACTCGCTGGCTGTGGAAGCCGCCGGTTTCGACAAGGAGGCTTTCCGCAAGAACCGCGAGATCGAAGACCGTCGCAACGAAGACCGCTTCCACTTCATCGAGTGGACCAAGACTGCGTTCAAGAACGTCGATGTGATCCCTGCCGGTAACGGCATCATGCATCAGATCAATCTGGAGAAAATGTCCCCGGTGATCCAGGCGCGCGATGGTGTTGCCTTCCCCGATACCTGCGTGGGAACGGATTCTCACACTCCGCACGTCGATGCACTCGGCGTGATCGCCATCGGCGTCGGCGGCCTGGAAGCCGAAACCGTCATGCTGGGCCTGCCGTCCATGATGCGTCTGCCGGACATCGTCGGCGTGAAACTGGTTGGCAAGCATCAGCCGCGCATCACCGCCACCGACATCGTGCTGGCGCTGACCGAGTTCCTGCGCAAAGAAAAGGTGGTCGGCGCTTGGGTCGAATTCTTCGGCTCAGGCGCGGACAGCCTCAGCATCGGCGACCGCGCGACCATCTCCAACATGTGCCCGGAATACGGCGCGACGGCGGCGATGTTTTACATCGACGCTCAAACCATCACCTACCTGAAGCTGACCGGTCGCGAACCTGAGCAGGTTGCCCTCGTAGAAAACTACGCCAAGACCACCGGTCTGTGGGCAGACCAAATGGTTGCCGCCGAATACGAGCGAGTGCTGGAATTCGATCTATCCAGCGTGGTACGCAACATGGCCGGCCCGTCCAATCCGCACCGTCGTCTGCCAACCTCCGCCTTGCATGAGCGCGGCATCGCGGACGAAGCCAAACTTGCTTCGGGCAAGACCGAAGAAGCGCAAGGTCTGATGCCGGATGGGGCTGTCATCATCGCTGCCATCACTTCCTGCACCAACACATCCAACCCGCGTAACGTGGTTGCCGCAGCGCTACTGGCGAAGAAAGCCAACGCACTGGGTCTGCTGCGCAAGCCTTGGGTCAAGACGTCTTTTGCGCCCGGCTCCAAAGTGGCCGAGCTGTACCTGAAAGAAGCGGGCCTACTGACGGAGCTGGAAAAACTGGGCTTTGGCATAGTCGGCTTCGCATGCACCACCTGCAACGGCATGTCCGGTGCACTCGATCCAAAGATCCAGCAGGAGATCATAGACCGCGACCTGTACACCACCGCCGTACTGTCCGGTAACCGCAACTTCGACGGTCGTATCCACCCATATGCGAAGCAAGCCTTTTTGGCTTCCCCACCGCTGGTCGTTGCTTATGCGATCGCGGGTACGGTGCGCCTCGACATCGAGCAAGATGCACTGGGTACCGACAAGTCCGGCAAGCCGGTCATGCTGAAAGACATCTGGCCCACCGACGAAGAGATCGACGCGATCGTTGCAACCTGCGTAAAGCCGGAACAATTCAAGCAGATCTACATCCCGATGTTCGATCTGGGCGTGATCGAAGCGGCGAAGAGCCCGTTGTACGACTGGCATCCGCAGTCCACCTACATCCGTCGTCCGCCTTATTGGGAAGGCGCACTAGCCGGTGAACGCACCATGAAAGGGATGCGTCCGCTCGCAGTATTGCCGGACAACATCACCACCGACCACCTGTCGCCTTCGAACGCGATCATGGCCGACTCTGCTGCCGGTGAATATCTGGCGAAGATGGGCCTGCCGGAAGAGGACTTCAACTCCTATGCGACACACCGCGGTGACCACCTCACCGCGCAACGCGCTACGTTCGCCAATCCGCAACTGGTCAACGAGATGGCCGTGATCAATGGTGAAGTAAAGAAAGGCTCCCTCGCCCGCGTCGAGCCGGATGGCAAAGTCATGCGCATGTGGGAAGCCATCGAGACCTACATGGAGCGCAAGCAGAATCTGATTATCGTGGCGGGTGCCGACTACGGTCAGGGATCCTCGCGTGACTGGGCAGCCAAAGGCGTGCGTCTGGCCGGTGTGGAAGCCATCGTGGCGGAAGGTTTCGAGCGCATCCACCGCACCAATCTGGTCGGCATGGGTGTGTTGCCGCTTGAGTTCAAGGCTGGCGATACGCGTAAGACCTACACCATCGACGGTACGGAGACTTATGACGTGGAAGGCGACATCACGCCGCGCGCCAACCTGACGGTGATCATGCACCGCAAGAATGGTGCTTCGGTGCGGATCCCTGTCACCTGCCGTTTGGATACCGCTGCTGAAGTGCGTGTCTACAACGCGGGCGGTGTACTGCAACGCTTCGCGCAGGACTTCCTCGAAGGAGCGGCATGATGGCGCAAGCACAGATCAAGATACCCGCCACGTATATGCGCGGTGGCACCTCGAAAGGGGTGTTCTTTCGGCTGGAAGACCTGCCGCAAGCCGCACAGGTACCGGGCAAGGCGCGTGACAAATTATTCCAGCGTGTGATCGGCAGCCCCGACCCCTACGCCGCGCAGATCGACGGCATGGGCGGCGCGACCTCTAGTACCAGCAAGTGCGTGATCCTGTCGAAAAGTTCACGCCCTGGTCATGACGTGGATTACCTCTACGGCCAGATCTCCATCGATAAGGACTTCGTCGACTGGAGCGGCAACTGCGGCAACTTGTCCACGGGTGCAGGCGCTTTCGCGATCCATGCCGGATACATCGATGCCGCGCGCCTAAAAGATGGCGTCTGCACCGTGCGCATCTGGCAGGCCAACATCAGCAAGACCATCATCGCCCATGTACCGGTCACCAATGGTCAGGTACAGGAGACCGGTGATTTCGAGCTGGATGGCGTGACCTTTCCAGCAGCGGAGATCGTGCTGGAGTTCATGGATCCATCCGATGACAGTGAAGAAGGCGGCAGCTTGTTCCCAACCGGCAATCTGGTCGACCAACTTGATGTCCCCGGTGTCGGCAGTTTCCCCGCCACCATGATCACCGCTGGCATCCCGACCGTGTTTGTGAATGCAAAGGATATCGGTTACACCGGTACCGAATTGCGTGAAGCCATCAACACCGATCCCGCAGCGCTGGCGCGTTTCGAAAAGATTCGCGTGGCAGGTGCAATGCGCATGGGACTGATCAAGACGCCTGAAGAAGCCGCGACCCGCCAGCACACCCCGAAGGTCGCCTTTGTCGCACCACCGATCGACCATGTTTCTTCCAGCAGTAAGAAGATAAGCGCTTCCGAGATCGATCTGCTGGTGCGCGCCCTGTCGATGGGCAAACTGCACCATGCCATGATGGGCACGGCAGCGGTCGCCATCGGCACAGCCGCAGCGATCCCCGGTACGCTGGTGAATCTGGCGGCAGGCGGTGGTGAACGCGATGTGGTCACGTTCGGCCATCCCTCCGGCACGTTGAGAGTCGGTGCAGCCGCCGGCAAGAACGGCGGCGAATGGAAAGTTGAGAAAGTCACTATGAGCCGCAGCGCACGCGTGCTGATGGAAGGCTGGGTACGTGTTCCCAGCGACAATCTTTGATGTTTGTTTTATAGAATGGTCCCTCTTGACCTCCCCTTAGAAGGGCGGCGGGAATGGGGTTCTAAATGAGAGGAGTCAGACACATGAGTTACCAAACCGAGTACGACCGTTCGATGAAAGACCCAGCCGGCTTCTGGAGGGACCAAGCTAAAGCGTTGGAATGGTTCAAGGCACCACAGACGATTCTGACGACTGATGCAGACGGCATTGGCCACTGGTTCGCCGATGGCGAGATGAACACGGCCTACATGGCCTTGGACTATCACGTGAAGAATGGGCGCGGTAACCAGACGGCGATCATCTACGACTCCCCTGTCACCAACACCAAACGCAAGTACACATACTCCGAGCTGACCGATGAAGTGGCGCGCACGGCGGGCATGCTGGTAGAGCTAGGTGTAGTCAAAGGCGATCGCGTTATTATCTACATGCCAATGATTCCTGAAGCTGTCATCGCGATGCTCGCAGTGGCACGCTTGGGTGCGATTCACTCGGTGGTGTTCGGTGGCTTCGCTCCTCCCGAGCTAGCTCTGCGCATCAACGACGCAACACCTAAGGTCATCCTCACTGCTTCCTGCGGCATTGAAATCAAAAAAATCATCGAGTACATGCCCTTGCTGAATAAAGCCATTGATCTCGCAAAGCACAAGCCACAAAGCTGCGTCGTCCTCCAGCGCCCACAATGCATTGCTGCACTCGCCGAAGGGCGTGACCATGATTGGGCAACGTTGTTAGCAAAATCCAAAGCTGTCGGTTGCACGCCGGTAAAAGGCAGCGATCCGCTGTACATCCTCTACACCTCAGGCACGACTGGTAAACCCAAAGGCGTGGTGCGTGAGAACGGTGGCCATGCGGTAGCGTTGAAGTACAGCATGAAGGCCATCTACAACGTGGAAGCGGGCGATGTCTTCTGGGCAGCGTCGGACGTGGGTTGGGTGGTCGGCCATTCCTACATCGTGTACGGCCCGCTACTGCAAGGCTGCACCACGATTGTGTATGAAGGAAAACCCATCATGACGCCCGATGCGGGCGGCTTCTGGCGCGTCATTTCCGAGTATGGCGTGAAATCATTTTTCACCGCGCCCACTGCGTTCCGAGCAGTGAAGAAAGAAGACCCCGAAGCCTTACTGATGAAACCTTACGACTTGAGCAAGCTGCAAGTCATCTTCTCTGCGGGCGAACGTCTCGACCCGCCAACACAAGAATGGCTCTCCGAGAAAAGTGGCAAAACGGTGGTAGACCACTGGTGGCAGACTGAAACAGGCTGGGGCATCACGGCAAACCTATGGGGCGTAGAACCTAAACCAGTAAAACTCGGCTCGTCTACCCTACCCACACCAGGTTTCGATGTCCGCATCCTCGATGAAAACGGCAAGCAGATGGCCGCCAACGAGCAAGGGTACATCGCGATCAAGTTACCGTTACCTCCATCTTGTATGAATCAGGTGTGGGGCGATGAAGACAAATTTCGCGATAGCTACCTGCATTTCTTGCCCGGTTACTACACCACGGGCGACGGTGGATATATTGACGAAGAAGGTTATGTTTTTGTGATGGGCCGTGTGGATGATGTGATCAACGTAGCAGGACACCGTCTCTCGACCGGCGAGATCGAAGAGGTAGTCGCCAGACATCCTGCGATTGCTGAGTGTGCTGTCATCGCGCGCGATGATGATCTCAAAGGACAAGTGCCAATTGGTTTAGTCGTATTGAAATCAGGCGTCACTGTGAATGAGGAAGAACTACAAAAGCAACTCATCACCTACGTACGCGAAAATATTGGTGCGATTACTTGTTACAAAGAAACAGTGATTCTTTCCAGACTACCGAAAACACGATCCGGCAAAACGCTACGCAATACATTACGCAGAATCGTGAATGGGCAAGAATACGTTGTTCCCTCCACCATCGAGGATCCTGCGGTGATTCAGGAAATTATCGATTCCTTACGCAAGCAAAAAATCGTTCCGTAAAATCCTAGGCAATTTTTTCAAACGCTGAAAACAACAAGGGGAGCCTAAGCTCCCCTTTGTTTTAACAACTGGCTTAAAAAATTAAGCCGCAGCCACCACTTTACGTGGCGCCAATTTTTCTTTAATACGTGCTGACTTGCCGGAACGATCACGCAAGTAGTACAACTTAGCACGGCGCACATCACCACGACGCTTCACTTCAATGCTGTCGATTGATGGAGAGTAAGTTTGGAAAGTACGCTCAACGCCTTCACCAGAAGACACTTTACGCACGATGAACGAAGAGTTCAGACTCTTGTTACGCTTAGCGATCACCACGCCTTCGAAAGACTGCGTACGCTTACGCTCACCTTCAACCACGTTCACGTTCACGATCACGGTGTCTCCAGGTGCGAAATTCGGGATTGTTTTACCCAGACGGGCGATTTCTTCTTTTTCAAGTATTGCGAGCAGATTCATTTTGTTTCCTCTTGTTGTACGGACGCTTGTTCCTGCTGGTACTCTGCCAGTAGCCGAGCTTCCTGTTTTGTTAACTGGCGTGTTGCCAGCAAATCTGGGCGACGTTCTGCAGTTCGACCTAAAGACTGCTTCAATCGCCACTTCTCTATTTCAGCGTGATGTCCTGACATCAAAACATCTGGAACACCCTCGCCGTCATAAACTTCAGGGCGCGTATAGTGCGGACAATCCAGCAGACCATTTACAAACGAATCTTGCTGCGCTGATTCAGCATCACCCAACACACCGGGCAAATGCCGCACCAAACTGTCGATCAACACCATCGCTGCCAACTCACCACCGGACAACACATAATCTCCGATGGAAATTTCCTCATCTACCTGCTGTCGAATTAGACGCTCATCCACGCCTTCATAACGACTCGCCAGCAAAATCAAACCTTCGTCTCGCGCCAACAACTCATTCACCACCTCGTGATTAAGTTTCCTACCTTGTGGCGAGAGATGAATCACTCGACTCTTTGCTACTCCACTAGCAAGTTGCGCTGCTTTGGCTGCGCCAATCGCTTTTGCTAACGGATCAACCAACATCACCATTCCGGGCCCACCCCCAAAGGGGCGATCATCTACCGTACGGTGATTGTCAGTGGTGAAATCACGAGGATTCCATGTCTGCAATTCAAATCTTTTTTGCTCAACTGCTCGTCGCGTGATCCCATACTGAGTAATCGCGTCGAACATTTCCGGGAACAATGTAACAACATCAAACCGCATTATGAGTAATCCGCAAACCAATCTACTCGAATTACTTTGTCTTCAACACTAACCTGCTGAATCACGCTTTTGATGAACGGAATCAAAATTTCTTTACCGTTCGCATCACGCACACTCAGCACATCGTTCGCGCCGGTTTCTAGCAAGGTATCAACGATGCCTAGCGGTTCGTCAGCGAGGTTAATCACCTGCATGCCAATCAAATCAGACCAGTAGTAATCGCCCTCTTCATGCTTAGGCAAACTATCGCGATGTACCGCAACTAACAAACCTTTGCATTGCTCCGCCGCTGTTCGATCCACAATTCCGGGGAGTTTCGCCACCAAAATTTTGCCGTGAACATTCGCCTCAAGCACTTTAATTTTGCGCCATGGCTGCTTGTCGTTACCCAAATACCACTCGTCGTAATCAAGCAAGCCATCTAAATACTCCGTAAAGGTTTGTACCTTTACCCAGCCAAGAATCCCTTGCGCACCAACGATACGTCCCATGACAACCATGGGATCGAAAGCATTAGGCTTGAACTGCTGCACCAGCGCGCTTAACTAGCTTAGCTACGGCGTCGCTCAATTGCGCGCCTTTGTCTTGCCAGTGAGTAACACGACCCAGATCCAAACGCAGACCTTCTTGGCCTTCAGCAGCGAGTGGGTTGTAAAAACCAACGCGCTCGATGAAACGACCATCACGACGATTACGTGAGTCAGCTACAACCACATTAAAGAATGGACGGTTTTTAGAGCCGCCGCGAGACATACGAATAATTACCATAGTCAAAATCCAATTAATATTTATTTGGCCAAACGCCAAAGGGCGCGAATTCTACGACACTTTGCCGAGGAATAGCAAGTAAAAAACCTTAAAGGAATCAAGCAACTAAAAACCCGCTTAAGCGTTATGCCTAGCGGGTTTATGAGATTTCAGACACTTACTACCTGAAACCGTTTTTTTGGTGGGATAGGTGCTATTGAATCATTCTCAAAAGCACTTGAATTAAAACAATTTTTTACGTTATCAATTTTCGTGATACCAGCAAAAATACCAGCACCCCTTACCACCAACATATTGCTCAACGCCATACCGAGACGTTCATTGTAACAGAAAAAACACTCCATAAAAGACTGGCAAAAGCGTTTTATGACAGTTGCATATAACTTACCTCGCCCTTTTTGAGTCAGCACGAAGGCGGATGCCTGCCAACAGTTTCCATAATTCATGGAGAGCAAACTAATTTGCGCCATTACCAAAGTTGCGCCTTTCACCCAACAAACCCCATTTTGCTAACTGAGCCCCCTTTAATTTTGCATTCATCCAACACTTGGCGATATAGATCACCAGCCGTAGCGGGGATATTCAAAATGGAGAACTGTCGAGCAGCAACCGCAAAATCTCCCGGGGTCAGTTTATTCAGATTGCGAACCTGAGACTCCCAATCTTGCGCTGACGACAAATCTCCACCCAATCTCTCCAACTCCTGAGTGAACATCGCCCATCTTTGATCAGCAGTTAAAAAGTCGAATTTCAACTTAAAGGCAAAACGCCGCAGACTGGCTTGGTCCAGTTTTTCCATTAAATTAGTAGTGCATACAAAGATGCCATCAAACGCCTCCATTTGAGTAAGCAACTCATTCACCTGAGTAACCTCCCAGCTTTGCTTTGCATCGCGGCGGTCCGCCAAAAAACTATCAGCTTCATCCAAAACCAAAACAGCCTCTTGCTGACGTGCTTCTGCGAACATATTCGCTATGTTTTTTTCAGACTCCCCTACCCACATACTTGTTGAATTGCGCTTAAAGGAGACCCACCTCAGGCAGTAAATTGCATCCGAATTT
>JBAXEJ010000072.1:0-10041 GCA_037140475.1 Gallionellaceae bacterium
GAAGGCAGTGTAAAAGTCACTGGCAACGCCAGCGGCATGAAGCTGCCGACGGCCGCGCAGCTGGAAGAAATTCAGCAGCAAGCGCATGACGAAGCTTTTGAGCAAGGACGCAAAGCTGGTCATGATGCTGGTTATGAGGCCGGTTACGCGCAAGGCGCACAACAGGTTGCCGATGATGCCGCACGTTTAGCCTCTCTGGTGAGCTCAATGGAACAAGCGCTCGCAGAGGTTAATCAACAAATATCACAAAGCCTGCTTGACCTTGCACTTGAACTGACACAAAAAATGGTGCACCAAGCCCTGGAGGTTAAGCCTGAGTTGTTGCTGGATGTCATCAGCAACGCAATAGGCAATCTGCCGCACTTCAACCCGAGTGCCCACTTGGTGCTACATCCCGCCGACGCCGAAATAGTTCGCGAAAGCATGGGCGAGCAACTTGCTCACTCTGGCTGGAAAATATTTGAAGATGTAAAAGTTAGCCGTGGTGGCGTGCGTGTCGAAACTGCCAATAGCCAGATCGATGCCACCGTGGAGACTCGCTGGAAGCGCATCACTGCAAACTTGGGCCAAGAAAGCACTTGGTTAAGGAACCTCTGATTAAGTCCATCATGAACCGCGTTGCTAACAAAAACGGGATGATCGCAAGGCGCGCGACGATGGTCGTAGTTATTCTACGATGCCAAGGAGCGCAACGCCGCGAGCGCTCGTTTTTGTTGCAACCCCTAGGGGCATTGGTTTTACGGGCGGCCTGCTGCGGCAGGCTCCTTGCGAATAGAATGACTATTCGCTTCGTCACCTTTCTTGCATCCCATCCCGCAAAGCCGAATGCGCGGCCATGCGGGACTTAATCAGAGGTTCCCTAATGAACACCGACACTGACACCGTTGAGCTCGACACGCCTCTGCAAGAAATTGCATTAAAGGAAACCGTAGCGCCTCGCACTGTGTCAACTGCAGCACTCAATACCCATCAACAACATTGGCAAGACACCCTGCAAATCAGCCGCAATATGGCCGCTACCAGTGCGCCCTTTTTAGTCAGCGGCCGCCTCACCAAAGTGAATGGTTTGGTGATGGAAGCGGTCGGTCTGCGCGTCGCGGTGGGTAGCACCTGCATTATTCAGCTACCCAATAACAATGTTGAGGCAGAGGTGGTCGGTTTCTCCGGTGAAAAATTATTTCTCATGCCTGAGAACGATGTGCATGGCCTAGTCCCCGGAGCACGCGTTGTGCCGCTTGAGGCCGCGCCAGGCCAAAACACCTCTCCCGAATTAGCGCGCCACTTACCTGTCGGCGATATGTTGCTAGGCCGCGTACTCGATGGCGCTGGCCGCCCACTGGATCAATTTGGCCCACTATCCGAAGGCCCTAGCGCCCCACTACAAAGTAAACCAATCAACCCGCTCGAACGTGCGCCGATTAACGAAGCACTCGATGTGGGCGTACGCGCGATCAATGCCCTACTCACCGTTGGACGTGGTCAGCGTATGGGTTTATTCGCCGGCTCAGGCGTAGGTAAAAGCGTGCTGCTGGGCATGATGGCACGCTACACCACCGCCGATGTCATCGTCGTGGGACTGATCGGTGAACGCGGCCGCGAGGTTAAAGAATTCATCACTGACATTTTGGGTAAAGAAGGTTTGGCCCGTGCCGTGGTCGTTGCAGCCCCTGCCGACACCAGTCCACTCCTGCGGATGCAGGGTGCGGCTTACGCCACCACGATCGCTGAATATTTCCGCGATCAGGGCAAAAACGTTTTGCTGATTATGGATTCACTCACCCGCTATGCGATGGCGCAACGTGAGATTGCTTTAGCGATTGGCGAGCCGCCTGCCACCAAAGGTTATCCGCCCTCCGTATTCGCTAAGTTGCCACAATTAGTAGAGCGTGCCGGTAACGGTACCGAGGGTGGCGGTTCTATCACCGCTTTTTATACGGTGCTCACCGAGGGCGACGATCAACAAGATCCGATTGCTGATAGCGCGCGGGCAATTTTGGACGGCCACATCGTGCTATCGCGTCGCCTAGTGGAGCAAGGACACTATCCCGCTATCGACATCGAAGCATCAATCAGCCGTGCGATGAACCATCTAGTGAGCGAGCAACATTACACGCAGGTACAGCGTTTCAAACAACTGTATGCGCACTATCAGCGCAACCGCGATTTGATCAGTGTCGGCGCTTATGTTCATGGCAGCGATCCACTGTTGGATGAGGCGATTTTGATGCACCCACGGCAAGAGCACTTCCTCAAACAGGGTATGTACGAGGCAGATCACTACACCACCAGCATGAGCGCTTTTTCTGCGCTGTTTGAAGCAAGGAGCTAATCATGGCTAAGCCTTTTTCCTTGCAACCTCTGGTGCATCTGGCGAAAAAACAAAATGATGCCGCCATCAAAAATCTAGGGCATCTCAACCAACAGCAAAAATCTGCGCAAGATAAATTGGCGATGTTGCAGCAGTTCCGCCGCGACTATCAGCTCAAGCTACAAGATCTTTCACAAAAAGGAATGTCGCCCGTCGATCTACGCAATTTCCAAGATTTTATTTACCGTCTAGATAAAGCAATCGAGCAGCAGCAAAGCACTGTGAATCTTTCTATCCATTCGGTGAGTGCCGGGCAAGTCGAATTAAAAGAAGCTAAACGCAAGATGCAATCTTTTGACACCTTGGCCCAACGTCACGTTGAAGCAGAACAAAAACTAGAAGCAAAAGCCGAACAAAAATTGCAGGACGAATATGCCGGACGTTTTGCCGCCATGAAATTAAACGAAAAAGAATTAGAAGAACAAGCGCATTTATTAGGAGCGAACCATGAATAATCTTCCTGTATTAACCAGCGCCCCCCAAGCCAACAGCAAAGCAATACCAAGCGCTACGTCAGCTCAGCCCGCCAAATCCACGGCTACTGCAAAACCCGCCGAGGCACCCGAAAAGACTGCTGCCAGTGATGAGAGCGGTACGCAGAGCCAACCGTTTGGTGACGTTTTAGCCAAGCAAGTTGCGAGCAATGCACAAGAAGAAGACACCGCAAAACCTAAAAAAGTCAGTACCAAAGTGGCAGATGAGTTGAGCGACAAAATCAAAGCCGAGGCTATCCCTGCTGAAATTGCTGCCGCCGATGCCGCCAAGCTCCCTGCTGAAATGCTTGCCGCCTTAATGCCCCAAGGCATGACAAAACCAGTTGCAACGGACACCTTCACAAAAGATTCCGGCAAAGTCACTGACCCTGTATTGGCTGAAAAAACTGGCTTGCCTACAGCAAGTGCCTTTTCTGCTGGCCTTACAAAAAATGATCCAAACGCCATTCAAGCGCTCGCGCCTCAACGTGGCACTGGACGCGAGGCGTTGGCTGAGTCCAAAAAAGACGCTGCCTTCACCTCCCTGTTACAAACCATGACGGCATCAGCCTCGGACGCAGCGGGCACACGTGAAATTAAACAAGATCTGATTGTGCTACCGCAAAACGACAACACTGCTCTCGCCGCCTTGCAAACCACACTATCGCAAACACCTGCCAATGCTACGACACCGGTGCAAGTGACCATCAACACGCCCATCACTCAACCCAAATGGGGTGAAGAATTTAATGAAAAAGTCACTTGGCTAGCGAATAAAAACGAGCAGAGCGCCGAGCTACATCTCAACCCACCCGAGTTAGGGCCGATGGATGTGGTGCTCAAAGTGAGCGGAGATCAAGCCACTGCGTTTTTTACCTCTCCACACGCCGCTGTGCGCGAAGCCATTGAGCACGCTCTGCCTAAGTTGCGCGAAATGATGGCCGAAAGCGGCATCATGCTGGGTAATGCAACGGTAAACGATCAGGCTCCACGAAATCAGCAGGACAGCGAAAAAACAAAATCGGTCAGCTCACGCGCTCGAATGGCTAGCGTGTCTGACGCAGGCACAGCAGGCAATCTGAGCTTGCGAAGCTCCCCAATCCGCCGTCATAACGGTATAGTGGACACCTTCGCATAACCACTCAGAAATAAGGTGGATTTCCGCGCTTATTCGGCTGATGGTAGTGCCGCATGAAGCGAGATAATCACCACATCCAAAAAGGAAAGTAGCATGGCCAAACCAGCAAAACCTGCCGCCCCAACCAAAGATGCCGCACCCGCCGAGGGCGCTGCACCTAAGAGCAACAAGCTGCTCTTTATTATTATCGGGGTACTTGTTCTCGTCATCGTTGGCGGTGCTGCGTGGTGGTTTCTAATGGGCAGCAAAGCCGGTCACACCGAAGAAGCGCCCAAAGTAGAAGCACCCAAAGATCCTAAGTTCGTTCCGCTTGAAGCCTTCACCGTCAACTTACAGCGCGAAGAAGCAGACCAATTTTTACAAGCCACCATGTCGCTCAAAGTATTTGACCCTGAGCTTGAAGGCAAAATTAAAGCGATGCTGCCTGAAATTCGCAGCAAAATTAATCTTCTGCTTTCCAGCAAAAAGCCTTCTGAAATTCGCTCTGCGGCTGGCATGAGAAAACTTTCTGCCGATCTCAAAGATGCCATTAACAATGTGCTCGGTTTTCACGCACCTGCACACGGTGCAGACCCACATGCAGCGCCGGCAGCTCACGGAGCCACGCCTACTGAAGGTGCTGCCCCTGCTGCCTTAGATGAACACGGCAATCCGATTCCAGCCCCTGCTGCGGTGGATGAAAATGGCAATCCAATTCCAGTACCTGCTGCCTTAGATGAGCATGGCAATCCGATTCCAGCAGCCGAAGGACAGGCCGCACCGAATGCAGAGGCTGCTGCTGCCGACGTACCCGTTCATGCCCCACCCGCTCCTGCGGCAGAAGGACACGGTGCACCGACTTCGGGTGTAGAAGACGTGTTATTTACTTCATTCATTATTCAGTAATGCTGTCATGAGCCAAGAATTTCTCTCCCAAGACGAAGTTGACTCGCTACTGCGAGGAGTCACCGGTGAGGCGGAGGAAACTCAAGATGAGGGTCCTGTTGGTGGCGTACGTCCATACAACATGGCCACGCAAGAGCGCATCGTGCGTGGGCGTATGCCCACCATGGAGATTATCAATGAGCGTTTTGCGCGCTTATTGCGCATTGGCCTGTATAACTTTATTCATCGTAGCGCAGAGGTTTCTGTTGGCCCGGTAAAGGTCATGAAATACTCTGAGTTCATTCGCAATTTGCCAGTCCCTGCGAACTTGAACATGGTTCAGTTCAAACCGCTGCGCGGCAATTCACTCTTCATTTTTGACCCAAACCTTGTGTTCTTGGTAGTGGATAGTTTGTTTGGTGGCGATGGTCGTTTCCACACCCGTGTTGAGGGTCGTGAATTCACGCAAACTGAACATCGCATCATTCAGCAGTTACTTGGCGTGGTATTCGAAAACTACAGCAAGTCGTGGGAGCCGGTTTATAAAATCGACTTTGAATTTATTCGCTCGGAAGTGAATCCACAATTTGCCAATATCGCCACACCCAATGAAGTGGTCGTGGTGACTACGTTTGAAGTCGAATTTAACGGCGTCGGTGGTGCAATTCATATTTGCAAACCATACTCCATGATCGAGCCAATTCGCGACCTGCTGTTTAGTACCATGCAAGGCGACCACGTCGTTGCCGATCAGCGCTGGCTTCACATGTTGGGCAAACAAATTCAAGCAGCGGAAATTGAGCTTGCCGCGACACTCGGTGAAACACGCACGACGGTTGATCATATTTTAAAAATGAAGGTGGGTGACTTCATTCCGCTTGAAGTGCCAGAACACATCATTGCGCATGTCGATGGCGTTCCCGTATTGGAATGCAAATACGGCATGTTTAACAATCAATACGCGCTCAAAGTTGAACGCGTAATCGTGACCGAAAATTTAGAAAAACCGAGCGGAGAACATCATGGCTGATGAAAAAGCAGAAGAAATAAGCGCTGACGACTGGGGTGCAGCAATGGCTGAACAAACTGCCACACCGGCGGCAACAGAGGAAGACCCATGGGGAGCGGCAATGGCAGAACAAACAGCCGCCCCGACAGCTCAACCACACAAATTCGAGCAATTTGGCGGCGCAGGTGGCGCAACGGCACACAACGACCTCGATATGATTATGGACATCCCAGTTCAACTCATGGTTGAGCTGGGTCGCACCAAAATGCCAATTAAGAACTTACTGCAATTGGCTCAAGGCTCAGTGGTAGAACTGAACGGCATGGCGGGTGAGCCGCTGGACGTGATGATTAACGGCTTTTTAATCGCGCAGGGCGAGGTTGTAGTAGTGAATGACAAGCTAGGAATTCGCTTAACCGATATTATTACGCCTTCTGAAAGACTACGCCGTATTAATAAGTAGGTCTGGTTTTAGCCCGACATGTCGGGTTAAATCTAGCCTACGCGTTTAATGAATAATTAAAAAACTATGCTCACACAATTGCTCGTATTCGCAGCAACCAGTTTTTCTTCTATCGCCTACGCCGCGGATCCTGTCCGCCCTGCCTTCACCCCACCCCCGACTTCCGCCGTTTCATCAGGGAGCATGATTCAGGTTATTTTTAGCTTGCTACTGGTTCTCGCCGCCATCGTATTTGTGGCGTGGATACTCAAGCGCATCAACATGCCGCAGAACGTACCGGGCAGCGCACTCAAAGTGATCAGCGGAGTGGCTGTTGGGCAACGTGAACGTGTCGTATTAGTTGAAGTGAACGACACTTGGCTCGTGATTGGCGTTGCTCCAGGCCAAGTCACCGCATTGCACACCATGCCGAAAAACAACCTACCGCCTGTTGCAGGCGCGCCCTCACTAGAAGCTGATAATAAATTTAAAAACTGGCTAAAAATAGTGATGGAGAAGCGCAATGCAGCTTAAGTTTTGGCTGCGATTTGCGGCACTATTTCTGAGCAGCATCACGCTTGCTCACGCTGCCGATGCAAACTTGGCCGCGTTCACGAGCACCCCTACTGCGGGCGGCGGGCAGTCATACTCCCTCAGCCTGCAAACCCTGCTACTACTAACCTCGCTCTCGTTCTTGCCGGCTGTATTGTTGCTGATGACCGGCTTCACCCGCATCATCATCGTGCTCTCTTTGCTTCGCTCAGCGATTGGCACGCCGTCTTCACCTCCCAACCAAGTACTGATCGGGCTTGCACTTTTCCTCACCTTTTTCGTGATGTCGCCGGTGTTAGACAAAATTTATACCGACGCTTATGTACCCTACAACGAGAATAAGATTTCCTTACAAGACGCTTTCGATAAAGGTAGCGCACCGCTTAAAGCCTTTATGTTGAAGCAAACTCGCGAAACCGACTTAGCCCTCTTTGTGCGAATTTCAAATAGCGAGCCACTACAAACAGCCGCCGATGTGCCGATGAAAATTTTGGTTCCCGCTTACGTCACCAGCGAACTCAAAACCGCCTTTCAAATTGGCTTTGTCGTCTTCATTCCGTTTCTAATTATCGACATGGTGGTTGCCAGCGTGCTGATGTCGATGGGTATGATGATGGTGTCACCGTCGGTCATTTCGCTCCCTTTCAAAATTATGTTGTTCGTACTAGCAGACGGCTGGAATCTACTGATCGGCTCACTCGTGCAGAGCTTCTATACTTAAAGCGATAAAGCGATGACTCCCGAAACCGTCATGACCATTGGCCGCCAGGCACTAGAGCTCACGCTGCTAGTCTCTGCGCCATTACTCCTCACCGCACTGGTGATTGGCTTGTTCGTCAGTATTTTTCAAGCAGCCACTCAGATCAACGAAATGACGCTGTCATTCATTCCAAAATTACTCGGCATGTTTGTGGTGTTGATTATTGCTGGCCCATGGATGATGGAAATGCTGCTCGATTACATGATCCGTTTATTCAATAGCATTCCGTGGATGGTAGGCTAACGTCATCTCTCAGCGACGTGCGCCATAAAAATTCAAAGTTATAAACAAGACAAGGCGCCAATAAAAAATTAGGACGCGGCATATAACAAATATGTAAGGAGTAATTTTTTATGAGCAACGCCGTATTGTGAAAAAATTTGGATTTTTAAAATGATTAGTGTCACCAGCGCCCAACTCACAGCTTGGATCGCCCTCTTCGTTTACCCGTTGGCGCGCATCTTGGCACTCATCGCGAGCGCACCCGTACTTGGCAATAAACAAATTCCCATCCGCATCAAAATCAGCTTAGCGATGTTGATCACCTTCATCATCGTGCCCAACATCACTGTACCGACCAACATCGACCCAACCTCTGGCGCAGGCATTTTGATGTTGATCCAGCAAATCCTCGCGGGTCTGGCGATGGGGTTTGTCATGCGTTTGATTTTTACTGCAGTAGAAATGGCGGGCGATTTGGCCGGTATGCAGATGGGCTTGGGTTTTGCTAGTTTTTACGATCCAATAAACGCGGCTTATACCCCTGTGCTGGCGCAATTTTTGGGTGTCATCGCCACGCTGGCTTTTCTAAGCATGGATGGTCACCTCTACATGCTTGCTGCGCTGGCCGATAGCTTTCAAGTATTCCCAGTGAGCGCAACACTACCTAGTGCCATTGCTTTTCACACCTTGGCTGAATGGGGCACAGTCATCTTCACCCACGCATTACAACTCGCCATGCCGCTAATCGGTGCCTTGATGATTAGCAACTTAGCGCTTGGCATCCTCACTCGTAGCGCACCGCAGTTAAACATCTTCGCGGTAGGTTTTCCGATCACCATCTCTGTCGGTTTTATTGCTCTAGCTTTAACTTTACCCTACCTCGCTCCGATACTGGATCACGCGGTCGGCTTAGGGTTGGATACGATGCAGAAAATTGCTGGGCAAATGGTAGCGAAGTAGCTTACATTCGATGCTTTCAAAGCAATATTGCAGCCCCAACAATATTAGGCTTACACTGCTCCACCATGAAAGTTATCTACAGACAACATGCCGTAAGAAGAATGCACGAACGTTGCATTTTCGAGGCAGAGGTGGCGAATGCAATCACCAATGGAAGCGTCATCGAAAACTACCCGAACGACACGCCCTTTCCCAGCGCCTTGTTGTTGGGGTATACGGGAACTAAAGCGATACATGTCGTCTATGCCGACGATAAAGATGAAAATTTAAGAATCATCATTACCGTCTATGAACCAGATACCACCATCTGGTGCGATGATCTAAAAACAAGGAGATCAAAATGAAATGCCCAATTTGCAAACATGGCGACACTAAAGCAGGCATTGCCAGCATTACACTTGAGCGCGATGGCAGCACGATGGTCTTCAAACGTGTTCCGGCCGAGATTTGTGAAAACTGTGGCGAGGTTTACCACGACGCAACAGTAACTCGCTCTCTGTTGATGCAAGCAGATCAGGCTGCCAAAGGCGGCGTGGAAATTGATGTTAGGCGATATGCCGCAGCTTAGCGCAGCCTTCTCCCCAAATTCAGTAGCGTCATCGCTAGCTCTTCAATATTTACCGGCTTAGAAAAATAAGCGTCTGCGCCAATTTGCAATCCTTTGAGGCGATCATCCAAGCTACCTCTTGCTGTCACCAAAATCACCCCGCAGTGGCTACTCGCCTGTAGCCGCTCTGCGATGGCAAGGCCGTTTTCCTCTTTGCTACCCAGTTCAATATCCAAAATCACAATATTCGCCCTGCGCTCTAACCATGCCGCGGCAAACTCAGCGCCATTCGCCGCACCTGCCACCGAAAAGTCGCGCGCCTGCAAACTCTCCACCAGATATTCGCGATACCAAAGATCATCTTCCACCACAATGATATGGAGCGGAGCGTCGCTCGCGGGGGCGGGGTGCAAAGCGTGAATAGTTTGTAACTGGCTAACCAGATCGGCGAAAGAAGACGCCTCCATACGCCGCATCACCTCTGCGCGATGGGCTTTTACCGTGTGCACCGTCATACCGAGTTGTTCGGCAATTTTGGTGTTGGTTAAACCATTCGCCAAGAGCAAAGCAATCTCATTTTGGCGCGGCGAAAGTGAAGCAAAACGTTGATGAACCAACTCGGAAGAAATCACGAAATTCTGATAAAAAATATCACTAGTGTCCGGTTAAAAACGATCCCATGACTCTGGAACCCATATCTGATGCC
>JBAXEJ010000073.1:0-9901 GCA_037140475.1 Gallionellaceae bacterium
TCATTGAAACCCTCGCTTGATTTGCCATCACTATTTCTTTCCACTCTAAAAATTGATTAGCCACTGTCGATTTTCTCTTCAACATGCGCCCTCTTTTCCCTGCGCTACCTTAGCTTGTTCATCGCCTACGGCACTGAGTGATCCCTGCCCTATTCTCACCACCTCATCCACCAGCAGATTTTTGGGCAGGGTAATAAAGAGCATGGAGACTTTGCCTTTGAGCTGGTTGATGGTGGTGGCAAAGTGCTCGGCAGTGGTGCTGTCTAAACTGCTGGTTGCTTCGTCAAAGATGAGTATCTTGGGTTGTTTGATGAGTGCGCGAGCAATGGCCATGCGTTGCTTTTGCCCGCCGGATAAGCCGACACCGCGCTCACCAATTTCTGTTTGGTAGCCTTGAGGTAGTGATTCGATAGCGCCGTGTATTTCTGCCATTTTGCAGGCATGCACTATCTGGTTAAAAGTGGCATGGGGGTTTGCCATCATGAGGTTGTAGTTACGGCCTAACATTCGCTTCGCTCATATTAGCCTGCACTGAAACGCGCCGCATACAGCTTGTTTTCGTAAATGGTGCCTGAGAAAAGCACTGTCTCTTGTGGCACCACGCCAAAGTAATGGCGTAGCTCATTGGCGGAGAGATAACGAATGTCGTTTCCATCAATTTTGATGGTGCCGCTGGAAGGCTGGTAGAAACCTTGCAGCAGTTTGGTGAGGGTGCTCTTGCCTGAACCGGAAGGCCCCATGATGGCGACGATTTTGCCGGGGGTGACGTTGAGGTTGAAGTTTTGGTAAAGGAATGGGCGATCTTCTGCGTAGCGAAAGCTGAGTGCTTCGATGTTGATTTGGCCTTTGCCTTCACGAAGGCGACTGGGGAGCACTGAGTAGGTTTCTACGGGTGCATTCATCAAGTCACCCAAGCGCTGGACAGAAAGATTGGTGGCAAAGTTCATTGCCGAACCTTAACCACCAATCAACCCCCGGTCAATATGCCAAACGGCCTATGCCGTTACATATCTGACATTAAAGCCCCCAGCTAAAACTGGGGGCTTTTGTTTATGCGGTAGAATGCGCGCCTTCAACCCAGCACAGTATCGCCAGAAATCGTCATGAGCACTCCGAATGCAAGGGGGCGCTCAGAGAAGGACGAGACATACCGTTGGTGGTAGGCGAGGACTGAGCGAGCACACGACACAGCAGTCGGGGTGCGCAACAGATTTGTGGTGATACTAAATGGCAATTCAGTGGTTCCCCGGACACATGACCTCGGCAAAGAAAAAAGCTGCCGAGACAATGGAACGCATCGATGTCGTGATCGAGGTATTGGACGCTCGCGTGCCTGCTGCTGGCAGCAACCCAATGATTAAAGAGTTGCGCGAACATCGCCAGCGCCCTTGCCTAAAGATCCTCAACAAAACTGACCTTGCCGATCCCGTTGCCACAAAAGCATGGCTGGATCATTTCAACAAACAAAAAGGGGTGACTGCTGTTGCCCTGTCATGCAAAAAACCGGGCGACGTCGCCAAGATTCCTGGGCTGTGCCTGAAACTTGCATCCCATCGTGGAACGACCCTGAAACCACTGCGCATGATGATCATGGGCATTCCCAACGTCGGTAAATCCACGCTGATGAATGCGCTATTGAAGCGTCGCGCCGCAAAAGTGGGGGATGAACCCGCCGTTACCAAAAGCCAGCAGAGTTTTGACCTCAACGACCACATGACATTGATCGACACACCCGGATTAATGTGGCCGAAGATCGAGCACGATAGCGACGGACTCATGCTTGCCGCTAGCCATTCGATTGGTCGCAATGCCGTAATTGACGAAGAGGTCGCGGCATTCCTCGGGGATATATTAATTGCGCACTATCCCACCCTCGTTACGCAGCGCTATGGTTGCGCCACTGAAGGCCTAGATGGCTTTCATGTTATCGAAGCTGTAGCAAAACGGCGCGGTTATCGTATGAAAGGTGGCGAGTTTGATCTGGAAAAAGCCGCGTTGACGATGCTACAAGATTATCGAGATGGCGTATTGGGGCGCATCAGCTTGGAAACTCCAACTTCACGAGAAGCCATGATCCTAGCGGCAACCCCAGCGCCAGAAGTAGCAAGCGATCAGCCTGGCTGATTACGCATAAAGTCAGCTACTTTATAAAATGCTGCGATCAACTCATTACGCAGTGCCTCGTCTTCAACCACCTCTTGCAATGCCTGCGTCATACACAGCATCCATTGATCGCGCTCTGATTCACCAATCACAAACGGCATATGACGCTGACGTAAGCGTGGATGGCCGAATTTCTCAATAAATAACTGCGGGCCATCCATCCAACCCGAAAGGAACATAAACAACTTATCTTCTGCATTTTTTAAGTTGATATGGTGCATCTTGCGAATACCATGCGCTTCAGGCAATTCGTCCATCAAATGATAAAACCGTTGCACCAATTCTCGAACTTTTTGTTCACCACCGATGCGCTCGTAATGTGAGCTAGCTTCGTTATTCATTATTTGCTACTCCGTAAAAAATCGATGCTGCAACTCGTCCAGACCCACGCTCTGCAATACTTCGCGCAAACGATCAGCCGCACGTTGGCGCGGTAAATTTTTGTATTGCGCAATGATCAATTCATTCTTCATCGAATGCTCCCAGCCGACCAGGTCCGTCACTGTCACCTGAGAGCCGTGCGCCTCTAGTTGCAGACAACGCAACACATTAGTGAGATGACTGCCAAATTCGCGCGTATGAATCGGATGACGCCACAGTTCGATCAGCGCATCTTTCGCTAATTGCTTGCCTTTGTTTTTACGCAATACCGCCGCCACTTCCGCCTGACAACACGGTACTAACACAATGAATTGCGCCTGCTTTTTTAAGGCAAAATGAATCGCATCATCCGTTGCGGTATTACATGCGTGCAACGCGGTCACCACATCCACTTTCGCGGGCAATTTGTCCGACACGATGGATTCTGCCACTGACAGGTTCAAAAAAGACATGCCGCCGAAACCAAGATGCTGCGCAAGCTCAGTCGAATGTTTAACCAATTCCTCTCGCGTTTCAATGCCATAAATGTGGGAGGAATCTTGCAGTGCCTTAAAAAACAAATCGTACAAAATAAATCCCAGATACGATTTACCCGCGCCGTGATCCACTAAGGTTAATGTGCCACCTTCGTTGCGCACTTCTTGCAACAGCGGTTCGATGAATTGATACAAGTGATACACCTGCTTCAACTTGCGACGAGAATCCTGATTCATCTTGCCGTCGCGCGTCAGAATGTGCAACTCTTTCAGCAATTCAATGGACTGCCCTGCGCGAATTTCCGGATACTCAATGGGCTGTGTTTTTTTCATGTTGCACCTTAACCTTTTTTTCGAATTCTTGGCAACGGATCGAGCTCAGAGAGAGTCACTTCAGGCACTGGCGAAGTCTCTCCACAAATTTGCGCCGCCACAAGCTCTCCCGACAAACCGGCCGTGAGCAAACCCCGCGTACCGTGTGCAAGGCTACAATACAGACCTGGTTGCACCTCTCCAACCAGTGGCATTGAGCCGGGTGCGGAGCATCTCACTGCAGCTCTGCCGTTTAATCGTTGTAGAGACAACTCACTCCATGCCTGCCGCAAAGCGGGCGCATAGCCAACCAAGTTCGCCAAATTCTCTTCTTGCTCTGCGACACGCAACTCTGTCGTTTCATCTTCAAACGCATGCGTCGCACCAATCACATGCACGCCTTTGTTAGCGGGTGTGCAATAACCATTACCGCATACCACCGCTTTCAATGCCTGACTCTCAGCATTTTCAGGCAGCTCAGTAATCTGTCCACGTACCGCCATTAACGAGAAGTCTGCGAATTGCGCAAATTGTTTTGCCTCATATGCGCTACACACGACAACCGTTTCAGCCTCCATTTGCCAGTGCTTATTTTGAGGGGAGACGCCACTCACCTGCCAACCCCTTGCGGATCTTTCTAGCGCATTCACCTGATGATCCAAGCCTTGCGTGATGTTGGTATGACTTGTTAGCGTCTCACAATACTTCCCCGGCACAAGCCAGCCCCCTCGCGGAAACCACAGCCCGCCGAATGTCATCTCAACGCCTGCCAATTGCGAAGCCTGCTTCGCATCAACAAAGCGCATGAACTCTTCAGGCCAAGCCCTCTCAGCCAACCGGGCAATACGCTTTTGCTCCACCGCATTACAGGCTAGCTGTAACAAACCACATTGAGCGCGACTAACACCATCCACCGGCAATACCTTATCGAGTAGCGATAAAGCATGTTCATAGGCAGCTCGCACAAACTGATGCAAGGGAATATCGCCCGCACTAAAGCGAGCGTGCAAAATACCAATGCGATTCCCCGATGCGCCGTTGGCCAACCGAGGTGATCTTTCTAGCAAAGTTACCGCAAAGCCCCGTTGCGCAAGCGCATAGGCAGCGGCACACCCAGCGACTCCTCCACCGATAACAATCGCGCTACGCATCAAAATAAAACCGGCGGGTGATGCCCGCCGGAATATTCATTACAAACAACTGCAATTTATTTCTTTGCGTCAGCTTCACATTTTTTGATTGATGCCGCTTTTGCAGCACCCGCCAATGGCTTGCCATTTTTACTGACTGCTTTATCTTCGCAAGAAGGTGCGGCTGCAGCTACAACTGGAGCCGTAGCGCCGGCGGAATCTTTTTCACACTTTTTCATAAAAGCAGATTTAGCCGCGCCCGCCAGTGCCTTGCCATTTTTGCCAATCGCTTTGGCTTCACAACCTGAATCTTCAGCAAAAGCAAAATTAACGATGAATAACGAAGCGATAGCAGCGATGATCAAATTACGCATAGTGATTGCTCTCCAATGATTATTAGTGATGGGATAAAACCGGCGCGAATTATACCGCCCTACTTCTGCTAAAGTGACAATATGAGCAAACAAACATTAGACCGTATTCTGCAATCGCAAGGCTTTGGCGGCCGTAAATGGTGCCAAAATTTAGTGAGTGAGGGTGACGTTAGCATTGGCGGCGAAGATGTCGATGACTACCGCGCTCAGATCGAAACCACTGGCCTCATTTTTTCTGTGTATGGTGATGAGTGGGAATTCCGCGAACACGTATATATCGCGCTCAACAAGCCGTCGGACTATGAGTGCTCGCGCAAACCGAGCCACCACCCCGGGGTGCTCAGTCTATTGCCGGAGCAGTTTACCAACCGTGATGTGCAACCCGTGGGTCGCCTCGATCACGACACCACCGGCTTGCTGCTGATGTCTGATGACGGCAAATTTATTCACGCGCAATCCTCACCCAAACGCCACATTCCAAAAGTGTATGTCGCCACCACGCATGATTCAGTAAGCACTGAGTTGATCGAAAAATTTCTGGCCGGCGTAAAGCTCAACGATGAACCAGCACCACTCGCTGCTCTTATTTGCAAACAAGTCGCCGAGCATCAATTAGAAATCGTGCTGGAACAGGGGAAGTATCATCAAGTAAAACGCATGTTGGTAGCAGCCGGCAATCATTGCACCGCACTCAAACGTTCCCAGATTGGGCAACTCACGCTTGATTCACTGGGGCTTGCCGAAGGGGAATGGTGTTATCTCAGTGAAGCGCAAATGGCAAAGTTAGCCGCCGCTTAAAATAAAGCCCATAAAAAAGGCAGCCGAAGCTGCCTTTTTATTCGCTGAATTTCGCTTAAGCGCGTTTCTTAAACTCGTTAGTGCGAGTGTCGATTTCGATTTTGTCGCCGATCTCAACGAAGGCCGCCACTGGCAATTCAAAACCTGTGTTGATCTTAGCTGGCTTCATTACCTTACCGGAAGTATCGCCACGCACAGCAGGCTCGGTGTAAACAATTTCACGCACGATGGTATTTGGCAATTCAACTGAGATCGCTTTGTCGTTATAAAAAACAACTTCGCAGATGTCTTCCATGCCGTCAGCCAGATAGTTCACTGCATCGCCGAGGTTCTCTTTTTCAACTTCGTACTGGTTGTATTCTGAATCCATGAATACATACATCGGATCAGCGTAGTAAGAATAAGTGCACTCTTTCTTGTCCAAGATAACCTGATCGAACTTGTCGTCAGCAGCGAAAATCGCTTCGCTAGGGGTATCTGTCAGCAAGTTTTTAAATTTGAATTTAACCACCGAGCCGCTACGGCCAGAACGGCTGTATTCAGCCTTTTGAACGACCAAAGGTTGGTCTTTAACCATTACAACGTTGCCTGCGCGGAGTTCTTGAGCAATTTTCATTTAAGTCTGCCTAAAGCTAATTTTCGAAGGCGCGGATTCTACCAACTTGGCGATAAAAATCTAGTAAATTCAAAGCAAGATTGTTATTAGCCAACTTTGCTGACCATGCCAATGCGTGAGCTTGTAGCTCGCTCCGTTGAGCAACAAAAGCCTGCCATGCACCCTCAATTTCACCTTCGCCATTCCAAGCTAGCCACATCGCAGCGTTCCCTTGTGAAGTTTCAGGCGTTAAATCTTGCGCATATAGTGCGCTCAATGCTCGTAACTTCTGCATATGCACGCCATCGTGTTGCGGGTAAATATGCCAAACAAACGGCTTGCCTGCCCACTGCGCACGCACGCACGAATCTTCCCCGCGCACAAAATTGATGTCACAGGCCCAAAGCAATTCGTCGTAACGTTCTTGTTCTACAAATGGCAACACGTACACCTTGAGATTTCCTCGAGCATAAGGTTCCGTTGTGCCTGCAAAATATTCGCGTATGGATGGCAACACTCGGCCCTCTGGCACACAGCACACGATGGGAACCTCACTTCGTTCCCAGGTGCGCAACATTGCTTCCAGCGCATCGTTTTCATAACTAAACAAGGAAACGCGTAACTCGCCTGCCACTCGTTCGGGCAAGCCCATGCTGCGCCAGTAAGCTTGCTGTGTAGCAAGATCAGCTTGAAATACATCGCGCCGATTCAATAACTCACGCTCAATTAATAGGCCACCTGTTTTTTCAGTGAAGCCGGGAAAGAAAAAGTATTTATCTAAAGGTAAACGCAAATGCGGCGAAGGTAATTTGTGCGCGCCTTCGACCCAACTTTCCGCCGAAAGATATTCGAGATTGAACCACACTGGTTTTTGTTTTAACGCTGCCATCGCTTCCACGTAAGGCTCAGGCAATTTGCAAGCGAAAGCCTCGATGACCAGATCGACAGGCGTTAAGTCTAAAGATGCATCTTCTTCATCGACACCCTCTCCCGACCTGTCGGCCACCCTCTCCCGCCTGCGGGAGAGGGGCTGGGTGAGAGGGTTTTTATTAAGACCCCCTCCGCCCCAGCGCCGCACTTCAACACCGCGACAACGCTGTTCATCGAGCGCTACATCAACCTCAGGGCACAACTTGGCAAAGCTGGCGAGGTCGTCCACCCACAAGCGCACATCCATCTCATGTTCGTTGGCTAACTGCTTCGCCAAGCGCCAACTCACGCCGATGTCGCCGTAGTTATCCACCACGGCACAAAAGATGTCACAGGTTGGGTGCTTAAAATCCATATCGACTATCTGACAGGGGTAGATGTTGCTCGTGCCACTAAACCCACGGGCGTGATCACACAAAATGCCGCGCCTGCATAAAACGTAAATTCAGCACCGAAACTATCCCAGAGCAATCCCGCTGTAATACTCGCCACCAGCATCGCCAGCCCACTCACCAAATTAAAAAATCCATAGGCTGTGCCGCGTAAATCAACTGGCGCGGTATCTGCCACCATCCGCGCTAACAAGCCCTGCGTGATTCCCATGTGAACGCCCCATAACGCAACACCCACTAACACAGTGACCCAATGCGCACTGCTCGCCAAGACTAAGTCTGCCGCGAACAATACGATTAAGCCGATTAGCAACATTTTGCTGTGACTCATGCTGTCTGAGAGTTTGCCGAACGGATACGCCGAACCTGCGTAAATGAGATTCATCGCCACCATGATCAGTGGCACGAGTGCAACAGACATGCCACCTTGCGCCGCACGTAACACCAAAAAAGCTTCGCTAAAGCGTGCCAAGGTGAACACGGCGCCGATGCCAACCACCCACCAATAGTCGGCACTCAAGCGCTGTAAATTGGCGCGACTAATCGGATTCGTTCTTTTGTGCGCTTCCTGTTTTTCAGGTTCGCGCACACCAAATAGTAGTAAGGAAACTGCCAACAAACCGGGGATTAGCGCCACCCAAAACACCGCACGAAAATCGTTCGCCCACAGTAGCATCAGCCCAACAGCCAGCAACGGCCCGAGAAAGGCACCAACGGTATCCAAGGACTGGCGCAGCCCAAATGCCGCGCCGCGAATCTCCAGCGGCGTGATGTCTGCCAATAACGCATCGCGTGGTGCGCCGCGAATTCCCTTCCCCACGCGGTCCATAAAACGAGCGGTCAACACCATGCCCGTACTCGATGCCAAGGCAAACATCGGCTTGGTGAATGCGCCCAAGGCGTAGCCGAAAACCGCCAGCCCTTTGCGCTTGCCAAGATAATCGCTCAACACACCTGAGAACACTTTGACCAGTAGCGCCGTGGATTCAGCAATACCCTCAATCACGCCCACCGTCAACGCACTCGCCCCTAACACCGCAACCATAAACAAAGGCAACAAACTGTGAATCATCTCGGAAGAAACATCCATCAACAGGCTGACAAAACCCAGCACCCAAACCCCACGTGGCATTTGACTCAGCACATTATTCCGCATGTAAGGCTTCTACCGGATCAAGCCGCGCGGCACGCATGGCTGGTGCAACACCCGCCGCAAGGCCAATCGTGATAGCAGTAAATTCAGCGAGGAACACGAATAACCACGGCGTATGCACCGGAAAGGATGGCGCAAAAAAATGCACTGCTTGCGCAATGCCAATGCCCACCGCCAAGCCCATAATGCCACCGAGCGCAGACAACATAATCGCTTCGCCTAAAAACAGCATCAGCACTTGTTTTTCTTGCGCACCCAACGCACGCAACAAACCGATCTCGGCTGTACGCTCAGTCACCGCCATCGTCATGATAGTGAGAATGCCCACCGCGCCCACCAGCAAAGAAATTCCGCCCAGCGCACCCACGGCAAAAGTGATGATGTCCAGCACTGAGCTTAACACTTCCAGCGCCTGCTCTTGCGACACCAAGGTAAAGTCTTCGCGTCCGTGCCTTTCTTTCAGGCGCTCTGTGAGAATTTTAATTACCGTATTCGCATCAACATCGGCGCGATAACTGACATTCACTTCCATCAATCCAGGGCGATTAAACAATTCCATTGCACGTGCCGCAGGGATGAACACCGTGTCATCCATATCCATGCCGAGAATCTGCCCCTTAGATGACATCACGCCAATCACGCGATAACGCTGCCCACTGATGCGCAAATAGCTGCCTAGTGGATTCACGTTGCCATAAAGCTCTTGCTGAATCTTTGCGCCAATCACCACCTGCGCACGCGCTTGCTCGTTGTCTTCATCCGTCCAAAAACTACCGCTCTGCACCTTCATGGTAAAAGCACGGCTAAAGTCGCGCCCTTCCCCCAACACCATCGTGCGCCGTGTTCTGCCGTTAGCGCGTACCTCAGCCGTGCCTGCCAAACCAGGAATCACATGCTCCACATAAGGCAAGCGGCGCAAGGCATCAGCGTCTTCCAATGTCAGCGGCCTAGATGAACCAAAGATGCCGACGTTACCGCCCTGAGTTTGTGTTTTTCCGGGTTGCACGCTGATGATGTTGGTACCGAATTGTGAAAATTCGGACAGCATGAATTGATGTAGCCCTTCGCCAATCGAGGTCAGCAAAATCACCGCCGCGATGCCGATGGCAATGCCCAAGCCCGTGAGAAAGCTACGCATCCGATAGGTGAGGAAGCTAGAGGTGGTGAGCTTGATGAGGTCGGAGAAGAGCATATTGA
>JBAXEJ010000074.1:0-9582 GCA_037140475.1 Gallionellaceae bacterium
GGCATATCAACAATAATTTGGAATTCGGATTTATTATCGAAGGGTAGCATCTTCAACACCACGAGCTTGACCAAGCCTAGCGACACCGCGAAGAATAATCCGCCGAGAATCCCTAGCCACAATTTTTTACGTGCCGGTTTTCCATGCTCGCCATTCAAAAATGGGCCTAAGCGATTACGGAAAAAACGCGCCAGCGGCGTATCGCGCTCATCCTTCACTGAGGCGTGATGTGGGCCAGAAAAGCGCAGTGCCAACCAAGGTGTAATCACAAAGGCAACTGTCAAAGAAATTAACATGCCGATACTTGCGTTAATCGGGATCGGGCTCATGTAGGGCCCCATCAAACCACTCACAAATGCCATAGGCAGCAGGGCGGCGATCACGGTAAAGGTTGCCAAGATCGTTGGACTACCCACCTCATCGACCGCCTCTGGAATAATTTCTGAAAGTGTCTGATGCTGGGATAATTCCCGGCGACGGTGAATATTTTCCACCACCACAATCGCATCATCCACCAAGATGCCAATAGAGAAAATGAGTGCGAACAAAGAAACACGGTTGAGGGTAAACCCATACGCCCATGAGGCAAATAACGTCAGCGCAAGTGTTAGTAAAACTGCCACACCCACAATAAATGCTTCGCGCTTACCCAACGCCACCCAGACCAACAACACCACAGCGGCAGTCGCAAAAAGCAACTTTTTAATCAGCTTCATCGCCTTGTCGTTAGCCGTTTCCCCATAATTACGCGTAGTGGTTACCTGCACGTCAGTCGGAATCACGCTGCCTTTTAGCTCTTCAACGCGCAGCAATAATTTATTCGCGACATCTACTGCGTTTTCACCCGGCTTTTTAGTCACTGCAACGGTCACCGCAGTGAAATCACCTTTCGCATTTATGCTCTTTTCAGCAGATGCTGGCCCAGTGCCCAACCACACATAACTAGAGGGTTGATCAGCGCCATCTTTAATTTCAGCCACATCGCGCAAAAAGACCGGCTTGTTATCAAACACGCCCACCACGAGCTGACTGACGTCGCTGGCATTGCTCAAAAAATTGCCCGTTTGCACTAAGACTTCACGTCCGTTTTGCAACAAACTTCCTGCTGAGGCCGACATATTGGTTGCCTGCAATGCTGCACGCACGTCTTGCACAGAAAGCTGATGCGCGTTTAATGCGTCGGGATTCAATAGCACACTCACGACTTGCTGTGTTCCGCCCAAAGTCACCACTTCGCGCGTACCTTTAACACGCTTGAGCTCAGCTTCTATTGCATGGGCCACATGCGTTATTTCGAGGCCGCTACCCGCATCCTGATCGCGCCATAAGGTAATCGCCAAGATCGGCACGTCATCAATACCTTTAGCTTTAATGATCGGCTGCCGAACACCCAGCGTGGGTGGCAACCAGTCGGCATGAGAATTGATTACGTCATAAAGTTTGACTAACGAGGGGACGTGTCCTTCACCCACCTTAAACTGCACAGTCAATACCGACATGCCCGGCTGCGAAACGGAGTAGACGTGCTCTACACCTGCGATTTGCGACAATGCTTGTTCGGCAGGAGTAGAAACTGTACGCGCGACATCTTGCGCAGAGGCGCCAGGGTATGCAACCAAGACGTTGGCCATCGTAACGTTTATTTGCGGCTCTTCTTCGCGCGGCGTAACTAACACCGCAAAAGCGCCAAGCAATACCGCCACCAGTGCTAACAAAGGGGTCATTTGCGAATGCAAAAATATTCTAGCGATACGTCCCGAAATACCCATTCCACCACCTCATCCAATAAAAATCGCCCTCATCACCGAGGGCGATAAACAAACTCGCTATTACTTTTTGTTTTTAAATTCCATGCCCGCTTTAATCGCATTCACAGCGACTCGCTCACCTTCGGTCAACCCCGACAGCACTTCAACTTCACCATTCGCGCTGGCCTCGCTGACACGCACTTGACGGAGATTAATCGCCGATTTGTCGTCCACAACATATACCGCAACCACCTCACTACGTCGGACAACAGCGCTCGCTGGAATCAGCATTTTTTTGGTTTTACCAATTTCAAAATGCGCCCGCACAAACATCCCTGGATACACACCACTTTCGTTCTCACGCAGCGATACTTTGACGAGGGTGCTGTGTGTGCGCGCATCAGCAGTTGGCTGAACAACCACAGAGGCCGGTTTTAACCAGCGTGACAAAGAAGGAATCTCAATCGACACCATAGGACGCGAGCCAATTTCAGACACCTTATATTGGGGCACACTAACGATCGCGCGCATTTGTGTTGGATCAAATCCGGTCATGAGCGGTTTACCGACTGTCACCATTTCCCCTAACTCAATCATGCGCGCCGCCACTACACCGGCATACGGCGAAACCACTGAGGTATAACCTTGAGTCAAGGCTGACTGTTCTGCTCCAGCTTCGCTTGCGGCCGCTTGAGCTTGCGCCATTCGATAATCCGATTCGGCCTTATCGAGGGCTGATTGGCTAATAAATTTCTGCTCCAACAATTGCTTTGAACGCTCGTAGTTAATCTTTGCATTTTGCAAAGCCGCCTGTGCCTGAAGCACACGTGCTTGGCTACCTGCGACGCCCTGATTTGCTTCGCTTTCGTCAATACGTAAAATCACCTGACCTTTTCTGACACGATCTCCAACATCAAAACTAACCTCCTTTACTCGTCCGGAGATCTGAGCGGATACAGTAGATTGGCGCGTCGCCTCAATCACGCCCTCTGCGCTGTAGGTTTGCGCAACTTCACGGTATTGCACGGGGACTGTCGCCAATGGTTCTGCTGCACTTGCCAGCATTGACAAGGACGCCATAAAAAAAGCTGCTGCAAAGCGATCATTTCTTCTCATAACATCCACCTATTCAAATTCAACAACGATGAAAACATCCTAACATTAATCAACAAAAAATCACTATCTGCGACCACCTAATATCGAGCCCAATACCCCTCTGACAATTTGCCGCCCCAGCTCCGAACCAATCGTGCGTACCACACTTTTTACAAGCGCCTCTCCGGCGCCCTGACGGCGCGATCCCGCACCTGTACTTGCCCCGCCGAGCACGCTGCCCAACATATCACCGAAACCGCCACTGGCCTGAGACACTTCAGCAGCCGCTTGTTTTTGCACTGCTCGTCCTTGCAACTTTTCATAGGCTGATTCACGATCAACAATAGCTTCGTAGTGTCCCGCCAGCAATGATGACTTAATAATCGCAGCCCTCTCGGAGGCTGTGATCGGGCCAATTTGGGCCTGCGGGGGCACAATAAAAGCACGCTCAACAATTGCCGGCCGGCCCTTTTCATCAAGTAGTGAAACCAACGCCTCGCCAACACCCAAATCGGTAATCGCCGCTTGCTCATCTAATGCTGAATTGTCACGCATGGTTTCTGCTGCAGCGCGCACGGCTTTTTGATCTCGCGCTGAAAATGCACGTAAAGCATGTTGCACACGATTACCCAACTGCCCCAAAATTTTATCTGGCACATCGGCCGGATTTTGCGTAACGAAATACACGCCTACGCCCTTGGAGCGAATGAGTCTCACCACCTGCTCAATTTTGTCGATCAGCGCTGTGGGCGCATCACTAAACAACAAATGCGCTTCATCAAAAAAGAAGACCAATTTAGGCTTTTCAAGATCTCCCGCTTCTGGCAGATTTTCAAATAGCTCGGACAGGAGCCATAGCAATAATGTCGAATAAACTTTGGGTGACTGCATTAATTTATCTGCAGCGAGAATATTGACCATTCCTGCACCTTTGCTATCGGCCTGCATCAAATCGTCAATATTCAGCATAGGCTCGCCAAAAAACTGCTCCGCGCCTTGGCTCTCCAGCTCTAGCAAACCACGCTGAATCGCCCCGATACTCGCGGTTGAAATATTGCCGTACTCGGTAGTGAATGTTTTGGCGTTGTCACCCACGTACTGCACCATCGCTCGCAGATCTTTGAAATCAAGCAACAACATGCCGCTGTCATCAGCGATCTTAAAGATTAATGTCAGTACGCCTTGCTGTGTGTCATTCAGATTCAGCATGCGCCCCAACAACATTGGCCCCATGTCTGAAATGGTAGCGCGAACGGGATGACCCATTTCACCGAATACATCCCAAAACGTTACTGGATAGGCTTGATGTATAAAATCATCCAGCTTTAGCTGCTCAACTCGTGCATCTACCTTGGCGTTGCCTCCCCCTATTTTGGAAATTCCGGATAGATCACCTTTGATGTCCGACATAAATACCGGCACACCAATTCGACTAAAGCCCTCCGCTAAAGTCTGAAGGGTGACTGTTTTTCCAGTTCCTGTTGCACCGGTAATCAGCCCGTGCCGGTTAGCCATCTGCGGCAGCAACTCAAGCGCTTGGCTGTCGTTTTTCGCAATAAATATGGAGTCAATCATCTTCTTACCTTAGTGATGGCCAAACATTAAATACTGCAAAATACGTCCCGCATCATGCCCACCAACTTGAGAGTACGTGGGTCACCTATTCTGTAATAAACTTTATTGGCTTCTTTGCGTGTCGCCAATACTTCTTTTTCGCGCAAGATAGCCAAATGTTGTGAGATGTTGCTTTGCGATGTTCCTACGTTATCAACAATTTCTTGCACGCTAAGTTCGTTTTCACCCAATATGCATAGAATTTTCAAACGTAATGGATGCGCAATCGCTTTCATAGCCATTGAGGCCAACATAATATCTTCGTCTTTGTCGATTAAATTAACTGTCATTTCTTCTCTCATCTTTATGCTCGCCAAGGTTATACGGTACATCAATATCAGCTAAAATGAAGCTCAACGTATTGAGTATCGAACCTAAAATATTAGCATAATCTAATATTTCATCGCTTCGCTCAGTAAAAAATTTTATGAGAGTCCAAGATTATGAACATTACGCCCGTCCTGCTACTCATTTTAGATGGCTTTGGCTATCGTGAGGATACTGATCACAATGCGGTTGCTTTGGCACGCAAACCGAACTGGGATCGACTGTGGAACACTTATCCTCACACATTAATTAACGCCTCTGAGCTGCATGTCGGCTTACCTCGCGGACAAATGGGGAATTCTGAAGTAGGTCACCTCAACATTGGTGCTGGCCGTATCGTTTATCAGGATCTCACAAGGGTAGATGTGGCTGTTGAAGACGGCAGTTTTTTTACCAACCCCGCGCTAATCACAGCGGTAGCGACAGCTAAAACCAACAAGTCCACCTTACATATTCTTGGTCTGCTTTCACCCGGTGGCGTTCATAGCCATGAGCTACACATCCACGCCATGCTCGAATTGGCGGCTCGCGCCGATTTGAAGAAGGTTGTCGTACACGCTTTCCTTGATGGTCGTGATACGCCTCCGCGTAGCGCGGCACAGTCATTGGCACTGCTGCAGAATAAATGTGATGCACTCGGAGTGGGGCGTATCGCTACGATTAGTGGCCGTTTCTTTGGTATGGATCGGGACAATCGCTGGGATCGCGTACAAATTGCCTACGATATGCTCACGCTGGGCAAAGCCCCATTCACGGCTCCCGATGCTGCTACTGGTTTAGCGCAAGCCTATGCCCGCGGTGAAAATGACGAATTCGTGCAGGCGACCGTTATTGCTGAGCCCACTGTGATGCAAGATGGCGATGTGGCTGTGTTTATGAATTTCCGTGCTGACCGCGCACGTGAAATTACTCGTGCACTGACCGATGAAAAATTTGATAGCTTTGTGCGAACTCGCTTCCCCAAGCTCGCCAATTTCACCACCTTAAGCAGCTATGGCGAGGAGTTTCACTTACCTACGGCCTATGATCCAACGTCCATCCACAATGGTTTCGGTGAATACCTCGGTAATCTTGGTCTCAAACAGCTACGCATTGCTGAAACTGAAAAGTATGCTCACGTCACTTATTTTATGAATGGCGGTATTGAACAACCTAATCCGGGCGAAGATCGCATACTAGTACCCTCGCCAAAAGTGGCAACCTACGACTTACAGCCTGAGATGAGTGCCTTCGAGGTCACTGATAAATTAGAAGCCGCGATTCGAACAAAACAATACCAGGCTATTCTTTGCAACTATGCCAACGGCGACATGGTAGGGCACAGCGGCGACATGTCGGCAGCCGTTAAAGCAATTGAGACCCTTGACACTTGTGTTGGACGCATCGTCAAGGCAATGCTGGAGTGCGGGGGTGAGGTAATCATTACGGCTGATCACGGCAATGCCGAGCAAATGCTTGATCGCACAACTGAGCAAGCGCACACCGCTCACACGCTTAATCTAGTGCCATTCATCTATGTTGGTCGTCACGCAAAGCTTGCGGATACCGGTGCACTCCAAGATGTAGCGCCCACATTACTTGCCATGATGGGGCTTCCACAACCCAAAGAAATGACTGGCAAATCGCTTATCAACCTTTTGTGACACTACTGATTCAACTTTTACTTTGCTCGTCTCTACTCATTAGCAGTAGCGCGCATTCTTCTGAGCAAGAGCAACTTGAAAATTTGCGTAATCGCATCAATGCGCTTAAACATGATTTTGATAAAACCAATGAATCCAAATCAGAAGCGGCTGATGCCTTACGAGAATCTGAGCTATCGATTAGTGATAGCAATCGAAAGCTGAATGATTTGGCTCAACAACAGAATGAAGCCAGTCATTCATTGAGCCAATTACAAAAGCAGTCCAAACAATTAGAAAAAAGTATCCGTGACGAGCAGTCATTATTAAGCAAGTTGCTTTATCAACAGTATCTCGGAGGCAAGCAAGAGTACCTAAAGCTTTTGCTCAATAACCACGATCCCAATCAAGTTGCACGCGAACTTCATTACTACGATTACATCGCCCGTAGCCGCGCTGCATGGCTAAAAACTATGCGTGATAACCTCAACAAATTACATGACGTCACCTTGCAGACCCGAGATAAAGCAGTTGAAATTGCGACGCTACAAGACGATGAGCGTTCCCAGCGCAAAACTCTCGATAATGAAAAGCGCCTGAGGCAACAAACCCTAACTAAGGTTGCGCTACAACTTAAGCAACAAAGGCGCGAGATGGGCCGCTTGCAAAGAGACGAGAATCGGCTTTCGAAGTTAATCGAGAGGCTTTCGAAAATGCTTTCTCGTCCGCAAGAAAAAAATATTGCCCGCAATGAAGCGCTACCCAGCAGCATTTTTGACGGAAAGCCATTCCAAGAATTAAAAGGCAGGCTAGCACTTCCCGTTAAAGGCGACATTACAAATAAATTTGGTAGCACACGCCCTGAAAGCACCGTACAGTGGAAAGGATTATTTTTACGCGCTAGTCCCAGCCAGCCTGTTAAGGCGGTCGCTGCCGGTAGGGTGGTATTTGCCGATTGGCTACGTGGCTTTGGTAACATGCTAATTGTTGATCATGGCAAGGGTTACATGAGTTTGTATGGTTATAACGAATCAATTTTTAAACGGGTTGGCGATACGGTTAAGGGCGGCGAAACCATCAGCTCAGTTGGCGACAGCGGCGGCAACGAAGAATCCGGTTTATACTTTGAGTTACGTCACGAAGGAATTCCTTTAGACCCAATGAAATGGGTTGCACGATAAAGTTTTTTTGAAAGGTTCAGTATGCGTAGTGGAATAGAAAAATTTGGCTTGGTTGCAATCGGTCTAGTCGCTGGGGTGTTTGTCAGCTTGCATTTTTCTGCGAGTGCAGAAAAAGACACTTCAACACCGCTGCCCATTGAGGAATTGCGAGCATTTTCAGAAGTGTTTGGACGTATTAAGAGTGACTATGTGGAACCAGTTTCCGATAAAAAACTCATCACTGAAGCCATTAACGGCATGTTGAGCGGTTTGGATCCACACTCCTCCTATTTGGATGCCGAAGGCTTTAAAGAGCTCCAGGTTGGCACCCAAGGAGAATTCGGAGGGTTGGGAATTGAAGTTGGCATGGACGACGGCCTAGTTAAAGTAATCTCCCCTATTGAAGATACGCCTGCCTATCACGCAGGCATTAAGAGCGGCGATTTGATCATCAAATTGGATGACACCCTCGTTAAAGGCCTAACCCTTAACGATGCGGTTAAACGCATGCGCGGAAAGCCGGGCAGCAAAATCATCCTAACCATCGTTCGCAAAGGTGAAACCAAACCAATCAGCATTACAGTCATCCGCGCGGTTATTAAAGTTCAAAGTGTCAAACCTAAGCTAGTCGATTCTGGTTACGCTTTTGTGCGGATCACACAATTCCAAGAGCATACCGGAGAAAATCTCGCAACTGCACTGGATACACTGCTCAAACAAAGTGACGGTAACTTGAAAGGAGTCATTCTTGACCTACGTAATGATCCAGGTGGTTTGTTGACTGCAGCGGTTGGCGTTTCCGCAGCTTTTTTGCCGAAAGACTCACTGGTTGTTTACACTGAAGGCCGCACTGACGATGCCCAAATGCGTCTAACTGCGAACCCAGAAAACTATCTTCGTGGAAGTGGCTCGAGTGATTACTTAAAGAATGTGCCTGCCACTTTTAAGAGCTTGCCTATGGTTGTCTTGGTCAATGGCGGCTCCGCCTCAGCTTCTGAAATTGTTGCCGGAGCACTGCAAGATCATAAACGCGCTGTCATTATGGGCACTCAATCCTTTGGCAAAGGGTCAGTACAAACCATTCTCCCTCTTGGAAATAACACAGCCATTAAACTCACCACCGCACGCTACTACACACCGAGTGGGCGCTCTATTCAGGCAAAAGGCATCATCCCAGACATCATTGTTGAAGATCCTGCCACGGCCGCTTCAGACGCTGCATTCCGTTTACGTGAAGCGGATTTAGACCGTCATTTGAGTAATGATCAGGCACCCGAAAACAAATCTAGTGAAACAACAGTAGGTAAGCCTTCTGTAAAATCCACACCAAAACCGAAAGATACTGACGCGCCAAAAACAGAGATTTCCGAATTTGGCTCAAAAAATGATTATCAATTAAATCAGGCAATTAACTTACTTAAAGGCATGAATATTCTTCAAGGAAAGTAAGCCATGAATAATCCATTTGAACTGCAAAAAAGAAGAAAGCTTTTCTTTAAAGACACTCCGCCGGAGCAAGTAGAACAAGCTTATTTGCTGCTTAGTAGCATGGACTATTTAAAGGTTCAGCGGGGAGATGATCCAACCGTCCTGATTATTAGTTATAGCATTGAACATTACACTCACGAAGGGTTGGAGTGTGCCTTGATTAAAGAAGGCTTCCAGTTCAGAGAAAGTTTATTACGGAGGCTTTTCAAGGCAGTCGTCTATTATTGCGAAGACGTACAACAACATAATCTCAGCGAGCCAGAGCACTCCACTAAGAAAAATGAGGCGGGTGTCTTTGCCAAAGCCTATGGCCAGCACCCCACTCACCACCACGACAATTCAGCTAAAAATGTAGGCGAATATAAATAACCTAGCGCAATTGTTTTGCTTTTTAATAGCAATCATTGTTCAAAAAGAAAGATTCCTTTAACCCAAAGTAAAAAGCCCCACCATTACTGGAGGGGCTTTTTACTTTATAGGAGTCTGACGATGACCTACTTTCACATGCGTAGTGCACACTATCATTGG
>JBAXEJ010000075.1:0-9536 GCA_037140475.1 Gallionellaceae bacterium
AGCTAAAAAAGTAGCAGCTAAGCCAGCAGCTAAAAAAGCCGCAGCTAAGCCAGCAGCTAAAAAAGTAGCAGCTAAGCCAGCGGCTAAAGTTGAGGCAGCAAAGCCAGTAGCAGTCGTTGCTCCATCTGCTCCTGCTCCAGTGCGTCCAGCTGCAACTTGGCCTTTCCCGACTCCAGGCATCAGCAAGCCAAGTTAATGTCGGAAAGGCTGTGAGGCGGCCCCTGTTTTGGGGCTGAATCACGGTTCAGTTAATCGAGCTCTACGCGAACTTTTTACGCTGAGGGTTGGTGGCTATGCTGAGTAATTAACAGCGCTTTAAGCTCGCCTGTCCAAAGTGAAAAAGTGGGAATAGTGATCGCCGTGTTGTGCGGCAGGTTGGCTGTTCCCGCTCGATTCGTTGAACGCTAAAATCTTTTATTCAAAATAATCAATGGGTTATAACGAGCTCGTTCAATACGATCGTGGCGCTGCGAGCTATTTTTCTGCCATCGCTGACCTTCCGTGGGCAATCTGGCTAGATAGCGGCGGCAGAGATCGTTTTGATATTTTGGTCGCGGATCCCATTTGCACCGTGGTGACACGGGGCGAAGTAACCGAAATAACCACGGCAGATTCGACGCAGACTTCCCAGCAAGACCCTTTAGATATTTTGCGTAACGAGTTGAGCAAGCATCGTATTCAGGGAGGTGCTGTACCATTTTCGGGTGGCGCAGTGGGCTATTGGTCTTATGATTTGTCACGTCGTTGGATAAATTTTCCGGCACGAAATGTTGACCGGGGCCAAATACCTGAAATGGCCATCGGTATATATGACTGGGCAATCGTCATAGACCATCAAGAAAAAACAGCACGCCTACTATCAGAAAATACGTCTCCACAAACAGCGGAAAAGTTGTTAAGCGTGCTGCAGCGACTAAGACAAGGCACTCCTCAACAGATCTCCAACTTCCATATTTCAGGAAAAATTCACGCAAATTTGACGCGCCAGGAATACGGCGCAGCGTTCACCCAAATACACAACTACCTGAATGCGGGGGATTGTTACCAAGTAAATTTAGCGCAAACTTTTATTATGCAAGCAAGTGGGGACGCCTTAGCCGCATATTTAAAATTGCGTGAGATCAGCCCCGCGCCTTATTCGGCTTTTATGAATTTGCCGGGAATGCAAATCCTGAGTGCATCTCCCGAAAAGTTTTTGCAACTGAACGATCGCAAGGTTGAAACTAAACCCATCAAAGGGACGCGCCAACGTGGAATGAATGAGCAACAGGATGAGCAATTCAAACAAGACTTAAAAAATAACGCAAAAGATCGCGCAGAAAATTTAATGATCGTCGATTTGCTACGCAACGACCTGAGTAAGAGCTGCCAACGCAGTAGCGTAGTCGTGAAAAAAATGTTTGAAATCGAGAGCTATGCCAATGTGCATCACCTCGTCAGCACCATTACAGGGAGGCTCAAGCCCGAGCAAGATGCGCTCTCGTTATTTAAGAATTGCTTTCCGGGCGGATCTATTACCGGCGCACCCAAAAAAAGAGCGATGGAAATCATCGAGCAACTTGAGCCGCAACGACGCGAAATTTATTGCGGCGCAATCGGCTACATTGGTTGGGACGGCAACATGGACACCAGTATCGCCATTCGCACACTCACCTATGAGCAGGGCGAGATCAAGTTTTCAGTGGGAGGCGGTATTGTGGCCGACTCAAATGTTGATGCGGAGTATCAAGAAACGCTGGATAAGGCCGCTAATATGTTGCACATGTTAAAGCACTTTGGGGGTGAGTTTTAGCGTTGCCCCAAAATTGTAAAAGCCAAAGAGTAGGATAAATTCTTACGCAAAAAATAGACAAGCACTTATTCGGAAAAGTGACTGCTGCGAGCAGAATAGAGGCAGATAACAGGATAAGTGAACCAAAATTTTCTTGAGCAAAATGCTCAGAAAAAACGATAAAAACGCGCAACACTACAGACGGTAGCGCTAAGCAAAGTGTATATTGCGAACGTTGCTGCCAAAAAATTGGCAATTTAATGTGTAGATGACAGAATATTGAAGCGAAATTGAACAACCGGATAAACAAAAACGAATTTTTTTGCCACAAGAAATAAATCGTAACGAGCTGCTAACCCCAATTAAAATCAAGTGTGCAGACTGAATGGAGCCTGAGTTATGTTAATTATTATTGGTTATATCATGGTCGTCGGCAGTGTGTTCGGCGGCTATGCAATGGCAGGTGGACACCTGGGCGGCTTGTGGCAACCCATTGAGGTATTGATGATTGCCGGCGCAGCTTTTGGCGCATTTGCGGTGGGCAATACCATGCCTGCAGTAAAGGCAACGCTGAAAGCACTGCCGACCGTATTTAAAGGATCGAAGTACAACAAAGCTTCATACATGGAACTGATGGCGCTGTTGTATGAGCTACTCGGCAAAGTGCGTAAAGAAGGCTTGATGTCCATCGAAGGCGATGTTGAGCGCCCTCACGAAAGTCCAATTTTTGCTAAATACCCCAAGATTGCTCATGACCACCACGTTGTTGAATTTATGACTGACTACCTACGCATCATGGTCAGCGGTAACCTCAACGCAATGGAAATTGAAAACCTCATGGATGTTGAAATTGAAACGCACCACCACGAAGCCTTGCTTCCTTCACATTGCGTTGCCAAGCTCGGAGATGGTATGCCAGCTTTCGGTATTGTGGCGGCGGTGATGGGCGTGGTGCACACCATGGAGTCAGTGGGTATTCCGCCTGCGGAATTGGGTATCTTGATTGCGCACGCGCTGGTGGGTACATTCTTGGGTATCTTGTTGGCTTATGGCTTCGTGGGTCCACTGGCCAGTACGCTAGAACAAAAAGCGGACGAATCGACCAAGATGTTCCAAACCATCAAGATTACCTTGCTGGCCAACCTCAACGGTTACGCGCCTGCAATGGCAGTGGAATTTGGCCGTAAGGCACTTGTTTCAACTGATCGTCCAAGTTTCGCTGAACTCGAAGAGCACGTAAAACAAAAGCGTTAATCACGCCATGAACGAACAAGCAACGGAGCAAAAGCATGGCAGATGATAAACGCCCAATAGTTATCAAACGCATCAAAAAGGTCGCGGCGGGCGCCCACGGCGGCGCTTGGAAAATTGCTTACGCCGACTTCGTAACAGCGATGATGGCGTTCTTCTTATTGATGTGGTTGCTTGGCTCGACGGCTAAAGGTGATTTACAGGGAATTGCCGAATACTTCAAAACACCGCTCCTGGTTGCAATGCTGGGCGGTGACGGCAGTGGAGATGCCACCAGCGTGATTAAAGGCGGCGGTAAAGACCTCACTCGCGTGGATGGGCAAGAGAAAAAGACCAACGTTGAAGATCCTAAAAAGATGATCAATCTCAAACAGGCCACCGAGGCGCTGAAGCAGTTGGAGAAAGATCAAGAGATGGCCAAGTTGAAAGAGCTCAAAGAAAAAATTGAGAGCGCCATCAACAAGAATTCCAAGCTAGAACAATTCAAAAACCAAATCTTGCTCGACATCACTAGCGAAGGTTTGCGCATTCAAATCGTCGACGAAAAAAGTCGCCCCATGTTTAAGATTGGTAAATCTGAGCTAGAGCCTTACACCAAAGAAATTTTGCAGGAAATTGGTAACACCTTGAATCAATTGCCAAATAAGGTCAGCCTTAGTGGCCATACTGACGCGCAACCATATTCTTCTGATCGTAGAGGGTTTAGCAACTGGGATCTTTCCGCAGACCGTGCCAACGCCTCGCGCCGGGAGCTAACAGTGGGCGGCATGGATGAAGCCAAAGTCGTGCGCGTGGTGGGTTTGTCGTCGGCAGTTCTGTTTGATAAAACAGACCCATTTAATCCGGTAAACCGTCGCATCAGCATTATCGTGATGAATAAAAAAGCCGAAGAAGCCGCTCAGCATGATGGTGGCACGGTAGAGTTAGATGCCGAAAATGGTGATGCAAAAGCAAACTTAAGTCCTATCCGGGCTGCGCCTGCAGCCGCGCCTGCCGCACATTAAATAAAAACTCTTTCGATTGGCCCCTGGCGAACGCATTGTTTCGTAGGGGCACGGCGCGCCGTGGCCCGCCCCGCACCGCCCCAGTACGGGCACGGCGCGCCGTGCCCCTACCAAAACCAATAAAAAACGGAGTAGCACAGAAAACTCGCTCTATTCCCTGCATTAACACAACGAGAAACACGATAAAGTTAACCCTGTAAATATAAAACCTCTGCTATCTAGATTGAAAAGATTAAAGAAATAAAAAAAGATGCCGTTATAGAAGCTAGATGAGGGAAGGGTGTGAAAAGCCCTAAAATGAGGACGTCAAAATGACACAGTGGTGGAGCAAGCTAAGTCTCAAGCACAAGCTGGAAATACCAATCCAACTGATCTTAGTGATCATTATGGTGAGTGCCCAGCGTTGGGCCTCTGATCAATTTGAAAACCGCGTGCTACTTGAGGCAAAAGGTAAAGCAGTGGTGACTGCTGATGGCGTAATCAACGGGCTGAACATGCTGATGATTAATGGAACCATCAGTGATACTGACCAGCGCAAACTCTATGTTAAAAAAATGGGTTCGTCTGACAAAATTACAGAACTACGTGTGATCCGTAACAAGCCGGTAGCTGATCAGTTTGGCCCAGGCTTACCCGAAGAGCAGCCCGTGGATAACTTAGACAAGCTCACCTTAGACACAGGAAAAGTGCAAAGCGAGATCAGCCATGAAAATGGTAAAGACATCATGCGAGTCATCGTTCCATTTATAGCTAAGTCAGATTTTCGCGGCACAAACTGCTTGCAATGCCACATCGTGCCTGAGGGGACGGTCAATGGTGCGGCAAGCATTAGCCTTAACCTGCAAGACGAATTCGCTTTGCTAAAGACAGCCAACATGTGGCTGTGGGGCATTCAAGTTGCTGTGCAGATATTTTTGTTTTTCATGATCGGTTGGATTATTGACCGCGCCATTGCACCGGCTAAAGAAGTGCAGGAATTGATGACAAAAATGCAGGAAGACGGCGATCTTACCAAGCGTCTGCTAGTACATAACAGTGATGAAATTGGCCAAGCAAGCGCAGCCTTTAATGCCTTAGCAGGCAACTTTCAAGGGATCGTTGGACAAATGCACGGCTATGCAAAGCAAGTGGTCGACTCTGCTCATGGCCTAGCCTCCGACACCAGCAAAATCGTATCGGCATCGCAACGACAAACCGAAGCCGCCGACAGTACCGTACAGCAAGTTGAAAAAATGCTGACTAGTATCGCCTCGGTTGCAGGCAACGCCTCCCGCGTGGCCAAACTTTTTACCGAAAGTATGGAGCGTGCAGACCAAGGTTTAGTGAGCATGAACGAGATGGTAGGCGAAATCGCCCAAGTCGCAAAAAGCCGTTCGTATGATGGCCGACTCAGTAAGCGAATTTTTGAAAAGTACCGCCAGTATTACGAGCATGACACAACAGGTGCGTGACATTGCAGAACAGACAAACCTGCTGGCGTTGAACGCGGCAATCGAGGCAGCCCGTGCGGGTGAACAGGGTCGCGGGTTCGCGGTGGTGGCAGACGAGGTGCGTAAACTGGCAGAGAAATCCGCCCAGTCAGCAATGCAAATTGATGAAGTGACGCGCAAACTGGGCGAGCAAAGCAGTGATGTTGAACGTAATGTGCAAAGTGGTTTGATGGCATTGCAAAGCAGCCAAAAGCATATACAAGAAGTGACAGACGTTTTAGAAGAAGCTAGCGCGGTGGTGACTAGCGTAAACGCAGGGGTAGGTGATATTAACTCCTCGGTGAATGAGCAAAAAATCACCAGCGAACAGATCGCCCGCAATATTGAAAGCATCGCCAGCATGGCAGGTGAAACCCATAATGCCGTGCAAGGATCAATGCAGACAGTGGGCAAAATGGAAAACGTAGCTGAAGCGCTAAGAAATAGCGTAGCGCACTTTAAAGTTTAAAGAACGAAGGAGCAAAAAATGAACGCATGGTGGTATGGACTCTCATTGCGCAACAAATTACAAATCCCTATTCAGGCTGCTTTGTTCGTGGTGCTGAGCATTGCTCAGGTTTGGCTAATGGGGCAATTTGAATCCAAGATGAATCACAGCGCAGAAGAAAGCGCGCGTAATAGCGCAATGCAATCATTCTTGGCACTAAACGGCATGATGCTGAGTGGCACGATCTCTGATGCAGAGGCGCGTAAAACCTTCATTCAAAAAATGGCAGGCCAAGATGGCGTGCTTGATTTTCACGTCGTGCGCGGTAAAGCAATCTCTGATGTATTTGGACCTGGCCTGCCCGAAGAAAATAAAGCAGATGAACTCGATAATACGGCGATGAGTAGTAACGTCGTGCAAAAGAAAATTGTCGATGGCAGTGTGCATAGCTTACGAATCGTTGTGCCCATTGCAGCCAGCCAAAATTTTCACGGCACCAACTGCTTAACTTGTCACGTCGTACCTGAAGGCACCATGAATGGCGCGGTCAGCCTGACGCTCAATTTAGAAGCGGAAAAGCATGCTTTGGAAAGGCTGAATTACACGCTGTGGGGCGGCCAAATTGGATTGCAAGTGTTACTGTTCTTCATGATTGGCGCATTGATAAAAAATGTCACTGACCCTGCCAACGAACTAGAAAAAACCATGCTAGAAATTAAGGCGAATGGCGATTTGTCCAAGCGTGCGCCTATCACGAGCGGCGATGAAATTGGCCGCATGGCCGGGGTGTTTAACTCGCTGGTGGACAACTTCCAGCAGATCGTGCGCGAAGTGCATGGCCATGCCAGCGAAGTAACCAGTGCAGCGCAGCAACTTTCATCCAATGCCAATCAAGTGGCCGAAAACTCTCAGCGCCAAAGTGATGCTGCAAGTAACACCGCGGGCGCGGTAGAGCAAATGAGCACAAGCATTGCTGCGGTTGCCGATGCGACCAAAGAGGTGGCCGGCCTATCGCAAGAAAGTTTAAGGCGCGCCAATAGCGGCCAAGATAATCTAAAGCAGATGATGGGCGAGATCAACCAAGTAGAAAGTGCAGTTAAACAAATGGCGGAGTCAGTACAAGCCTTTGTGGTTAGCGCACAAAGCATTACTAGCATGACGCAACAAGTGCGCGACATTGCCGAGCAAACCAATCTCTTGGCGTTGAATGCCGCCATCGAGGCGGCGCGTGCCGGAGAGCAGGGACGCGGTTTTGCGGTGGTGGCGGACGAAGTGCGCAAGCTGGCCGAAAAATCGGCACAGTCTGCCAGCCAGATCGACGAAGTGACCAAAGCGCTGGGCGACCAAAGCGAGCAAGTGGAACGTAGCGTGCAAAGCGGTCTGCAATCGTTGCAAACCAGCCAGGCTCATATTCAAAGCGTCGCTACTGTATTGGCGCAGGCCAACGAATCGGTGAACGGCGTCAATGCGGGTGTAGACAACATCACCAATTCGGTGAACGAGCAGAAGCAGAGCAGTCACGAGATCGCGCGCAATGTGGAAAACATCGCCACCATGGCCGAGGGCAATAACGCCGCCGTACAGCGCACGGTAGAAGCCGTGCAGGGCATGGAGCGGCTGGCTCAGGCACTGAAGAGCAGCGTGGGACGGTTTAAGGTTTAGGGTGCATTCTATGCACCAGGGTGCGTTAAACGCACCCTACATAGAACTTGTTAATGAACGAGAAATTAGCGGGTATTCGGAAGATGGAGTTGTAGGTTTGTAGTTTTAAATAGAAGTATTGCGGGGCGATATGTCGAGGCAAAACCTGACCACGATCTCCCATCATAAATTTGGAGAATGAATATGTTAAACAATATGACGATCAAGATGCGTTTGATTATGTTGGTAGCGCTACTGTTGACCATGTCTATGGTGATCGGTGGTTTGGGCATGTATGCCACCAGTCATGCGGATGCGGGCATGCAGGGCACGTACGACAATAATCTGATTCCGATCGTGCAGCTGAACGACATCGCCCGCAAGAATTTGCGCAACCGCATTGCGATTGCCAATGCGGTGATACAGCCCGAACACATCGCCGAAGATATCAAAGAGATCGAGGAAAATCGGGCGGCTATCCAGAAGCAATGGGACGCCTATATGAAAACTCCGCTGTCTGATGGCGATAAAGTGCTGGTGGATAAATTTGCCGCCGCACGCATGAAATTTGTGGATGAAGGTCTCAAGCCAGCAGAGGCAGCAATGCAGGCCGGAAATATCGACGAGATCAAGCGCATTCAAGTGCAGCACATCCGTCCCCTGTACGGCCCGATGAAAGATGCGCTCGATGCGTTGATCAAGCTACAGGAGGATGAGGCTAAAGAGACCAATGAAGATGCTGCGGCTACCTATAAAACGACGCGCATGCTTTCGATCACGCTGATGTTGGCGGGCGCGGTGTTGGGCGGCGGCTTGGGCTATTCCATCATCTCCGGCGTATCCCGCTCCACCGGGGATATGCGCGATGTGATGACACGTACTGCCGCCGATGGAAATTTGACCCGCTATGTGTCGGTGCATGGTACAGATGAAATCGCCCAATCGGCGATGGCCTATAACGCTTTGCTAGATAGTTTTAGAAAAGTGATTGAGCAGGTGGTGCACAGTGCAGATAGCGTGATTGCTACTGCCACCGAGCTTTCTACAACTTCAGCACAAATTACGAGCGGTTCAGAATCGCAGAGTAGCTCAGCGGCAGCCACTGCGGCGGCTGTAGAAGAAATGACGGTGAGCATTTCCTCGGTGTCAGACAACACCAACGAAGTGCGTAAGCTCTCCGAGCACAGTTTAGAAAAAACCCGTGCAGGCAATAACAGCACCGACAAAATGATTAAAGACGTCGGTCAGATCGAGTCAACGGTGAAAGAAATTGCCAGCGCAGTGAGCGAATTTATTACCAGCGCTCGCACCATTGCCGGTATGACACAACAGGTTAAAGACATCGCCGATCAAACCAATTTGCTCGCATTGAATGCGGCGATTGAAGCAGCGCGTGCCGGCGAACAAGGTCGAGGTTTCGCGGTGGTGGCCGATGAGGTGCGCAAACTCGCTGAAAAATCTGCACAGTCGGCTAACGAAATCGACAACATCACCAAGTCATTGGAAGACCAATCCACCTCGGTTGAAAAATCGGTGCAGCAAGGGCTCGTGTCACTGCAAGCCACCCAGCGCCATGTGGATGAGGTGTCTCAAGTGTTGCAAGAAGCAGGCGTCGCAGTAGAGAAATCGACTGCCGGGGTGAATGACATTGCTGCTGCGGTTTCTGAGCAAAGCATTGCTAGCAACGAAATTGCCCGCAACGTAGAAAGCATCGCGCAGATGGCCGAAGAAAATTTTGCCGCCACGGCGCAGTCCGAACAAGGTGTGCTGCGCTTGAATGGATTGGCGCGCGAACTGCAAAGTGCAGTGAGCAAGTTTAGGGTTTGATGGGTGTAGGGGCACGGCGCGCCGAATTGGGCGGGGTAGGCAGTGCGGTGAGCAAGTTGAGGGTGTAGGGGCACGGCGCGGCGAATTGGGCGGGATAGGCAGTGCGGGGAGCAAGGTTAGGGGGG
>JBAXEJ010000076.1:0-9525 GCA_037140475.1 Gallionellaceae bacterium
CACACCGGACATTTCTACTTTGCAGAAAAGAGGACATTTCTATTTAGCGTTGACATGATTTTCACCACATATCGACCGCGTGCCGCGCCTTGCAATAGTTTCGGGAAAAATTCAGGTAACTCAACAAAATCAATCTGTTGCGAAATATCACCCAGCTGTTTAGGGTGCAAATCCGTGGCCAAGCGTTGCCATATTTTTTGGCGCAAAAGCATTTTAGTAGCTGCTGAATCAACACCTAGCAATTTCACGCCACGCAAAATGAAGGGGAAAACTGTCGTATGCAATTCAACACCTGCCGCATTGCCATAACTGGCTATCGCACCATCCTGTTGCATCGTGCGGGCCAACCAAGCCAATGTATCGCCACCTACACCATCCAAAGCACCAGCCCACTGCGATTTCTCAAGCGGACGAGTGCTCTTTAAATCAACGTCACCGCGCAGTAAAATTTCGCTCGCACCGATCGATTGCAAATAATCGCGCTCACTCTCTTTGCCTGTCATTGCCACCACGTGATAACTCAGTTGAGCCAACATCGCAATTGCCAAACTACCCACTCCACCAGTCGCACCCGTGACGATCACTTTACCGTTTGAGGGAGAAAGCTCGTTCTGTTCTAAACGATGAATTGCTAAGCCCGCGGTAAAGCCCGCTGTACCCAACGCCATTGCTTCAAACAACGTTAGACCTTGCGGTAGCGGAACCACCCAGTCAGCAGGGACTCGCACATACTCTGCGTAACCGCCATCGTGAGCGACGCCCATGTCATAGCCCGTAACCAATACTTCGTCACCCGCTTTAAAGCGCGCATCCGTCGAACTGGCGACCACGCCAGAAACATCAATACCGCCAACGCAAGGAAATTTGCGGATCACTTTTCCGGCGCCTGTCGCCGCCAACGCATCTTTGTAATTGATGCTGGAATAGTGTGCTTGAATCACGACTTCGCCAGCTGCCAAATCATCAAGCGTTAGGTCAACAAAATGTCCTTGTGATTTGCCGTTTTCTTCAAAAATGCGATAGGCACAAAAATTATTCATCTTATAAATCCAGCAATACGCGTCCGGGGAACTCTAGCGCCTCTTTAATCGTACCTAAAAACTGCACGGCTTCCCGACCATCAATAATGCGATGATCGTATGAGAGTGCAAGGTAGTTCATCGGACGAATCACCACTTGCCCGTTTTCTGCGACAGGGCGATCTTTGGTTGCGTGAATACCCAAAATCGCACTTTGTGGTGGATTGATAATCGGCGTAGAAAGCATCGAGCCGAATACGCCCCCATTGGTAATAGAAAAGGTGCCGCCGGTTAGCTCTTCCATACTCAGCTTGCCGTCTTTCGCGCGCGCTCCAAAATCTACAATGCGCTTTTCAATATCAGCGAACGACAATTTATCTGCATCGCGAATGATTGGCACCACCAAACCGCGCTCGCTGCCAATCGCCACACCAATATCGAAATAGCCGTGGTAGATGATGTCCGTGCCATCCACCGAAGCATTCACGATCGGAAATTTTTGCAAAGCCAAAACCGTCGCCTTCACAAAGAACGAAGTAAAGCCCAACTTCACCCCATGTTTTTTCTCAAACGCGTCTTTGTATTTATTGCGTAGCTCAATCACCGGCTGCATATTCACTTCATTAAATGTCGTGAGAATCGCGGCGTTCGCTTGAGATTGCAGCAGACGCTCGGCGATACGCTGGCGAATACGTGTCATTGGCACGCGCTGCTCAGGACGATTCCCAGAAGGCGCAACGATGGGTTCGTTCTGTGCGGCTGGAGCAGATTGCTGCACGGCACTCAACACATCCTCTTTAGTGACCAGCCCATGCTTGCCGCTACCCTGCAAACTTGCTGCATCAACATCGTGAGCGTGTGCCAACTTGCGTGCCGAGGGGGAAACCGCAGCGGCGCTCGCCACTTGCGTTGGTGCTGACACTGGTGCGTTTTGCGCAACTGCATCGGTATCAATCTGCGCAATCACTTCGACACTGCCCACTTTTTCGCCATTATTTTTAATGATCTTAGTTAGCACGCCGCTTTTAATCGCAGGAAGTTCCAGCACGACCTTATCAGTTTCAATGTCGATCAAATTCTCGCCTTCAGTTACCGCATCACCCACTTTCTTATGCCACGTGAGCAATGTCGCTTCAGAGACGGATTCGGAGAGTTGTGGAACTTTAACTTCAATGATGCTCATGGTTTGCTCCTGGCATATTTTTAACATCTAGATCTGGACGGAACGCGGCATCAATCACCGCTTTTTGTTGCTCATTGTGTACTGCGAGATAACCGGCTGCGGGGGATGCCGACGAAGGCCTCAAGGCGTAATCGAGACGCATGCCCTTGCGCATATGACGTAGCAAGTAATGTTGAATACGATGCCATGCGCCCTGATTACCCGGCTCTTCCTGACACCACACCACCTCAGTCGCATTCGGATATGTCGCGATCTGTGCGGCAAAATCTGCATGAGCGAAGGGGTAAAGCTGCTCCACCCTCACGATAGCCATGTCAGCAATGCCACGTTCACGGCGCGCCTTGAGCAGATCGAAATAAACTTTGCCACTGCAGGCAATGATGCGCCGCACTTTACTTGTCTCTAATTCATCCACTTCAGGAATGATCGCTTGGAAATACCCCTTTGTAAAATCGCTCATAGGTGATGCCGCATCTTTGCTGCGTAGCAAACTCTTGGGCGTAAACACAATGAGTGGTTTCCGCAGAGGGCGCAACATCTGGCGACGCAACAAGTGGAAAATTTGCGCTGAGGTAGATGGTACACATACCTGAATGTTGTAGTCCGCACACAACTGCAAATAACGCTCGATACGGCCTGAAGAGTGTTCCGGCCCTTGTCCCTCGTAGCCGTGAGGCAAGAGCATTACCAGCCCGCAAAGCCTGCCCCACTTAGCTTCACCAGAGGTGATGAACTGGTCAATCACCACCTGAGCGCCGTTAGCGAAATCGCCGAACTGTCCTTCCCAAATCGTTAGGCAATTTGGTTCTGCTGTAGCGAAACCGTACTCAAAACCAAGCACCGCCTCTTCCGACAAAATGGAATCAATGACAATAAAGTCGCGTTGTTCCGGTGCAATGTTTTGCAGAGGAATGTGATAACCCTGATCATACTGCACGCGATTTTGATCATGGAGTACAGCATGACGATGGAAGAAAGTGCCTCGTCCACAATCTTCACCCGATAAGCGAATTGGATAACCTTCGGTGACTAAGCTTGCGTAGGCAAGGTTTTCCGCCATGCCCCAATCTATTGGCAATTCACCTTTACCCATCGCAATACGGTCTGTGATGATTTTTTCGACACGGGAATGCAATTTGAAATTCTCGGGGACATCGGTTAATCGTTGGGCAAGATGCTTCAACCGGTCCTCAGAGATCTCTGTAAACGCTGGCGTATACCACGCCACTGGGTTTTTGAACTTCGCCCAACTTTCTGTGTGCCCATATTGGTAATCATTGGCAACCGTCTGAATCGGATTACGCCCCTCATCCATCGCGCGACGATAATCGACAATCATTTGTTCTGGCTCATTCGCCTGCAACACCCCTTGTTCAACCAATCGCTTTGCATAGCGCGCGCGAGTGCCGGGGTGCTGATTCACGTAGCGATACATAAAGGGTTGGGTCACCAACGGCTCATCTTGTTCGTTATGACCTAACTTACGGAAACACACCATGTCGATCACAACATCGCGATTGAACTGCATCCTAAAATCCAGAGCAATTTCGGTGACACGGAGAACCGCCTCTGGATCATCCGCATTAACATGAAAGATGGGGGCTTCAACAATTTTCGCTACATCCGTGCAATACAAAGAAGAACGGGTATCGCGCGCATCAGAGGTGGTAAAGCCGATTTGATTATTGATGACGATATGCACCGTGCCACCGGTGCGATAGCCGCGCGTCTGCGACAAATTGAATGTCTCTTGATTCACACCCTGCCCGGCAAAGGCTGCATCGCCGTGCAATAAAATTGGCAACACTTGATTGCCTTTATGATCCCCACGGTGATGCTGCCGCGCGCGCACCGAGCCCTCGACCACCGGATTAACAATTTCTAGATGGGAAGGATTAAACGCCAGCGTAACGTGCAACGGACCGCCGGGGGTGCCAATGTCAGAGGAGAATCCTTGATGGTATTTAACGTCGCCAGAAGTCAGGTGCTTGTGGTGAATTCCTTCAAATTCCTCAAACAGCATCGCAGGAACTTTACCCAGCGTATTCACCAAAACATTTAAGCGACCACGATGCGCCATACCGATAACGGCTTCCTTCACACCCTGCGCTCCAGCGAGTTTCAACAGATGATCACATAACGGAATCAGCGTTTCGCCACCTTCTAATGAGAAGCGCTTTTGCCCAACGTATTTAGTGTGCAAGTAACGCTCCAGCCCTTCGGCAGCGGTGAGCCGCTCCAATATGCGGCGCTTAGTTTCGACTGGATAATCCAACTCCATGCCAGCGCCTTCGAGCTTGGCTTGAAGCCAACGCTTCTCTGCCACACTACTGATGTACATATATTCAGCGCCGACACTACCGCAGTAAATACGATGTAGGCGTTGCAAAATTTCGCGCAAGGTCATGCGCGCACCACCCACGAGAGAGCCCGTATTAAAGGTGGTCTCCATATCGGCTTCGCCGAGGTTGTAATAGGCAGGATTTAATTCTGCGATTTCCGGTTTGGCATGCCGCGCCAGAGGGTCAAGATCGGCAATGCGCACACCAAGAAAACGATGCGCATTGATCAGCTGCAACACAGAGGCTTGTTTACGCGATTCATCTGATTGAGATGCAGAAGTCGTTGCACTCGCACTCGGTAGCGCGGCAAAGCTACGCTGAATCTGACTATGCGCGACATCCGGCGTCTGCGAAGTGGACGTTAGCGAAGTAAAGTATTCACGCCACTCATTTGACACACTAGAGGGACTACGCAAAAAATCTTCGTATAACCCTTCGATAAAAACATTATTGGCACCGAACAACATGGAGTTGCTCTGCATCAACTTTAAAAAGTTGACTGGCTCATTCATAAGGGGCCTCTATCAATCTATGATTGTCGATCTTGTGTATTCAATTAACTAGCGCTTGCTCTCCGCAACAAAGTCGCGCTTAACCGCCCCCTGATAGAGTTGGCGTGGGCGGCCAATTTTATGCTCCGCATCAGCAATCATTTCATTCCACTGCGACACCCAACCAATTGTTCTCGACAGAGCAAAAATCACGGTGAACATATTGGTCGGAATACCAATCGCACGGAGAACGATGCCAGAGTAGAAGTCGACATTTGGATAAAGTTTGCGCTCGATGAAATAAGGATCACTCAACGCGGTTTTTTCAAGCTCCATCGCCAACTCAAATAATTTATTGTTTTCGAGTTTCAATTCTTTTAATACTTCGTAGCAGGTTTGACGCATCACCGAGGCTCTTGGATCCATGTTTTTATAAACGCGATGTCCGAAGCCCATCAACTTGTACTTCTTATCTTTCACGCCTTGCACGTACTCTTTCACGCGTGACACATCACCAATTTCTTCTAGCATTTTCAGCGCGGCCTCATTCGCGCCACCGTGTGCAGGCCCCCACAGCGCTGCAATACCCGATGCGATACATGCAAAAGGATTAGCGCCACTCGAACCCGCCAAGCGAACCGTGGATGTTGACGCATTCTGCTCGTGGTCTGCATGCAAGATGAAGATACGCTCCAAGGCCCGCACCAACACAGGGTTAGGCACATACTCTTCCGCTGGCGTGGCGAACATCATCGACAAAAAGTTTTCTACATAACTGAATTTATTTTTTGGATAAACGAAAGGTTCGCCGATGTTGTATTTATAGGCCATCGCTGCGATGGTCGGCACTTTGGCCAATAAGCGATGCGCTGAAATCTCACGATGATGCGCATTATTGATGTCTAGTGAATCATGATAAAAAGCTGACAGCGCGCCCACCACACCCACCATAACCGCCATTGGGTGCGCATCGCGACGGAAGCCGCTGAAAAATCGTGCTAACTGATCGTGCACCATCGTGTGATGCGTGATCAGATTTTTGAATTCCACTTTTTGCGTTGTATTTGGCAGCTCGCCATTCAACAACAAATAGCACACTTCGAGAAAGTCTGACTTCTCAGCAAGTTGCTCAATAGGGTAGCCACGGTAGTAGAGTAAGCCCTCGTCTCCATCAATGAACGTAATCGAAGAAGAGCAACTCGCGGTCGAAAAAAAAGCGGGGTCGTAGGTAAACACACCTAGCTTGGAAAGATTATGTAGATCCAATACATCAGGCCCCAAAGTGCCCGATAAGATAGGCAACTCAATACTGCGGCCATCATCTAAAGTCAGCGTTGCCACACGTTTTTTATCCATTTTTAGCCACCTTGAAAAATCTACAATTCGTTGATTATATTTAGTAATAGTTTTTTATTCTGATCCACAACGGGTTCTTTTCCAGTAATGCTATCCCACAGCGCATTGTCGGAAAAGTCTAGCAATTCATCGAAATCAATTTTTTGCGCATCACTCAATCCCGTATAGCGCAACTCTACAAAACGACCCAATACAATGTCCAACTCTAACAAACCGCGGCGACAACGCCAGCGCATACGCGCGACTTCCACTGCATCATGCGTCATACGATGCGCTTAACCATCATGTCTTTAATCTTGCCAATCGCCTCGGTTGGGTTGAGCTCTTTGGGACAGACATCGACACAATTCATGATCGTATGGCAACGGAACAAACGATAGGGGTCTTCTAAATTATCCAAGCGCTCAGCGGTCGCTTGGTCACGCGTATCCGCAATGAAGCGATAGGCCTGTAACAATCCCGCAGGGCCAACAAACTTATCGGGATTCCACCAAAAAGAAGGGCACGAAGTTGTGCAGCAACCACACAAGATGCACTCGTACAAACCATCCAATTCGGCGCGATCTTTGGGTGATTGCAAACGCTCGGTTTCTGGTGGAGGATCGTTATTCACCAAATAAGGTTTTATCGAATGATATTGTTTGAAAAATTGCGACATATCCACGATCAAATCGCGAATCACAGGTAAGCCTGGTAGCGGTCGAATCACGATCGGTTGCTTCAAGCTAGACAAAGGCGTGACGCAAGCCAACCCATTACGGCCATTGATATTCATCGCATCTGAACCACACACCCCTTCTCGACAAGATTTACGAAAGCCGATGCTGTCGTCTTGCTCGCGCAACATCATTAGCGCATCCAGCAACATCGCATCACCCGCCTCAAAAGTCAGGTCGTAATCCTGCATGTAAGGCGCTTTGTCAGTATCTGGGTTGTAGCGGTAGATTTTAAATTTCATCACGACGCTCCCTTAATACACGCGAGGTTTAAGCGGAAACGATTCCACCGTCAGCGGTTTCAAACGCACCGGCTTGTAATCAAGACGCTGACCTTCGCTGTAAAACAACGAATGCTTCAACCACTTCTTATCATCGCGCTCGGGGAAGTCGTCACGGGCATGAGCCCCCCGACTTTCTTCACGCGCCGCTGCGGCAATCATTGTTGCCTGCGCCACTTCGATTAGATTATCCAGCTCCAAAGCTTCAACACGAGCCGTGTTAAACACTTTACTTTGATCGGTGATGACTGTGTTTTTCGCACGCTCAGCAACTTCACGGATTTTCGTTACGCCCTCTGCCAACAAATCAGGAAAACGGAACACGCCACAGTGTGTTTGCATTACATGGCGCATATCATTTCCAACATCTGCTACGCGCTCGCCCAGCTTATGATTTTCCAACCTCGCCAATCGTGCGAGTGGTCGATCTGCTGCATCCGCAGGTAGCGGCTTGTGATGAGGGTTCAGCTTCAAGTCTTCAACAATTTGTCGCCCCGCTGCACGACCAAACACAATTAAATCGAGCAAAGAGTTGCACCCTAAACGATTCGCGCCATGCACCGACACACAAGCGCACTCGCCTACCGCATAAAAACCCTGCACCACATCTTCTGGTGCGGTGCGGTGCGGTGCGACCACCTGCCCGCGATAATTAGTGGGGATACCCCCCATCATGTAGTGCGCAGTGGGCACCACAGGAATAGGCGCTTTCGCTGGATCGACGTGGGCGAATTTCAGCGCAATATCGCGAATGCCGGGCAGGCGATGGCGAATTACGTCATCACCCAAATGGTCTAGTTTCAACAGCACATGATCACCCTTGGGGCCGCAACCTCGACCTTCTTTAATCTCGGTCGCCATGGCACGAGAAACCACATCGCGGCTAGCCAAGTCTTTTGCGTTAGGCGCATAGCGTGGCATAAAACGCTCACCGTCTTTGTTCACCAAATAACCACCTTCACCGCGCACACCTTCGGTAATCAAAACCCCTGCGCCATACACACCAGTTGGGTGAAACTGATAAAACTCCATATCTTCCAGTGGAATTCCCGCGCGTGCGGCCATCCCCAAGCCATCGCCGGTATTGATGTAAGCGTTGGTGCTTGCGGCAAAAATTCGCCCTGCTCCGCCGGTTGCAAAAAGCGTCGCGCGTGCATGCAAGATCATTACCTCGGAAGTTTCGATTTCCATCGCCACCACCCCCAACACATCACCGTCTTCATCGCGAATCAAATCAAGCGCCATCCACTCCACAAAAAAGTTGGTATTGGCTTGTACGTTCTGTTGATACAAGGTGTGCAATAGAGCATGTCCGGTGCGGTCCGCTGCGGCACAGGCTCTATCCACTGGCGTCTTGCCGTAGTCCTGCATGTGCCCACCGAAGGGGCGCTGATAAATTTTTCCGCTGTCTGTGCGGTCAAATGGCATACCAAAATGTTCCAACTCATAGACCACTTCGGGCGCTGCGCGACACATATATTCAATGGCATCTTGGTCGCCAAGATAGTCCGAACCTTTAACGGTGTCATACATATGCCAGTGCCAGTTATCTTCTTTAATGTTACCTAGCGAGGCAGCGATGCCCCCCTGTGCTGCAACAGTGTGAGAGCGTGTCGGAAACACCTTGGAAAGCACCGCTACTTTGAGCCCCGCCTGAGAGAGTTGCAACGCAGCGCGCATACCCGCACCACCCGCCCCCACAACGACCACATCAAATGTTCTTTTAGTTATTGCCATTTTTCACAGACCCCAAAGTATCTGAACCGACCAGATGACATACATCACCAGCGCAAGAATAACCAAGATATGAATCAGTAAACGCACGCCGGTTGGCTTAACGTAATCCATCACAATATCGCGTACCCCTACCCACGCGTGATAAAACAGACTAAACAAAAACAACAGGGAGAATGAACGCATCACATTATTAGAAAATAAGTTTGTCCAAACGTCGTAATCAACGAAGGGCTGCCGTAGCAAATATATCGCCACAAACAAGGTGAATAGCACCATTACAACCGCCGTGACACGCTGACCTATCCAATCACGCAAACCGTAGTGCGCACCAGTAACGACACGATTCACCATAACCTTGCTCCGATCAATACCGTCAACAACAAGCTCGCAATCATCACCC
>JBAXEJ010000077.1:0-9058 GCA_037140475.1 Gallionellaceae bacterium
GTGAGTTGGAATCCATTCGCAAGCGGCTGAAACTTACTCAAGCTCAAGCTGCCAAATTGGCTGGTGGTGGGAAAAATGCTTTTTCTCGCTATGAGCGTGGGCAGGCAAAACCTGTCGCGGCGGTAATCAATTTATTTAAGTTGCTGGATAAACATCCCGATCTGATTAAAGAGCTGGCTTAACTTCAAGGCACCTACGGACTGAACGATTTTTGTCGGCCTTCGATGTCTCAATCAACATCATTTTAATTTGATTGCAATGGATTTATTCCAGCAGGGTCAAAAGATAATAGGTTGCAAAGTACGTTGCAGTGATCTGGCTGCGTTTGATTAAACGTCAGCATGCGGAAATCTCCCTCTTCGACCCAGCAAAAAAGATGGATTAAGAATTTATCGTTCTTGATCCGTCCCTCTGAAAACCTGTTGTAAATGCGATGTAAAGTCCCGTCATTAGCAAGGAATTGTCCCGTGAGTACGCTAATCATATCTTGTTCGTCACACATGGAATCGTGATTCACGAACACAATTACGTTTGGAACTAAGGAATCGTGATTTACAGCTAAGAACTGTGCCGTTGCTTGATGGATGTCATCTGTCAGTCGGTTGAAGACTGGATCATCGCGGAGCCCACCAACAACTTCTCCGGGAATTGCTGCATCGAGTTTTCCATCAAGCCAAGTGTCATCTTCTACTGATTTTACCTCACAGAAGAACTTCAAGGTTTCACCCTGAAACACTCGGAAATCAGGTGTCTTTCCTCGGCGTCTTTCCTCCTTTGAGAAGCGCTCTGCTCGGAGCCCTTTTCCAGTAAGTATATCTACAACGAGATCCTCATCTTCAAGTGACGGCATTTTTTCCTTAACCTATTTATTTATAGAGCGAGCATATTGCTACAACGCCCTGAGCAAATGCCCCTAACGCTCCTAACACCATAGCTACGTTTATCCACCATTCCAAGCGTATTTTCTGCTCGGTAATAACTCGCTCGCCGTTGACGTAGAGGCGTCCCTCATTATCTATACCGAGTGAGAGCTGTTTTCCACTTGGAGCGTCTGTATTCATGAACTCATTTATTTCCGCCATATAGCCCCTTTTTATTGTCAAACAGTTTTAAAAATTCCATTACGAGTCTCATTTTGTATACCTATCTCACTCACAGCCAATTCCCCATCAAAATAAACGGTGCCCAGTAATACGGATGTGCGTAAGGCTTTGCTGGGTCTGCGGTGAAGGCAGGTACGTTGGACGTGTTTGTATTTTTCGTAGCTGGCAATGACTTCAGCCCCTTCGATAATTTATGCGTGCCATTGATGAGTGCCAATTGCGATTCACGCAATGCCTCAGCTTTGGTCAAATGTTTTTCTTGCCGCGAACGATAGAGTTCTTGCATGAATATTGCGGTGCTTTGATCAGCCACCGGCCACAGTGTTGCCAGCACACCCTTTGCACCTTGTCGCTGCGCCAGTACGCCGAAGCCTTCAATCTCGCGACCATTCGCATCTTTCCCGCCACCTAATCCTGTTTCACATGCCGAGAGGGTCATCAGATCAACAGAATTGAATTTCCATCCTCCAGCGCGAATGTCAGCCAGTGAAAGTTGCTTGCCATCACCCAAAACCAAAAATGATTGCGCCTCTGTGCCGGGAATAAATTTGAAGTGGCTAGAAATGTGGAGTACAGAATAATCGCGATCCAACACGTCGTGCAGTCGTGATTGCGTGAAATTCTGATCCAAATAGATGTTGCCGGGCAAGATGCCTTCTGTTCCTTCCCAGAATTGTCCTTTCACAATGCCATTCAACTCTTGCTTCACAGCGGGCAGAGCCGAAAATTCACCCACTTTCTGGGTTAGCCCAAGGCCAGCGACTTTCCATAACACGCTAGGTTTACTTCCGGCACCTGTGAAGTCAATGCAACACGATAGGCGCGCTGAAAAAATGGTAGTGCAAGATCCCATTGATTAAGATTGTCATATACCACGGCAAGGTTGTTGAGACTTCTAGCGGTACTCGCATGATTCAGGCCGTAAATCTTTTCATTAATTGCTAACGCACGTTGGAACAGTGGCAGTGCTTGGTGATATTCGCCTAGTTCACTATACGACACAGCAAGACCAGCCACGCTTTCAGCCGTACTGTCATGATACGGACCTAAAACTTTTTCATTAATTGCTAGTGCACGACGATACATTGAAATTGCTTTGGTATAGTTTCCTTGATGACTAAATACGGCTGCTAAATTGTGGAGACTTATGGCCACATCTTTGTGATTAGCGCCGAGAACTTTTTCTCGTATTACTAATGCTCGTTGCTGCAACGAGACTGCCTGACCATAGTTCCCAAGTGATTCGTAAATGGTCGCAAGATTGCCAAGACTTGTCGCGGTGCTAACGTGTTCAAAGCCATAAATTTTCTCATTGATAGCCAATGCACGCTGGTACAGCGGCAGCGCTTGTCCATACAGCCCATAAATTTGATACAAATTTGCAAGATTGTTGACGCTGGCTGCGGTGGCGGCATGATCAGGGCCATAAAATTTTTCGTAGATAACTACCGCTCGCTGCAATAAAGGCAAGGCTTTGTCGTATTGGCCTAGCACCCGGTATAGCTCACCTAAACTATTGAGAGAGTAAACAGTATCTTTGTGTTCTGGGCCTAGCTCTTTCTCTCGGATTGACAATACTTGCTGAAGTAAAGGCAGAGCATCCTGATAATTGCCATGTTGATACAAACTTTCAGCATGGTTTTCCAACCGGCTTGCCTTATGAACGCCCGATTCGGAAAGGCTACCCCACAAAACGAACAAGGCAAACAGAATGAAATATAGATAACGCAACTTATGAGGTGAAGTTAAGGCTTCGCCAACGGACGAATATCAAGTTCCACATCCGTTCCGACTGGCGGCGTGATGTGATTGTGTTCTAGGAAGCTTTCCTATCTGAAGGGCTACCTTTCTTACTGCAATGGGGTAGAGCCCGAATTCATGAATTCGATCAAAACGAAATATGGTGAGCCCCTTCTTGAACAATTAAAGAAGTTACCAATTAAAGCTAGAAAGGTCGTTCAACCGAAGCAGGTTTGAGCCCCACCGATTCGCTAGCTTCTTCATAGCCTGATTGTCAGGAATTCCGCCACAGCCGTCGTTTGGCATGACAGCAAAATTTGACCGCTTTGGCCGAATTTCAGCCAGTCACTGTTTTTCAATCAATATTGCATCATCCCGCAGCCCAACCTTGCTCAACTCCCGATTCACCTGTCCTGACTACATAAAGGAGTCATAAGGCAACATCGAAAAGATTGTTCATTCTGTTAACTAATTGAGGACATACCCTCAAAGAGTATCTTCAGGATATTGGAGGAGTTTTGGAGTGCCTTGCTACTACAAGGGTTTCAAATACTGCCCATGCAAACAAAGACCACACTTATTTTTTTATTTTTATTCATGAAGTTAATTTAAAGTTAATCAGTTAAGTCGTCTCTTTGCTGGCTTACCCAGATAGGGCGCCTCTTACCTACTACAGCCTATCCGAGAGCGCCCAATAAACGTTGAAATACTTGCGAGCACTTCGGCAGACCATGCCCACATAAATGAATGCCCCATGTCGAGAATAACGAGCTGTGAATTATGTATCTTCATCGCAAGATACTCGGCGTGAGCGATAGGATAACAGGGGTCATATCTGCCATGAATAATCAAAGTCGGAACATTAATTAACTTAATGAGTTCAAGCCGATCGGGAGATGCCGAAACTGCGAACGCATGATTAAAGGCAGAAGATAGATTTGCAGAGCGAATCGCACTAAGCCTCAGCGTATCATCTATATGTTGCCTAGGGAATTCCCTTGAACCACCGTAAGTCACCTCCCAACCATGAATCAAATTTTCTTCCTTGGCAATTGCTGTTTGGGGTGGACTTGCAGCGGTAGCGCTAATGTAATCAAGAAACCTTTTTTCAGGGATAGGAAGGCTGAAATTTTCCGTAGCCTGCCCCATTGTTGCAGCCATGTAGGGACGATGATCTGCCGAGGTAGAAATCAATATCAACTTGTCTACAAAGTTGGCGTGATTAATCGCCATAAGCTGGGCGATATAGCCACCCATGGAGAGCCCAACGATCGTCGCTTTCTGAATTTTGTAGCCTCGAAGCACCGCAACTGCATCTTGGGTAAGTCGATCTAAATCGTAGGGATGATCTTGGAAATTGACTGTCGAGGATTTGCCTGTATCGCGATGGTCATATCGAATAACAAAGTGCCCTTCCCCTGCCAGTCCCTGACAGAATTCGTCAGGCCAAACGATTCCCTGATTCATCGCTCCCATGATCAACAGCACAGCAGGATCAGTCGGCTTTCCAAATGCCTCTGACCATAGTGTTAATCCATCATCAGTTGAAATCAGATTTTCCATATGAATCAAAAAGATTTCGCCCTTCCCGTCCTAAAATACTTTTGATTGTCGTAAAACGATAACTGCTCGTTATCTTTGGACCAACCGGGAATGCCTAACAACGGCACGGGATTGAGCCCATAGGTATCTTGGCAATTTGTGGGCTCACTCAAATAGGCGGCCACAATCACATCTAAATGGGCAAGTCTCTGTGGTAGCGGCCAGCTAAAAAATTCGGCAGCCACCGGTAGCAATAAACCTTGCCCCGTAAAACCGATATAGGGAGATATCGCCTTTTCATACAAGCCATGGCCAAAAATATAAAAGCCCATTGTAGAGATTACTTTTTCACGATTCTGGAAAAACAATTCTTTCCATTTAAAACCGCGTAGCAATGCTGCCAGTTCAGTATCCGCATAAGGAACAATAACGCCAGACTCATCAAACAAGGTTGCCATATCTCGCACACTGCCGCGCTGACTCGTCAATGGGGTTGAGCTATTCGTCAACACCTCATAGTGCCTCGCATTAATTGACGCTTTACTCTGCGGAAAGACGAGCCAAGCCAGTGCATTAAACAAATCATGTAGATTATTTTCGCGTGTTTGCACTTCACCATTTAGGTAACAACGCGGCTCATACTGCGCTTCGAAGCCGAGCTTACCCACTCCTTGCTCAACAAATTTAATCGGCCTGCCACTATGCGTAACAATTAACGGTTGCTTAGCTAGCAGCGTGTTGTAGTCGCTTAAATTTGGAAATTCATTCTTTCCATAACGTTGTAAAACCCCATGCAATGGTTCAAACAACGACGATTCCAACAAGGCCTCTCGATTCCATAGCGGTAAATTTTCCATATGTGTAAGTTTAACCCAAGCGCTCTAAAATATTTTTACCGTACAAATAAACACAGGCCTTTATCAAGCCCAAAAAAATGGCGTAAGATGGCGTTCAACATTTTTCAAATCACTTTCACTCACTAGGAGTTCAGCATGGCAAAGAAGAATGCGTTTTATGCTCAATCTGGCGGCGTTACTGCTGTTATCAATGCGTCTGCGGCAGGCGTGATTGAAACAGCCCGTCAGCACAAAGACAAAATCGGCAAGGTATATGCCGGACGTAACGGCATCATTGGTGCGCTGACTGAAGATTTAATCGACACTAGCAAAGAGTCTGCGCGTGATATCGCGGCGTTGCGCCACACACCTTCCGGTGCGTTTGGCTCCTGCCGCTTCAAGCTCAAAGGGTTAGAAGACAACAAGCGCGAATATGAGCGTCTGATCGAAGTGTTCAAAGCTCACAACATTGGCTATTTCTTTTACAACGGCGGTGGCGACTCCGCTGATACCTGTTACAAAGTTTCGCAAATTTCTGAAAAGATGGGCTACCCAGTCCAAGCGATTCATGTGCCCAAAACGGTGGACAACGACTTGCCGATTACCGACTGCTGCCCCGGCTTTGGCTCTGTTGCCAAATACATCGCGGTTTCCACACTAGAAGCAAGTTTTGACGTACGTTCAATGTGCAAAACCTCAACTAAAGTGTTTGTATTGGAGGTGATGGGACGTCATGCTGGCTGGATCGCGGCGGCGGGTGGATTGGTAGAAGAGCATGGCATTCCTGTGGTGATCTTGTTCCCTGAAATTGAATTTGATCAAAAGAAATTTATCGCCAAAGTGGATGCGATGGTGAAGAAGCACGGCTTCTGTAGCGTAGTGGTTTCAGAAGGTTGCCATTACCCTGATGGCCGTTTCCTCGCAGAGCAAGGTACGCGCGACGCTTTCGGTCACGCGCAACTTGGTGGCGCCGCCCCTGTCGTCGCAAACATGGTGAAAGAAGCATTGGGCTATAAATTTCATTGGGCTGTTGCGGATTATTTGCAGCGTGCGGGACGTCATATCGCCTCCAAGACTGACGTTGAGCAAGCCTATGCTTTGGGTAAAGCCGCGGTAGATCTCGCGCTTAAAGGTCAAAACGCAGTGATGCCAACGGTGCAACGTTTATCTGATAAGCCATACAAGTGGAAAGTGGGCGTAGCGCCACTTTCTAAAGTAGCTAATGTGGAGAAATTCATGCCACGTAATTTCATCACTAAAGATGGCTTTGGCATTACGGAAAAGTGCCGTGCGTATTTAGCACCGTTGATTAAAGGTGAAGACTACCCTCCATTTAAAGATGGCTTGCCACAATATGTCGTGTTAAAAAATGTAGCCGTAGCAAAAAAACTTGGTGAATTTAAAATCTAATCAGCCACTAATGCACTCAGATTTACACGGATATTAATCAGCCCCAAAAGTTTTTAATTAGTGGGCGTCCGTGTGAATCCGTGGCTAAATAATTTTTAGGGAGAGCGCCATGTCATCTGGATTAATCTTTGCATTACTCTGTTCTGTGGTTGCCATCGTATATGGCGCTTTATCCACCCGCTGGATCCTTTCGTTACCCTGCGGCAACGATAAAATGCGCAGTATCGCGATGGCGATACAAGAAGGTGCAACGGCTTATCTCAATCGCCAATACACCACCATCGGCATGGTGGGAGCTGTGTTGTTTTTAGCGATTGGTTTTGCACTCGCGTGGAAAACAGCGTTCGGCTTCCTACTTGGCGCGTTGCTCTCCGGTGCTGCTGGCTACATCGGTATGAATGTCTCGGTGCGCGCCAACATTCGCACCACACAGGCTGCGCATAACGGGCTCGATGCCGCACTCAACGTAGCATTCAAAGGCGGCGCGATCACCGGCATGTTGGTCGTAGGCCTTGGTTTACTAGGCGTGGCTGGTTACTACGCTTTTCTAGCTGCTAGCGCACCGGTCGGCGCAACCACAACCGAGATTCTCGAACCCTTAGTCGGCTTTGGCTTTGGCGGCTCACTCATTTCCATCTTTGCGCGTTTAGGTGGTGGCATCTTCACCAAGGGCGCGGATGTCGGCGCAGACCTCGTCGGCAAAGTTGAGGCGGGCATCCCCGAAGATGATCCACGCAACCCCGCGGTGATTGCCGATAACGTGGGCGATAACGTTGGCGACTGCGCAGGCATGGCTGCTGATTTATTCGAGACCTATGCAGTTACCATCATCGCCACTATGTTGCTGGGCGGCATGCTGATGGCACATGCGGGGCCTAATGCCGTGATTTATCCTCTAGCGCTCGGCGGCTTTTCGATCATTGCTTCTATTGTCGGCAGTTTCTTCGTACATGTACGCGAAGGCGGCAAAATCATGAATGCACTGTATCGCGGCTTGGCAGTAGCTGGTGGCTTAGCGTTAATTGCGTTCTACCCGATAACCACTTGGCTAATGAGCGACAACGGCAGCTACAGTGTAAATGCACTTTACGGCTCTGCTGTGATTGGCTTGATTTTAACTGCCGCAATGGTGGTCATCACCGAGTATTACACTGCTACGGAATATGCGCCGGTGCGTCATATCGCTGCGGCTTCCACAACAGGGCATGGTACTAACATCATTGCAGGTTTGGGTGTTTCGATGAAGGCCACCGCGGCTCCGGTACTAGTAGTGTGCGCCAGTATTTATACTGCTTATGAAATGGCGGGACTTTACGGCATTGCCATTGCCGCGACCTCGATGCTTTCAATGACCGGCATTATTGTCGCACTTGACGCTTACGGCCCCATCACCGACAACGCCGGCGGTATTGCTGAGATGTCTGGCTTGCCGGATGAAATTCGCAACATCACCGATCCCTTAGATGCGGTAGGCAACACCACTAAGGCCGTCACCAAAGGTTATGCCATTGGTTCTGCGGGATTGGCCGCATTAGTGTTGTTTGCAGACTATACCCACGCGCTGGAAGCTCACTTAGGACACCCCACCCTGTTTGATCTCTCTGACCACACCGTCATCATCGGGCTCTTCATCGGTGGCCTTGTCCCCTATTTATTTGCCGCAATGGGCATGGAAGCCGTAGGACGAGCAGCAGCATCGGTCGTGGTAGAGGTGCGCCGTCAGTTCAAAGAAATTCCCGGCATCATGGACGGCACGGGGAAACCCGATTATTCCAAAGCGGTCGATATGCTGACCCAAGCGGCAATCAAAGAAATGATTGTGCCCTCACTGTTACCTGTTGCGATTCCGATTATCGTCGGCCTCACACTGGGCCCGAAAGCGTTGGGCGGCGTACTCGTCGGCACCATCATCACCGGCATCTTCGTCGCTATTTCAATGACCACCGGTGGTGGTGCTTGGGATAACGCAAAGAAATATATCGAGGAAGGGAACTTCGGCGGCAAAGGTAGTGAAGCCCATAAGGCTTCGGTCACTGGCGACACCGTGGGCGATCCTTACAAAGACACAGCAGGGCCCGCAATTAACCCGTTGATTAAAATCATTAATATTGTTGCCCTACTGATTGTTCCACTACTTTAAAGGCACTCGTTTTTAAATTCTAGGGCTGCTTTTGCAGCCCTTTTTTATTGCATCGAGTGCTACAATTCGCGCCTCTCAATTTACTTAAAAAGGCAGTCATCATGGGTTTGAATAAAGTTCCTTCTGGTAAAGATCTTCCTAATGATTTCAACGTAGTCATCGAAATTCCGATGCACGGAGAGCCAATTAAATATGAAGTAGATAAAGAATCTGGCGCGATATTTGTTGACCGATTCATGAGCACTGCGATGCACTATCCCTGCAACTACGGTTACATCCCCCACACG
>JBAXEJ010000078.1:0-8993 GCA_037140475.1 Gallionellaceae bacterium
CAACGCCATTAGTAATACGCCACGGATGCGCGCTTGTAAATTTTCTTCCGTAGTGTCGGTTGGCAATCCTTTAAACACCTGCGCAAGCGTATCTTGTAGCGCCGTAAAGGTGGGCACGATGTCTAGCTCTTCGTACTGCACGCCGAGAAGTTTTACCATCTCGCGTGAATCATCAATGCTCATCTGTGCGGTATAGGGCGAAGGCATCATCACTGCGCGCACTTTGTCTGCACCTAAAGCGTCCACGGCAACAGCGAGCGTTAGTGCAGAATCAATGCCACCCGATAAGCCGAGCAATACGCCGGGGAAACGATTTTTGCCAATGTAGTCGCGCACGCCATCGCATAAGGCACGATAGATGCTGGCTTCATCCTTCAACAAGGGCTGCTTCTCACCATGCACTAGTTTGCCATTTTCTATTTCGATAAAAGCTAACACTTCATCAAACGCGGCGAACTGATGAGTTAATTCGCCACTGCTGTCCATTGCAAATGAGCTGCCATCAAACACGAGCTCATCTTGTCCACCAACCATGTTGGCGTAAACCACACTCATCCCTGTTTCGTGGACACGATCACGCACCGCCTCATAGCGCGTTTCTTGTTTGTCGAAATGGTAGGGCGAAGCGTTCAAAACCAACAGAATCTCTGCGCCAGCCGCACGCGCTTTTCTGGCGCCAGCTCCTTCCCATACATCTGCGCAGATGTTGATGCCAAACTTCACACCATCTTTTTGAAATACGCAGGCTTTATCACCGCAGGTGAAATAGCGCACCTCATCAAATACGCTATGATTAGGTAAGGTGTTTTTAAAATAAGTGGCCGCCACTTTGCCCTCGCGCAATAAGGAGGCGGCGTTGTAGCGATTATCTTTAAGTTGATGCGGATGACCGACCAAGACATCAATGCCCTTGGTTTGTTTCGCCAAGGTATGCAAAGCCTCATCGCATGCTCGATAAAAGCCATCGCGTAGCAATAAATCTTCAGGTGGATAGCCGCACAAACTCAGCTCAGGCGTCAGCACAATAGAGGCGCCCTGCGCCCGGGCACGGTGCGCAGCCTCGGCAATCTTGGCGGCATTACCCGCGAGATCACCGACCGTGCAGTTAATTTGAGCGATCGCGATTTTCATATTAACTATATGTTTATATTGAGTTATTTTATTTTTCGATAAAGTCGTTGCGTCACAGCTTGGCCTTGCACTTTATCAAAACGATCACCCATCGCAACGGATAGTTTTTCTAATCTAGCATCGGGGTGCGGGTGCGTTTTAAACAATAGCGCAACGTTGCCATCATCTTTAGCGCTGTGTCCAATTTGCTGCAATACGCTTGGCAAGCCGTAAGCGTCATAACCCGCGCGAGTTGCCAGCACCACGCCAATGCGATCGGCTTCAAACTCTGCACCTTTGTCTAAAGAGCGAGAAACAATTTCGGCACCACTGCCGATTAATTTTTGTACCGCACTGTTGTTGCCCACGGTGCTGGTTAGCGCATTGCTTCCTGCTTCCAGTAACTTGCTCTGCTGCAAAATTTTGAGGTGATGCTTCTGAATGACGTGGCCGACTTCATGCCCCAACACGCCTGCTAGATCAGCTTCACTTTGCAATAAGCGATACAAACCCAAGGTCACAAAAATATAACCGCCGGGTGCTGCGAAGGCATTTACATCGTTCGATTGAATCACGCCAAAATGCCAAGGCAGATCAGGACGCTCACTTTGGTTTGCCACCCAGCGTCCCACGTTATTCACATAGCGTTGTAGCTCCGCATCTTTAACCAAAGCGGCGGCGCCCAATAGATTGCCGGAAATTTGCCGACCAATGGCAATCTCTTCTTCTTGGGTTGGCCCTGACACTTCTTTAATTACGCTTGCTGCTTGCGGGCTAACCGGTAGTTGTTTGAGTAATTGTTGCGCCGGTGGCTGTTGAGCTTGCTGAGGCGTTTGTTGTGGAATTTGTTTTTGCACATCTTTAACTTGCTTTTCGAGCGCGCCAAAATCGAAGGCCGATACTGAGCTGCAAGTCGCAGCGAACATTGCAGTGAACAATAATTTAAATGTCATTTTCATCATGTGCTCCTATTTCACTTCAGGCAGATAATCGAACTTGCGTGCAACCAACTTGCCGTCATTGGCAAACTGCTGCGCTTGCTCTTTTGAAGTCGAGTGCGACTCAAGAAGTTTCACTTCTTCCTCGTTGTATTTAGCCGCCTTCAATTCTTCTTCATTCAAACCGCGAATGCCCGTCGTCGCCACCACCTTGCCCGTGCCAGAGCGCCCCGATGCCATGCTCAATAAACCGGCTGTTTCGTTAGCACCTTTTTTCGCATCACCTTTGCGAATGCTCAACATGCGCACCCAACCTTTTCCTTTGGCGCTTTTTACCTGCAACCATCCGCCATTTTTTCCGACAATATCCACCTTGTCATTTGCCGCAAGCGTGCCGACTGACTTCGCATCGCCAAAGGGTTCCGCGCGAATATCATCTGCCTTCAATGCCACGCCAGCTTCACCTGCCATCGCGCTCGACATCAGCATCCACAGCAATGCAGCCGCACCTGTTTTTACAATTTTCATGCTTTCATCTCCTGTTGTTTTTCCCATGCTAATAATGACTCGGCGAACAATACTCGCCAACTTGATCTTGCTTTGTCCCCACCGGAAACGCGCCCTTGATATAAAAACCACGTCGCTGCATTTTCTGGTTTCGCCAGATTTTTTTTCAATAAGAGCGGTAGTTTTTCTAGCACAGCTTCTTTGTCTGCGTAGATGCGTGCTAGCGCTTGCTCATCGCCTAAATCCGCCACCCACGAGACTGCAAAGGTGTATTCGAGCAAATCCCACACACCTTTTTGTACGCCTTTTATAACGTCGACACTTTTAAGCTCAGCCCCTGAGCGCTCCAAGCCATTGCGAATTCTTTCCAACACAACATCCACCATTAAGTTTTGTGTGCCATCTAAACGAATCAGTAAAATTGTGCCGCTCAATTCACCACCACGCTCCAACGAGACGCGCACCATATTTTGTTCCAGCGCCTTGTAAGTGCCAGAGGCGTAAATGCGCGAAAGAGAGAAAAAGGCAACGGCTAAGGCAACGGGGCCGGTTAGGTTAATGTAGGTGTTGCTCAGGTTGATGCTGGCGTAAGAAATACCAATCAATAAAAATTGTGACAATCCAAACAATCGGTCAATTTTATCGCGCCCCATGTTGGTATAAAACGCCCATGCAGTCGCCCAGACTAACGATAACGTGAGAAGCAGATAGATGAACTTTGCTTCGGGGAAGCGCAGATAGTCTTCATGCTTCATGTTATCAATTGCGGTAGCGAGTATCTCAACGCCTTGGTGCATCTGGCTCATCGGCGTGGGCTTGATGTCAAACAAACTAGGCGCAGTGGAGCCGATGATAATTATTTTGTCTTTGAACTCATCCGGCGCACGCGTTTTTTCCTTGCGCCCTAAGTCGGCGTAGACGTCACTAAAACTGACATACTGATAAGAGAATGGCTTGCCGCGCCAATTCAATAACACCTCTTGCGCAGGCGCTTGTGGCCAGCCTAATTCAGTCGCTATCCGTGTTGGCAGTGAAGGTAGCTTCCATCCGTAATCATCGCGATACACTTGATAACGTCGTGCCGTGCCATCTTTATCGGGGTAGATATTATTAAAGCCAATGCGCGTGCCATCGAGCGCTGCTTGAAAGTGTGGCAGCACTACCGCTACCGTGGCATTCGGATCAGCCAGTTCGCCGAGTGGTGTAACACCCGGAATCATCGAAGGTTTGATTTGGCTCAGTGCATCACTGTCTTGGTCTAAGCGCAACATCGGAAAGAAGGTGTTGTTTGTCGCAGCAATCGCAGTATTGAAATAGGCATCGCTATCGGCGTTATAAACATCGGCATCGCTAAATAAAATATCAAACACGATGGCTTTAGGCTGTTGCTTTTCTACCTGCTCAATAAACTCACCCAATACCTGACGTGGCCAAGGCCAGCGACCATAATCTTTTGCCATTGCCGACAAACTCGCCTCGTTAATATCAACGATGACAATATCTTTGTCAGGCTTGGGTGGGTTGATGCGATAGCGCACCATCATGTCAAAAGCGCCTTGCCGCATTTCCTGAGTGATATGCAAAAAGGCGGTATCGGCAATCGCAAATACCGTGAACACGACGGCTAGATACAGATAAAAATTCTTCTTCCAGCGTCGTGCCAGCAAATCGTAAAACATCGCGAAAAGTTGGCGGATGCGGTTAATAACAATAAGATGGATTTTCATATTCGTCGTTTAGTAAAACAGTTGTGGTGTGCAGGGACCTCTGAAATTAAGGCGGTGCTCAAGCTATGCGTGAATAGTCCACCCAGTTATTCGGGGTTTCAAATAAGCGAATCCGCGCCAACTTTAAGTTATTGCCGAAGCTGTCGTGATACGCGCTATCCAATAAATCGAAAGCCACTTTAGCTAAATTTTCTGCCGTCGGCACCACATCCAAAATGACCGTTTTATGGCCGGGGATGCTGGTTAAAAAATCGAGCACCATTTTATCGCCGCGATACACCAAGAAAGCATGATCCCAAGCATCAACCACGCGCTCTTTAGCGATGCGTTTTACATCAGAAAAATCCATCACCATGCCTTGCTCAGAAGCGCCTTCAGTGGTGATGATGTCACCTGAAAGCGTAATCTCAATTGCATAGCGATGGCCGTGCAAATGTTTACATTGACTGTTGTGGTTGGGGATGCGGTGTCCTGCGTCGAATTCTAAGCGGCGAGTGATTTGCATGATGTTTCGTGTGTTGAGTATTGGTGCGGATTATAACTTGAAGCGAGTTGCTCGCCGTTAATGGTGCGTGTGCGATCTTTATGGATTCACCATCAATGATTAGGCCGCAAGTGCAAAGCGTAGAGCGGGATCTAGCTAAATTCAGAAGTGACAGGCTGAGCTTACCTACAGATCACCAGAGATCGATTGTCGGCGCTGCCTCTTCTTCTTGCGAAACGGAGTACTCGCCCGCTTTGGTCAGACTCATGGCGATGCCCGCAAATTTTTGGTCAAGCTCGCTGCTTTGTTCGAACAAGTCTAAAACACGATCCACCGCATCGCGTACAGTGTCGCTGATTGTAAATTCCTGTTTATTGGACAAGCCAAGGTGAATGTACATTCCCTCAATGGTGTGCGCCATGGTGTCCAGTTCAAGGCGGGTGGACACTTGCAAATCACGATAGTTGTTGCGTAACTCTTCCACAGCAACGCGAGCAGACGCCGCCAGATCGCGCAACTCTTGCGCACGGATGACTGCCTCAACGCGGAGGTTAATGTTATCTACTGCTTGTTCGGCGGCCTCGACGATCATCGCTCCGTGATCTCGAATGCGACCACAAAGGTCAGCGTTAGCGGTTGGCATGTTCTGCACCAGTAACGAGACGTTTGTGTAGTTGATAATAGCCCGATTGCCAAAACTAAAAATTCTGTCCATGGAGCGCATTTTTTCGATTACCGATACCTCCAGTGGCGAAGCTGCTCCATGCGGTGTTAGCGTCAGAGTGGAGGACGGGGCGCGCAGTTGGATGTGGCAGTTGAGTCCGAGCGTGGCCATCGAATCCAGTGTCAGTGTTGCCAATGCTTGTAACGAACGGCAGCCAAGTGCATTGCGGCTGTAATTGAGCGTCACCCCTGACTCGCCGAGACTGGTCATCGCAGTCATGGCCGCATTGAACGAGGATTTATTGTCAGCAGTTTTAGCATTTTCTTGCTGCCGGTGTCGGATAGATACCGCCACCTTGCGTAACATTTCGTCGGGGTTAAACGGCTTGGCGGTAAAGTCGCTACCCCCTGCATCGTAGGCTCTCAAGCGGTCGTCCAGACTATCGTGACCGGATAGAAAAATAACGGGTAGATAGTGCAAGGTCTCCATTTCACGCATTCGGAGACAGGTTTCGTAGCCGTTGATGCCACTCCCCATTTCTATATCGAGAATCACCACGTCGGGCGACTTCTGCTTTGAATCTCTAAGTCGCGCCAGCGCATCTTCACCCGAGTTTACCTCTATGATTTCGTGACCTGCGGCAGCGAGCGAAATACTCAGCATTCCCGCAGTAATGGGGTCGTCATCGACAATAAGAATTAGCCCAGGGGCAAGGGTGGGGGCTTCGTTGAACAGATCAACCATTACAGGTCTCCTTAAGACTGGGTTGTATATCTCTAAATTTGTCATTTTCGCCTGCGTGGAATTAACGGAGGCTGCATTGAGCAAAGGCTTAAATTGGATTGTCCAGCATCACAGCCAAGCTCTCCATCGCCTGCTTCCAAGCCGTTTCTAATACAGCAAAATCCGCTTCGATACGTGCAGAATCATTTGCTGCTTCGATTAACGTCTCTTCCAGTTTCAGTACGGCGGCTTGTAGTACCACCGCGCCGACCGTTCCTGCGCTGCTCTTAAGTGTGTGGGTGATTTGTTTTGCCTGTGCTATATCTTGTTGCGAAAGTGCGGCGCGTATTTCTTCAAGATTATTGGCATTGCGTTCACGGAAAAGGCGCAGAAAGCGTTCAAGCATCTTGTGGTTGCCGCTCACGCGGGCAAGAGCGGCGGGGATGTCGAAGCCATCTACCATAACCTCAGAATGTTCATTAGCCCGACCTACAACTTTTTGATTTTCTGCTATCGCAATGTCTAACAGATTAATTGGGATAACCGCTACTGCTCCATCAACTTGCATAGCGCTGATTCCTTGCGGCATGGTCTCTACATCATGCTTGCGCTTATCCGGCAGCCAGCGCGCGAGCATAGTGTATAGCGCGCCTGGCACGATGGGCTTGGTGAGAATGTCGTTCATGCCAGCGCTCAAGATGCGAGGGCGTTCATCGATCATCGCGTGCGCGGTCAGCGCGAGGATGGGTAGGTCTGGATGGGTGCTACGCAGTTCGCGGGTTGCGGCGTAGCCGTCCATCACGGGCATTTGCAGATCCATCAGCACCAAGTCATAGTGGTTTGCCCGCACGGCGGCGACAGCTTGTTCGCCATTGTTTGCGGTAACCACAGTCGCTCCGGAAATTTCGATGAGCTCCCGTCCGACTTGGCGGTTGAAGTCGTTATCATCGACCAGCAAGATGTGCGCGCCCTTCATGTCGGGTGCGGCAAAGTTGGAGACAGCATTGTCTGGCAGAGCAGCGTGGCCCGACAGCACCGCAGTCATGGTGTCGCGCAGGGTGGCGCTACTGACCGGTTTGGTGAGGAAACATTGCACATCATCTTGCCCCAGTTCATCTTTTCCAACTTGAGCGCGCGCGAGTTCCGCTTCGTCACCGGAAATTAAGATGATGGGTATCGCACCGAAAAGTTGGCGAATGCGGTGAGCGATCACCAAACCATTATCGCCTGCTTCACCTAAATGCCAATCCATCAAAACTAGGTCGTAGTCTTTTTCGGCTTGCAGCATTGCGAGGGCAGTCTCACCAGAATCGGCTGTTTTTACATGGCAGCCTAAAAACGCTACGTTGTGCGAGAGCAACCGTCGCATGGAGTGGTTGTCATCCACAACTAGCACGCGCTTGCCAATGAGTTCGGAGTGAAGGGGGGCGGCTTCGTTCTTGGCATTGCCAAAGCGTGCGTTAAAGCTGAAGCAGGACCCCTGGTCGGGTGAGCTGGTAGCCTTCAGTTCGCCGCCCATCAGCTCTACCAATTGTTTGCTGATCGCTAATCCCAGCCCCGTGCCGCCATATTTTCGGGTGGTTGAAGAGTCGGCTTGAGAGAAGGCGATGAACAGTTTTTCGATTTGTTCCGCCGTCATGCCAATGCCTGTATCGCGAACCTCAAAGAGAAGGGTGACATTTTCTGCCGTGATTTCTACGGGAGATACCTTGAGTGAAATTTCACCGTGCTTGGTGAATTTGATGGCATTGCCGAGTAGGTTGGTGAGAACTTGATTTAAACGTAGTGCGTCGCCCAGCAGATATTCTTGCACTTTAGGCGCAGTGCCGATGACGAGTTCGACACCATTTTCTTTGGCTTTGAGACGGAATAGATTGCCTACCTGCTTCAGTACATCGTCCAGACTGAACGGAGCAACTTCTAGCTCTAGCTTACTGACGTCCATTTTGGAAAAATCGAGAATGTCGTTGATGATGCCGAGCAGAGAATTGGAAGCGGAGTTAATTTTTTCGAAATAATCGCGACCGCGAGGCGGTAGATTAAGGCGCAGCCCTAGGTGAGAAAAGCCCAGTATCGCGTTGATGGGGGTGCGGATCTCGTGGCTCATGTTGGCTAGAAATTCGCTTTTGGCGCGAGTGGCGGTTTGTGCGGAACTGAGCGCAAGGTCTAGCTCTTCGCTGGCTGCTTTTCGTTTGGTGATGTCGCGGATAAGTCCAAGGAAGGTCTGCCCTGTATCGTCTATCAGCTCGTTCACGGCGAGCTCGATGGGGAACATGCTCCCGTCTTTGCGTTTACCTTCCACCTCAACGCGACGGTGGAGGATTCCCGGATTTCGAGTGAGTAGGTAATTCGAAAGATAGGCATCGTGTGAGCTGTGGTGGGGTTCTGCCATCAACACACTCACGTTGCGGCCGATCAACTCATTCTCTTCATAGCCGAACATCTGTTTGATGGCGCTGTTCGTCAGCAGGATGATGCCTTGCGAATCAATATGTACGACGCCGTCCCTCATGGTATGCAAAATTGCGCGGATACGCCCTTCGCTGGCGGCAAGTTGATTAGCATGGATTTGGGTAATATTTTGAGCGGAAGTGCAAGTCGCCGCTTGTTGTTTTAGTTGGCGCATCGCCTGTAAGAAATGCCAAGCGATAATAAAAGAGACTGCGGCAATTAGAGACAAGAGCCCAACGGTAAGCCAACCGAGGCCATGATCCTGCGGGGAGAGTTGCTTAAAGATTGAAGCGCCTGCGACAATCCAAAAGCCTACGATTGATCCGAGAATTATTTTGGGACGGTGCCCCTCAAGCATCCAGAAATTATCTACGTTAAGCATCAAAACC
>JBAXEJ010000079.1:0-8900 GCA_037140475.1 Gallionellaceae bacterium
GTATCGGCAACAGCACGCTGGAAAAGCTCGCCAGCTACGCCGGAACTCGCAACATCAGCCTATTTGAAGCCGCCTTCGAAGGCCCGATGGAAGAACAACTCCCCGCGCGCCAACACGAAGAATTAATTACTTTCTGTAACTTCATCAATCGCATGGAAGCACGTGCAGCCAAGGAAGACTGTACCCCTGTATTGGCCGACTTGATGAGCGCCATCGACTATGAAGCTTGGTTGTTTGATAGCCACGAACCGCGCCAAGCGGAGAGCAAGTGGTCAAACGTTAGCGACTTCATTGGCTGGATCAATCGCAAGTCAGAGGCTGATGGCAAAACTTTATTGGCTATGACACAAACCATCGCACTGATGAATTTACTTGAGGGTAAAAATGAAGAGGTCGATGCCGTTTCACTCTCCACCCTACACGCTGCCAAGGGACTTGAATTTCCACACGTATACCTAGTCGGCGTGGAAGAAGGCGTACTACCTCACGAACGCAGCGAACTCCCCGAACAAATCGAAGAAGAGCGTCGCCTGATGTACGTTGGTATCACACGTGCACAGCGCTCCTTGCACATTAGCTACTGCATCAAACGCAAACGTGGCAAAGAATGGGCCACTTGTGAGGCAAGTCGCTTCATCAAAGAGTTACCCGAGGGAGACGTGATTTTTGCGGGGGCCGTTCCAGCAGGAAACGCGCCAGAGGTTAGCAAAGAAGAAGGTAAAGCTAAGTTGGCTAGACTAAAAGCAATGCTAGGCTAAGTCCAAAAATCCTGTTGATTGGCAAACTGCGTCCATTTTTTTCGCAATTTCTTTAGGCGCCGATCATGTCCATGCTCGATTTCATCACTCAAACGCGCAATCAATTTTTGCCGTGTAGGCTTACCAATTTTGGCAAGTAGTTGAAGTGCGACAACATGATCATTTATTTCACCCAGCACTTCTTGCAACTTTATTAGCGCATTAAGATAGCGTCTGATTTTCTTTGTCGCATAAAGAGAGGCAAATAACTCAATGCTGTAACGGAGGTTTTTGCAGGCAATGCGCAGTACATGCAGCTCACTAATTTCAGAATGAGAATTAATTTTTTCACTAAACTGTAAAACTTTGCGCTTGTATTGCTGGAATATTTTTGGGGCAAATTTTAGTAGCTTCTGATGAGGTGGGTCTTCTGACCAATAGCGTCCATTCATCCATGCACCGACCTGTAATAACAAGCGCTGCAACTTTCCTTTTTTTAAGATGGCATCGAGTTGCTGATGCTGTTGCCGACGAATTAGCTCACTTTGCTTAATCAGTGCTTTTGCTTCCGCATCAGATAGATCACATGCTGGCAACGTCTGCGTTACAAAGACATCCCATTCACGAGAAGTTCCAAGTATGCTTGCCAATTCCGCAACTTCGCTTTGCAATGAAGCTAACTCAGGATCAGCACGCAATCTGGAAATCATCTTGAGCACGATGCGCAAGCGTCTTAGCGCAACGCGAACTTGGTGAAGATACTCATCATCCGACTTGCCCACCGTGCCTGCCACATTTTCCTGTAAGTGAAGCAAACACGACCAAACCATATCCTGTAAGGCACACTTAACGTCAATCTCTGCACTTAGTTCAGGTATACGCGCTTTAATAACTATTGCCTTGGGAGGATGCAACAAACGAAAGCCATATTCAGCCTTACTCGTTGCTTCAATTTCTAACGGAACCACATCGAGAAGTGCCAGTGCCAACCGGAATAAGGACAAAGATTCGCCAGATTTCAGCTCTAGCTCAACTTCCGAAATCTCATGCACTAATTTACCTGCACGAACCTCCCCGCTATCGATGCTTAGCTCGATAAGCGCACCTTCATATTTCACCAGATAAATGGTGCGTTTAAATTCAGTGACAAACAAAGGCTGTAGATGATTAATTAGGTCCGGAGGAAAATAAGTAGCGCCTTGTAATTCGAGCTCTGCCAAATCAAGTTGCTGATTTGGAACAAGTGACTCCCACTCATTGCGCTGATGCAAACCTGCATGTACTGAGCCACCGCCTTTTAGCGTTTGCCCCCACTGTTTACCTACACGCCGCAAGCGCAGCGCCATTTCATGGTGATGAAAATACAACTCTGGAGTATCGAAATAAATGCTGTGAAGCTTGCGTGTGATAGGTTTTTCACCCGTCAGTGAACGCAAAAAAGGGTGGCGCTTTAGTCTCAATAAATGAGCAGGAGAGATGTGCAACTTGAGTTCGGTCTCTATCGCCATGGCAATTAAAGAATCACCGGCTCATCCGGCAACTCATTTACCCTTGTACCGCTCGGTGGATATAACTGCGATAGGCGTTGCTGCACGCTTTTAATTCCCGCGATACTGCCTTCTTCAAATCGTCCCTGACGGAAAGCAGTACCCATTTTTTGGCAAATCGTTTCCCAAATTTTTTCTCCAAGCATGGCGTGTACGCCACGATCCGCAACGATCTCTACCTTACGATCAGCCAACAACACATAAATCAGTACACCGTTGTTGTGTTCGGTGTCCCACACCCGCAAACGAGAAAAAACTTCAATCGCGCGCTGGCGTGCAGACGTTCCCGCAACTAAAGGCACTAAATCCAGACCATGCTCAACAACAAAACGTAATTGCCCAGCATAGGTTTGCTCAGCCTCAGCTATCGCACGCTCGATATTTTTTAGCGCAGTACGCGAAAAGCAACGATGCACTGAAGCTTGGCCCATCGAAAGGTGTTTAACGATTCTTTTGATATTCAATTACCAATCTCCCGAAGCCCCACCGCCACCAAAATCTCCTCCGCCCCCGCCAAAGTCACTCCCACTGCTACTACCACCTCCGCTGAAACCTCCACCCCATCCACCAGAATTACCCGATGAATAATTTCCGCCCCTGCCACCCACTCCAAAGATTAGCGACGACATAAATCCGATGGTAGCGGCGATCCCCGCTATCGCCATCGAGACCAACGCTAACCAAAACAAACCGCCAATAACACTACCTACAATCAAACCACTGGGTAACTTTCCAATGAACTGGCGCAGAATAATGTTGCCGAATATAAACAGAAAGATAGATGGAATTAGCGCATTTGAAATTGGATCGTCATTTGCGCCTGATGTTGATGCCTGCTGCGACTCAGGAAGCGCCTCTCCCTGCACCACACTGATGATTGAAGATACACCTGCATCAATTCCAGCGTAGAACTCGCCGCGCTTGAAATACGGTGTAATCACTTCAGACACAATGCGTTTCGCCGTTGCATCTGGCAAAGCACCTTCAAGCCCATAGCCCACTTCAATGCGCAACTTGCGATCGTCTTTAGCAACAAGCAAGATCACACCATCATCAACGCCCTTACGACCAATCTTCCAACTCTCAGCAACGCGAATACTAAATTGCTCAATTGCCTCTGGTTGCGTCGATGGCACAATCAACACCGCAATTTGCGAACCTTTGCTCGCCTCAAAAACCGCTAATTTAGACTCCAGTGATTGTCGCTGAGTTGGGTCAAGCGTGGCTGTGAGATCGGTAACACGCTGACTGAGTTGCGGCACAGCAACCTCTGCTTGCGCTGTACCGTACAGCAACAAAGCAAGCAGAAGTACTCGCGTCCAGAACTGATTCATTTACTTTGCTGGAGCAGTTTTAGGTGCGCCAAAATCAACCGTCGGAGCTTTGGACACTTCTTTCTCATTCTCCACCGTAAATGAAGGCTTCACTGAATAGCTGAACATCATCGCGGTCAGATTGGTCGGAAAAGAGCGCGCCAACACGTTATAGGCCTGCACTGATTTGATGTAACGATTGCGTGCAACCGTGATGCGATTTTCTGTGCCTTCCAACTGCGCCTGCAAGTCGCGGAAGATAGCATCGGACTTTAGCTGAGGATAATTTTCCGTCACCATCATCAACTTGTTCAATGCAGAAGTAAGCTCGCCCTGTACTGATTGAAACTTGGCAAACGCTTGCGCATCGTTAATCAGCGCAGGGGTCGCTTGAATACTGCCCACTTTGGCTCGCGCCTCCGTTACCCCGATCAGCACCTCTTTTTCTTGAGCGGCATAACCTTTGACTGTATTCACCAGATTAGGAATCAAATCAAAACGACGCTGGTATTGGTTTAATACTTCTGCCCAATCCGCTTTCACCTGCTCATCGTAGGATTGAAAATCGTTGTAGCCGCAACCGCTCAAAAGTAGCGTGATAAAAACCATCCACAAAGTACGCATTAAATAATCTCCTTGGAAAACTGATGAAAAACTATAGCACTAAACAACCTGCCCTGCCGCATACCCTGACGCCCAAGCCCACTGAAAATTATAACCGCCTAGATGCCCTGTTACATCAACCACCTCACCAATGAAAAATAGGCCCGGCACATCATTCGCCTCCATTGTTTTTGAGGAAAGTGCTCGCGTGTCAACTCCCCCACAGGTTACTTCTGCCTTGCTGTATCCAAGTGTGCCTGTTGGGGAAATTTTCCAATCATGTAGTTGTGCGGCAATCACGCTCAGCGCTTTCTCTGAAAACTGATTCAGCGGTTTATTTTCGGCAAACTGTTTGCACCACACTTCGGCAAAGCGCTTGGGTAAAAATTGCGTGAGGAAATTATCGAGCATCATGCGGCTACTTCGTTGCTCGATGAATAATTGCCGCATGTCATGCTCTGGAAGCAAGTCTATGTGCAGCACTTCAACTTGTGTCCAATACGAGGAAATTTGCAGGATGGCTGGGCCACTTAAACCGCGATGAGTGAACAATAAGTTTTCGCGGAAAGATTGCTTGCCACAGCGCACTATCGCCTCAACCGAAATGCCCGCCAACTCCGCATAGGCGCCCCACTCTTCAGGATGAAAACTCAGTGGCACCAGTCCAGCATGTAGTTTAGTGATGGGGATGCCAAATTGCTCTGCCACCTTGTAACCGAAAGGTGATGCACCGATCTTAGGAATGGACAAGCCGCCGGTGGCGATAACTAAAGAAGCTGCATGGAATAGGCCTCGATTTGTTTGCACTTGAAAACCTTCACCACGTTTGAGGCTGTCGATTTCGGCGGACAAAATTAGTTTCACTTCCACGGCATCACATTCGTCTTTCAGCATTTTGATAATCGCTTCAGAGCCGTCATTGCAAAATAACTGACCCAGCGTTTTTTCACTGAATTTCAACCCATGCTTTTCCAGCAAAGCGATAAAGCGTTGTGGAGTAAATCGTGCTAATGCAGAACGGCAAAAATGAGGATTTTCTGAAAGATAATTTTCTGGCTTAATATTGAGGTTGGTGAAGTTGCAGCGCCCTCCACCAGAGATCCGAATTTTCTCTGCGAGCTTGTGCGAGTGATCAAGTAAGAGAACAGAGCGTCCGCGTTTGCCTGCCTCAATCGCGCACATCAAACCCGCAGCACCCGCGCCTACGATCAAAACATCTACATTTGTTGTAGCACTCACGTGGGGGCTTCCAGCTGCTTCCATAAACAAGCGCCTTTGCTGGCTTTATCAATGTCGGCCAACTGTGTGGCATGAAGCGCCAACTCTTCTTCACTTGCCGCCAACACTCGAACACTCATCCGAATGACCTCACCTGATGCAGAAAAACTCTCCGCTTCTTTCTCCTGTGCATCTTCTCCTAACAGGCTCTCTTGCCCGCGAGTCATCGCGAGATAAACTTCGGCCAGCAATTCGGTATCCAGCAACGCGCCGTGCAAAGTACGATGCGAGTTATCAATAAAGTAGCGGTCACATAACGCGTTCAGATTATTCTTTTTGCCCGGATGTAAATCTTTCGCCACCTTCAGCGTATCTAGCACTTTGTTTTCGAGCTTTGGTAAATTAAGTTTGGCTAACTCGGCATTCAAAAAGCCCATGTCAAATGGTGCGTTATGAATAATCAATTCAGCGTCCCCAATAAACTCGAGTAAGGCCGGTGCAATTTCGGCAAATTTGGGTTCATCTTGCAATCGATCTAAGGTTAGACCATGCACTTTGGCGGCACCTTCGTCGATTTCTCTTTCAGGATTGATATAGCGATGAAAAGTACGCTCTGAAACCTTACGGCCATTCAGCTCAATCGCTGCCACCTCGATAATACGGTGACCCTGTTTGGGATCAAGGCCAGTCGTTTCAGTATCCAGCACAATCTGCTTCATTTTTCTTTTCCATTTAAAATTTCTTCGACGCCGCGATTCGCCAACTCATCTGCGCGTTCATTTTCGACATGACCTGCGTGACCCTTAACCCACATCCACTCGATCTGATGTCGAGCCGCGGCCTCATCCAACCTACGCCACAAATCTTCATTCTTCACTGGTTGCTTAGATGCTGTTTTCCAACCCCGTTGCTTCCAGCCATGCACCCATTCACTAATGCCTTGTTGCACATACTTTGAGTCGGTGTGTAAACGCACATGGCAAGGTCGGCTTAGCACTTCAAGTGCAGCAATCGCCCCCATCAACTCCATGCGATTATTGGTGGTATGGGCTTCACCGCCAAACATTTCACGCTCTTTACCCTTGGTGCGCAACAACGCGCCCCAGCCGCCGACACCGGGATTGCCCTTGCAGGCGCCATCGGTAAAAATTTCAATAATCTCGTTCGTCATCGCGTGTTTGTTGTGACACTTCTCTATTTAATTTTGGAGCTGCCGGAATCAGCTTACCCACAAATCCCTTATTCCATAGCGGTTTGATTAGGCGCATTCCCGGCACACGCTTTACTGCTTGCAGATAATAAACCCCACCACTCACCGCCCACCAACGGCCTCCAGCAGGCTCCATAAAATGGCAGCGCTGCAGCCATTTACGACTAATCATTGGTGGCGCGTAACAAGCGAACTGACCACCCACTACCTCAAAACCTAATAACGCCAACCAATCTTTCAACCGTGACAAGGTAATAAAATCACCACACCAGGGATAGCCAATTTTGGGTCTCAACGCTCGACGCACCCCCCATAAACTTCTTGGATTGAAGCCGCTGATAATGACATGTCCCTCAGGACGCAACACACGCTCGATTTCTCGCAAAACCTGATGGGGATTTTTATTAAATTCCAGCACGTGGGGTAAAAGTGCCAGATCAATACTGCTAGATTCAAATGGAAGCTCTTCTAACTCTAATCGTACCTGCGCACTAATTTCCTTAGCAGCGGCTATCTTTAAGGGCATCCGGCTAGCACGTAAAAAATCATGCTGCGGCAAACCAACTTGCAGTGCATTAAACCCAAAAATATCCGCTACACTACGGTCAAAATAATCATGCTCACGCGCAAGCAGATATTCACCTTGCGGCGTTCTCAGCCACTCAGCCAAAGAATTAGCAGTAGGCATAGTGTAATTTTCGACCCACTTTATAAAAAATAATCATGCTTAAAGTCATTCCAATTCCTGCATTAACTGGCAGTTATGACAACTATATTTGGATTACACACGACAGCGAATACGCCGTAGTAGTTGATCCAGGTGATGCTGCGCCAGTGCTCGACTACCTAAATAAACATCAATTAAAACTTTGTGCCATCTTAATTACGCATCGCCATAACGATCACATCGCCGGCATTAAAAAACTAGCCGAAGTATATAACACCAGAGTCTATGGGCCACGCTCAGAAATGATTCCTGGTATCACGCATATCCTCGCAGAAGGCGATGAAATTCAAATTAAAGAGCTCGGATTACATTACGATGTCATTAGCATTCCAGGACACCTTCCCGACCATCTTGCCTATATTGGCAACGGCGGCGTATTTTGTGGTGATGTACTGTTTGGCTGTGGCTGTGGAAAAATGTTTATCGGCACCCCCGCAGAATTTCATCATTCGTTACAACGTTTAGCCTCACTACCAGATAACACGCTGGTTTACTGCGCTCACGAATACACCGAATCCAATATTCGCTTTGCCTTGTTGTGCGAGCCAAACAACATTGTCTTGCGACAACGCCAACGAGAAGCCGCCGCTTTAAGGGCACAAGATCTGCCCACTCTACCCTCAACTATCGCTCTGGAAAAAGCCACCAACCCATTTATGCGTTGCTCGCAAACAGAGGTCATCAAAAATGTTTCTAGCCATCAGAACAGCGATACTCAGCCCACTAACGAGATAGAGGTTTTTGCTGTACTCCGCGCATGGCGCGACCAATTTTAAAGCCTCCTTTTTCTTGCAGTAATAGTGGTTCTAGTTTATTCTGCGCGGCCTTTCGGAGAGGTGGATGAGCGGTTTAAGTCGCACGCCTGGAAAGCGTGTGTGGGTTTATCCCCACCGCGGGTTCGAATCCCGCCCTCTCCGCCAAATGTCAAATCGCATTGACTTTCAATGCTGGAGACCTAAAGGAAATCACGACTTCACTCCATGAAGCACCCTGCCCGAGTGGTGAAATAGGTAGACACAACGGACTTAAAATCCGTCGCTTCGGTAAAACGGGCGTACCGGTTCGATTCCGGTCTCGGGCACCAGCAGCAAGGCTTTCAGCGGTTTTTGGAACTCATTTTTAAAGTGAATTTGTTCCGCAATTTTTAGAGTTGTTCCGCAATTCTTATTTAGACTTCGTCCAGTCATGACGACGCTCTCTACTTATCCGGTAGCTCGGTTTCCTGTATTTCCCCACAGGAGGGTGAGATTATTGTCTTGCCATCTGTATCTCTACTATGGCTGGGTAGTACGTGAGTCCCTTGGGAGGCGATCCAACAAACCTATTTCTAAGTCTATTCAGTCACGGCATCCTTTACGGATTGCCACGCCAGCTCTCGCCAGCACCATCAGCGTCTTTAAACGCTTCCCTTTTTGAATCTTTTCGCTTCGCACACTCGGTTTCTCATATAGCCCCCTACCATCAGGGACATCAGCCTTTCGGCACCGGCTCTTTCCTCGCATTAAGAATGGCGAACTTATCAGCTCTCTTCTTAACATCTGCTCC
>JBAXEJ010000080.1:0-8841 GCA_037140475.1 Gallionellaceae bacterium
GCATCCATGTTGTTGCGTAGCTTGTCGGCAGCCAGCCAGAGCTTGGCTTCGAAGCCAATATTGGCAGTAGATTCGTTGTTTTTAGTTGCTGCTTTTGCCATCAGATTTCCCTGAAATTATATTTGAGGCCATCTATGCCAGAGTGAGCGATAAACCATAAGCGAGGATGCTAACAGATTTGAGCAAATGACTTGCTAGGCAAGCATGATTAAAAAAGAACTATCTAACTGACAATACAAACACTATAAAAAACGATCCAGTAATTTGCGACTATGCCCATCCATCGCATCCACATCACGAATGAGGTACGACACGCCATAACCATCAGTAATCAACAATGTGGTGAGTGAAATACGGCGAATGTGATCTTCGGCTTTCAACAGCATTTCAGTTTCGCCACGATCCGTTTCGACAAACCATTTGCTCGGTGTCACAAAGCTCGATACCTGCTTGATACGCTTGATTTCTGGCATGAATTCACGCTGTGCCAACTCCTCTTCAATCAGTCCCCGCATAGGCTCCTGCAAATCACTCAGTTTTGCAATCCAACGCAATTCATGACCCGCCTCATCTAACAGTGAAATGGCTTCGGTTGGCGCACTAATCGGGAAAGCACGAACGGCCGTCACTCCAGCAAAAATTTCGCCCGTCACCAATGTCATTATCAAGCGACCGGCTCCGTTTCGCGTTAAGGTGAAATCAGCGTTACTCATCGGCTAATCCTTCTGCATCGACGTTGCGCGCTTGCGCTTCATACAACCTAAAGTAAGCGCCTTCTTTCTGCATTAATTCATCATGACTGCCGACCTCAACCACTTCACCTCTATCCAACACCACTAGGCGATTGGCTTTATGCAAAGTGGAAAGGCGGTGTGCAATCGCAATCGTAGTGCGGCCACGCACCAAGTTATCCAACGCTTTTTGAATTTCTTTTTCCGTTTCAGTATCCACCGAAGAGGTCGCCTCATCGAGAATGAGAATACGCGGATCAATCAACAGCGCACGGGCAATCGAGATGCGCTGACGCTCACCTCCCGACAAGCCATGTCCACGTTCACCTACCAGCGAATCGTAACCATGCGGCAAACGCAGAATAAATTCATGGGCATGAGCCGCGCGCGCTGCGGCGATGATTTCTTCACGCGTTGCATCGGGTTTACCGTAGGCGATGTTTTCGGCAATTGAGCCAAAAAACAAAAATGGCTCTTGCAGTACCAATCCAATGTTGCCGCGATATTCAGCAATCGGTAACGATCGAATATTCACGCCATCAATACTGATTGAGCCTTCGCTCACATCATAAAAACGGCACATCAAATTCACCAGCGTGCTCTTACCGGAGCCGCTATGCCCCACCAAGCCGATCATCTCACCGGGGGCGATGGATAAATTCAAATCCTTGATCACTGCGCGGTTGCCATAGCGAAATCCCGCTCCGCGAATATCGATTTTCCCGATAATTTTTTCCAAATGCACCGGTTTACTTGGCTCAGGCACAGTGGAAACTCGATCGAGAATATCGAAAATGCGCTTAGCGCCTGAGGCGGTTTTTTGCGTGACATTGACGATGCGGCTCATCGCATCCAGACGCGTATAAAAACGACTGATGTAGGCTAAGAAAGCGGTCAATACACCGACGGTAATGTCGTCGTGCGACACCTGCCAGATACCAAACGCCCACACCACCAACAAGCCAATTTCCGTGAGCAAGGTGACGCTCGGAGAGAATAGCGACCAAATTTTATTGATGCGATCATTCACCGCCAGATTCTGTTCGTTTGCTATGCGGAAACGCGCCGACTCACGCTTTTCTTGGGCGAATGCTTTCACTACGCGAATGCCGGGGATGGTATCGGCTAAGACGTTGCTCACTTGCGACCAAACACGATCAATTTTTTCAAAACCGGTGCTGAGCTTGTCGCGCACCAGATGGATCATCCACACGATTAAAGGCAATGGCAGCAAAGTCACCAGTGCCAACCACGGGTTGATCGAAAACAAAATCACTGCCGTCATCACAATCATCAGCACATCGGTGGCGAAGTCGAGCAAATAGAGCGATAAAAAGACGCAGATGCGATCTGATTCAGAACCGATGCGCGCCATTAAATCGCCCGTGCGCTTGCCGCCGAAATATTCCAAAGACAAATGCAGCAAATGGTCGTAAGTGACGATGCGCAAATCGCTACCAATGCGCTCACTCACCAAAGCGAGAATATAAGTTTTAGCCCAACCCAAGCCCCAAGCCAACATCGCCGAAGCAAACAAACCGGCCAGCAGCCAAGTCACCGTCACCATGTCGATTGGCACGCCGTTTTGATATGGGATCAGCACATCATCCATCAAAGGCATGGTCAAATACGGAGGCACCAAGGTTGCTGCAGTAGAGGCCAGCATCAGCAAAAAGCCCGAGAGCAATTGCCATTTGTAAGGCTTGGCAAAACGCCACAGTCGCAACAACACCCAGCTTGAGGGCGCTGTTTCTTCTGCATCGGGGTCGCAAAAGGCGCACTCTTCCTGATCAACGGGGATTAGAGCTAAGCATTTGGGGCATAAGGTAGCTGACAGTTCAGCAATTGCTTGCCCAGTCGCCAAAAAATGTTGCCGCTGCTCAAATTGCCTAACAAAACGTGTGGCATCGGCATCTTGTGCCATGGTGTAGAGCCAATACGCGAGACGGTTTTCTGCAGCGAATAATTCGAGCCGCCCCACCCCGGCATGGTCAGATTGGCGTAAGCAAAGGCCTTCGTTTAAAGAATAATGATTTAACCCATTGTCAGCTAAGTTAAAAACAATTATTCGCTGTTCCGTCAGCACCACTAATTGCTTGCTAAAGCGCATTTGCGCATCAAGGTTAATCTCTAACCAAGCGAGCGCTTTTTCTTGACCAGAAAGATGAGCGTAAACAATAGACTGCCAAACATCGGCTAGTGCTTGAGTAGAAAATTTAGGGGAGAGTATTGAGGTATTCACTGTAGTCAAGTTTACTACACTACTTTCGATGCACAAACCGAGTGCCTCATGTAAACCAAATCAATACCAAAGGCGTTAACTCAGAATTGCAAAGATAACCACCGGATAGGTTGATGGAATTCCTCAAAATTTTGCCGTTACGCGGCCCCAATATTTGGACCTACCGTCCCGTCATGGAAGTTTGGTTGGATATTGGCATTCTGGAAGACTCACCCTCTAACACCATCCCCGGCTTTTACGAACGACTCACTGCTTGGCTACCGACCCTAATCGAACATCGTTGCGGCATCGGCGAACGCGGCGGTTTTTTATTGCGCTTGCAAGAAGGCACTTGGCCTGGCCACATTCTTGAACACGTCACCATTGAATTACAAAACTTAGCCGGCATGCAGAGCGGCTTTGGCAAAGCGCGCAGCACCTCGGTAAGAGGCGTTTACAAAGTGGTCGTACGTTCTCGCAACGAAGAGGTGACTACCGCTGCACTGCATGACGCTCGTGACCTTATCCTCGCTGCCATGCAAGATAAACCCTACGACTTACCGGCGACCGTCGCTCGTCTACACGAGATGGTGGACGATTTATGTCTCGGCCCCAGTACAGCCTGCATTGTGGATGCGGCAACAGAGCGCGGCATCCCTTCTATTCGCCTCACTGAAGGAAACTTGGTGCAACTCGGTCATGGCATCCGTCAACGTCGGATTTGGACCGCAGAAACCGACCAAACCAGTGCCGTTGCCGAAAGCATCGCTAGCGATAAAGATTTAACCAAAACCCTACTGCAATCTTGCGGCGTGCCTGTGCCTGAAGGGCGCGTGGTGACAAGCCCTGCCGATGCCTGGGATGCCGCGGAAGATATTGGCGTGCCAGTCGTCGTAAAACCCAGTGACGCAAATCACGGGCGCGGCGTTTCTACTGAACTCATGACCCAAGCTGAAGTTGAGGCCGCGTACCTGATCGCAGATGCCGAAGGAAGTGAAGTGTTAGTTGAGCGTTTTGTGCGCGGCAACGAACATCGTTTATTGGTGGTGGGCGGCAAACTCGCGGCCGCCGCTCGCGGCGAATCGTTGTCTTTGGTTGCCGATGGCAAAAACTCGCTACGCCAACTCATCGACACTCAGATCAACACTGACCCTAGGCGCGGCACGACTGAAGAATTTCCGCTGAATGCGATCGTGCTAGAAAACGACGCAACCGTGCGCTTTGAGTTGGAACGCCAAGGTTATAACGGTGACTCAATTCCTCCCTCAGGCAAGAGCGTACTCATTCAACGCAATGGTAACGTTGCCATCGATATCACAGATGAAGTACATCCCGACACCGCCGCTACCGTCTCGCTTGCGGCCAGAATAGTGGGCTTAGACATAGCCGGTGTGGATTTGGTGGTGCAAGACATTTCGCGGCCGCTTGCTGAACAAGGTGGCGCGATCGTTGAAATCAACGCGGGTCCTAGTTTGATAATGCATCTCAAACCTTCAAAGGGCCAACCACGCCCCGTGGGCAAAGCCATCGTCGATAATTTATTTGATGCACAAGATAACGGACGCATTTCCATTGTTGGCATCAGCGGTGCGAATGGCCATTGTTTGGCCGCGTATCTTATTGCCAAATTGTTGCATCTACGCGGCAGCTATGTGGGACTTGCTTGCTCTGACGGATTATTTTTTGCACATCGCCAGATCGACAAACGTAATTGCGCCAACTGGGTTTCAGCCCAAAAGATTTTGCTGAATCGTAGCGTAGAAGCTGCGGTGATTGAGAGTAGCAGCGACACCATTTTGGCAGAAGGCTTAGGCTATGACCGCTGCCAAATAGGCATTGTGATTCACATCGACGAACCAAAGAACTTAGAGCAGTTTTATATCGAAACACCGGAACAAGTTTGCAATGTATTGCGCACTCAAATTGATGTCGTGCTCTCCAGTGGCGTGGGCGTTCTCAATGCTGACGATCCTCTCGTTTCGCAGATGGCTGAGTATTGCGACGGTGAAGTAATTTATTTTGCACTACGCACTGAAATTGATGCAGCGCATTTGCAACAAGGTGGACGTGCCGTATTAGCGAGAGATGGAAAAATTATCCTGGTGACCGGCTCTGAACAAATCAAATTAATGAAGCTAAACCAAGTCGCCGTTCTAAAAACTAACGACTGTGATGCACAAACTGAAAGTGTACTCGCCACCGTTGCCGCTGCTTGGGCTTTAGATATTCCGACTGAACTCATTCGAGCCGGGCTAACCAGCGTAGAAAAAATGATGACCAATACAAAGGAAAATGCTTAATGGAAGTGTCTCGTACTCGTGCGTTACGCGGCCCTAATTTATGGAGTCGACACACGGCCATTGAAGCCATTGTAAAGTGTAGCGAAGCAGAGCAAGACATCGCCAAGCTCGCTGGTTTTGAAACAAATTTACGTGCGCTATTTCCTGAAATTACTTTTTTACAATTAGCCGGGCATTGCGAAGCCGTACCAGTAGCGCATGCGCTTGAAATAGCAACCTTATGTTTGCAAGCTCAAGCGGGTTGCATCGTCGCCTTTAGTCGTACTTCTGCCACCCTTGAGCAGGGAACTTATCAGGTCGTCATCGAATACACTGAAGAAGCCGTTGGGCGCAAAGCATTTGAGCTGGCGCAGCAACTTTGTCTGGCTGCGCAAAACAACACCTCTTTTGATCTCGCTGCCGCACTGGCTGAGTTACGCGAAATTGATGAAGACGAACGCCTTGGCCCGAGCACCGGCGCTATTGTTCAGGCTGCAGCGGCTCGCAGCATTCCCTTTCGCAGATTGACTCGCGGCAGCCTTGTGCAATTTGGTTGGGGTAGTAAACAGCGTCGCATTCAAGCCGCAGAAACTGATCGCAGCAGTGCGATTGCTGAAGCCATTGCGCAAGACAAGCAGCTCACCAAAAAATTATTGGAAGCTACTGGCGTCTCGGTACCGGCAGGACGTCCCGTTAGCAGTGCTGATGATGCGTGGGCCGCCTTATGTGAGATTGGTGCCCCAGTCGTAGTGAAGCCTTTAGACGGCAATCAAGGCAAGGGTGTCACCGTTAATATTGTTACCCGTGAATTATTAGATATTGCATATCACGCTGCCTCAGCGATTAGTGACGATGTATTGGTAGAGAAATTTATTCCCGGTAGCGACTTCCGTATGCTCGTCGTCGGCAACCAAATGATCGCCGCCTCACGGCGCGATCCCCCTCAAGTTATCGGGGATGGCAAACATACTGTGGGTGAATTAGTCGAGATAGTCAACGCTGATCCTAGGCGCGGCGAAGGCCACGCTACCTCGCTGACTAAAATTCGCATCGACGAAATTGCTCTGGCTAGGTTAAGCATCCAAGGTTACACCCCAGATTCTGTGCCAACGAAAGGTGCCCGCGTCGTACTGCGCAATAACGCCAATCTCAGCACTGGCGGCACTGCTACCGATGTTACCGATGATGTCCATCCCGAGATGGCAGCAAGTGCGGTTGCCGCAGCGCAAATGATCGGCTTGGATGTGTGCGGTGTAGATGTGGTGTGTGACAGCATGCTGCAATCACTACAATACCAAGGTGGTGGCATCGTAGAAGTAAATGCCGCACCCGGCTTACGTATGCACTTGCAGCCATCTTTCGGCAAAGGCCGTGCAGTGGGCGACGCCATCATTTCCATGATGTTCGACAAAGAAAATAACGGGCGAATCCCGTTAGTGACCGTCGCAGGAACGAACGGCAAAACCACCACCGTGCGCTTGACCTCTCACATCCTGAGCTGCAATGGCCTGCGTGTTGGCATGACGAATTCGGATGGCGTTTATATTCAAAATAAACGGATCGACACTGGCGATTGCAGCGGGCCGAAGAGCGCACGCAATGTATTGATGCACCCTGATGTCGATGCTGCCGTACTAGAAACGGCACGGGGGGGAGTGCTACGCGAGGGACTGGCTTTTGATATGTGTGATGTTGCCATCGTCACCAATATTGGTATGGGCGACCACCTCGGTCTCAGTTATATCAGCACAGTAGAAGATCTTGCGGTCGTTAAGCGTGTCGTGGTGCAAAACGTTGCACCTCATGGCACTGCCGTACTCAACGCCACCGACCCGATGTGCGTGCAAATGGCTGAAAGCTGCCCCGGCAGCGTTACTTTCTTTGCCAATGATCGACGTCACCCGGTGATTGCAATGCACAGAGCACGCGGACATCGCGTCGTCTATGTAGAAGAAGGCCACATCGTCGCCGCACAAAAAACAAACGAACATCGTATTCCTCTCGCCAATATTCCACTCACACGCAATGGCACGATCGGCTTTCAAATTGATAATGCAATGGCCGCGATAGCCGCCACTTGGGCGCTAAAATTAAATTGGGAAATAATTCAGACTGGCCTTGCCTCCTTCATCAACGATGCACAAACCGCACCGGGGCGTTTCAACTTTTTTGATTACAAAGGTGCGACAGTCATCGCGGATTATGGCCACAACCCTGACGCGATGAACGCACTCGTGCCCGCCCTCGAAAGTATTAAGGCCAACAAACGTATCTTGGTAATTAGCGGTGCGGGCGATCGACGCGACGTGGACATCATTCGTCAAACTGAAATCTTGGGTGACGTATTTGACGAAATTATTTTGTATCAAGACCAATGTCAGCGAGGGCGTAAAGATGGGGAAGTGCTTAGCTTACTGCGTCAAGGATTGATCAATGCAAAACGCGTAAAAAGCATTGACGAAATTACCGGTGAATTTATTGCCACCGACACGGCGCTTGCTCGCTTAAACCCCGGTGATCTTTGTTTGATCCTGATTGATCAAGTGGACGAAGCATTGGCACACATTGCAAAACGCGTTGCGGGCATATAGCACACAAATATCAAAGTTTTTCGATGCGCCGTGGAGTATGATTTAACCCAATTTAATTTTAATAATTTTACTTTGGGAGAGCAGCACGATGAGCATTCGCACCGTATCCACTCAAGCATTCTCTGATCAAAAACCTGGCACCTCCGGCCTCAGAAAAAAAGTTCCTGTTTTTCAGCAAGCGAACTATCTTGAAAATTTCGTGCAGTCGATATTCGATAGCATCTCTGCTCCTAAAGGCGCAACGCTAGTTGTCGGTGGGGATGGGCGTTACTACAACCGCGAAGCGATTCAAATCATTCTGAAAATGGCTGCAGCTAATAGCTTCGGCAAAGTGTTGGTTGGGCGCGGCGGCATTCTCTCGACTCCTGCCGCCTCTTGCGTGATCCGCAAACATAAAACATTCGGCGGGATCATCCTCTCCGCGAGCCACAACCCTGGCGGCCCGAAAGAAGATTTCGGTATTAAATACAACGGTACCAATGGTGGGCCTGCTACTGAAACGGTGACTGAGGCCATTTTTGCCAAGAGTAAAACCATTAGCAGTTATCGCATTCTCGATGCTGCAGACGTGTCTCTCGATACATTAGGCGCTTCCACTTTGGGCGGTATGCAAGTTGAGGTGATTGACTCAGTGAGTGACTACGCCGAGCTGATGGAGTCGCTCTTTGATTTCAGCGCGATTCGCGCTTTGTTAGCCGGTGGTTTTCGCATCAAATTTGACGCGATGCACGCAGTGAATGGTCCGTATGCCAAAGATATTCTCGAAGGACGTTTGGGCGCAGTGGCCGGCAGCGTGATGAACGGCGTGCCACTCGAAGACTTTGGCGGTGGGCATCCCGACCCAAACCTAACCTATGCGCATGATTTAGTTGAAATCATGTACGGAGATAACGCGCCTGATTTTGGCGCCGCCTCTGACGGCGATGGCGACCGCAACATGATTTTGGGTAAGCACTTTTTCGTCACACCTTCTGACAGCTTGGCCCTACTCGCTGCCAATGCCACGCTGGCGCCCGCCT
>JBAXEJ010000081.1:0-8683 GCA_037140475.1 Gallionellaceae bacterium
GGTTAATCGAGATGGATGCTCCCAAGCGCACCGTAATCTACGTTTCAGATGGTACCGGCATTACGGTCGAGACCTTGGGGCATGGTTTGCTTGCGCAATTTGACGGCATTGAGTTTCGCGCAATTCGCTTTCCATTTTTAGATACGCTGGATAAAGCGCAAGAGTGTTTGGCGCGTATCAACGAGTTGTATGAAAGCGAGGGTGTGACGCCTATCGTTATTATGACGGTGACGAATAATGAAATTAGTGCCTTGATTCATCAGGGTCAAGCCTATTTTATTGATTTGTTCGATGCCTTTATTGCGCCATTAGAGGAAGAGCTCGGGGCGAAATACTCACGTGCGGTGGGGCGTTCTCATAGCCAAGCGCATCCACAATATGATAAGCGTATCGCCGCGATGAACTTTGCGTTGGCGCACGATGACGGCGTGTCCGATGCAGATTTGAAGAGCGCTGATATTATTTTGGTGGGTGTTTCGCGCAGTGGTAAGACCCCGACTAGTTTGTATCTTTCCTTGCAGTTTTCGTTAAAGGCGGCGAACTATCCACTTATCCCGGAAGACTTCGAGCGTAATGAGTTACCGTCAAGATTGTTGCAATATCGCAGCAAGCTTTTTGGCTTGACCATTGCGCCAGAACAGTTGCATCGCATTCGCAATGAGCGCCGCCCGAATAGTAAATATTCATCATTAGAAAATTGCCGCTATGAAGTTGCCGCTGCCGAACGCATGATGCGTCGTGAAGGCATTAAGTGGTTTGAAACAACCTCACGTTCGATTGAGGAGCTCGCAGTTCAACTCATGCAGGAACTGAGTCTCGATCATTAAATTCGGGAGCAGTGCGGTCAATGCCGTAAACCTCATACAGTATTTCAATGAAGCGACGCGCTTGTGGTGAAAGATGTCGACCTTTGCGTAACACCACGCCATAGCCCCGTTGTGGAAAATATTGCTTAAGGGGAATGCGCACCAATCTTTCGCAACCCGTCATGCAAATGTCAGTCACGATTGAAATTCCCATCCCCAGTTCCACATACTTTTTAATCACTTCCCAGCCGCCTGCTTCCAGCGTCACAGTAAACGTTAAGTTGTGTTGTTGGAAAACGTATTTCACCATGCGCCAGGTGGAGAGGTGGCGGGGCGGCAAGATCAAGCCGTACTGGCTGATTTTTTCCAGCGTGACTTCGGGCTCCAGTGACAGTGGGTGATCAGGAGGCGTAATCAACACTGGGTCGAAGGTGACAACCGGTTGGTAGGTGATGTCATCCGGCACATCGAGCATTGAGCCAACCACCAGATCAATTTGATCTTCTCGCAACATTTTCAGGCCATCGCGTCCGGTTTCATTATGGATTTTTAGTTGAATGCCGGGGTGGGCACTGACAAAGCGGCGCACCGCTTCAGGCAAAATATACAAAATGGTCGATTCGCCCGCGCCGATATTTAATTCACCTGAATCGAGCTTGCCGTGTTGCGCGGCAAAATTTTCTTCCAAACTGTCGATCCCCTCCACTAGCGGTTTGGCGAGTGCATACAAAGCCTCGCCATCCGGTGTCAATTTCAGCACAGGCCCTCGTCGCTCAAAAACGGTGACGCCGAGTTCGCGCTCCATCGCCTGAATCTGCAGAGACACTGAGGGTTGGCTTAAAAATAATTTTTGCGCGGCCAAGGTGATATTGCCGGAGCGCACGACCTCGCAAAAGGCCCTCATTTGCTTCAACCTATTGTTTTTATAGTAACTTTTATGTTCTTTTGGCATCTCGCGCTCCTCCGGTAAAAATCAACTATTCGATTTGTTAATAATTATGATTGAAACAATTGATTAAGGAAATAATGATTTCTTGGTTTAGTCTCCGTTCCACAATAAAAACATTGCTGAATAAAGGGTATTCTAAATAAGCCTTGTTCGTGATGAGTAGCGCAGTAGCAAAAATCTGTGTACGTAAATTGGGGGCAAGATGGGGACTGCATACAGCATGTTGGTCACGGGGGCATTTATGGCCGGCTTAGGCGGGCTATTGGCATTGCTCTTAGCTATCGCCAGCAAACGCCTCTATGTCTATGAAGATCCTCGCATTGCTGATGTTGAAGAAATGCTCCCTCACTCAAATTGCGGTGCCTGTGGCACCGCCGGTTGCCGCAACTTTGCGGAACAAGTGGTCGGTGGAACCATCGAACCAGCGCGCTGCACTGTCAACGCCCCAGCACAAAATCAATCTATTGCGGAATTGCTTGGCGTCGCTATGGGCGATGTTGAAAAAGTAACTGCTCGCCTCGCTTGTGCGGGAGGTAGCCATGTCGCCAAAATGCGTGCTCACTATGACGGACTTGGCTCCTGTGCCGCAGCAGCGGTGGCGGGAGGGGGCAAGAGTTGCACTTGGGGATGTTTAGGGCTGGGCGATTGCGCTGATGTGTGTGACTTTGACGCCATTACGATGGATCAGCACGGCCTTCCTGTTGTTAACTCAGCAAAGTGCACCGCGTGTGGCGACTGCGTTGATGTGTGTCCGAAAAGCTTGTTCTCCTTGCATGGCATTTCTCACAAATTATGGATGGCCTGTCGCAATGAGTCCGATGGCGATATTGCCGAGGCCGCATGTGAAGTGGCTTGCACGGCCTGTGAGCGTTGCGTCGTTGACGCAGCTCCGGGGCTTGTCAGTATCAGCAATAAACTTGCCGTGATTGACTACGCACAAAATGATCTCGCAAAAATCGAAGCCGTCGAGCGTTGCCCAACGGGCGCCATCGTTTGGTTAGAGGGAGATCAAGTTATCAAAGGCAAGGCCGCCAAAAAAATTATCCGCATCGAACCGTTACCTGTTATCGCAGAAGCCTAGGAGAAATCATGCTTAATAAAATCAAACAAATACTTGGAAACGCAACGGAAGCAGAGCCCGTGCAATTCAAATATCCGGGCGTGCGAGATGCGATTGATGGCAACACCGCCGTCATTATGGTGGAGCGCGAAGCTTCGCAGGGGGCGGGTGCTTATCCCATTACGCCTTCCACGCAGATGGGCGAATACTGGGCAGAAGAAGTTGCCAAAGGGCATCTCAATGCAGCAGGCAAGCCACTTATTTTTATTGAGCCAGAATCCGAGCACGCAGCGGCGGGTGTTACAGCCGGTCTTTCGATGACAGGGCTACGTGCAGTGAATTTTACTTCGTCACAAGGCTTGGCCTTCATGCACGAATCGTTGTATGCGGCTGTGGGCAAGCGTTTGCCGTATGTATTGAACCTCGGTTGCCGTGCGATCACCAAGGCTTCGCTCAATGTGCACTGTGCGCACGACGACTATCACTGCGCCGATGACACGGGCTTCATTCAAGTGTTTGCCAAGAATGCACAAGAAGCTGCCGACCTCAACATGATCGCGCGCAAGACTGCTGAGCTAGCTTTAACGCCAGCGATGGTGGCGCAAGATGGCTTTCTCACCACGCATTTGATTGAGCCAATGCTGGTGCCTGAGAGAGAACTCATTGCAGAATATTTGGGTGATGCGGATGACATTATTGATACCCCAACGCCCGCGCAAAAAATGTTGTATGGCCCCAAGCGTCGTCGTGTGCCTTCAACATGGGATGTTGATAATCCAATGATGACCGGCGTGGTTGCCAATCAAGATGCTTACATGCAAGCGGTTGCGGCACAGCGCCCTTATTTCTTCGAACATATTCCCGCACTGTTTAATCAGTGTGCTGAAGAGTTTCACTCGCTGACAGGCCGCCGCTATAACCGCATTGATACTTATCGTTGTGATGATGCCGATTACCTGATCTTAGGGCAGGGAAGTATGACCGTGCAGGCTGCTGCTGTTGCGGATTGGTTGCGTGACAATCGCAAGATTAAAGTCGGCGTGGTGAATGTCACTATGTTCCGCCCTTTCCCCGGAGATCTTTTAGGGCATGTGCTGAAAGGTAAAAAAGGCGTTGCGGTGTTGGAGCGCACCGACCAGCCACTATCAGAAGATTTGCCTTTGATGCGCGAAGTGCGTTCCACGATTTCAAAATGTGCGGAGAACGGGCGCGAAGAATGCTACGAAGATTATGCCAAGTATGAGCACGCTAAAGACATGCCCACGCTTTACTCTGGTTGCTACGGCTTGGGATCGCGCGATCTACAACCTGAGGGGCTGATCGCCGCGATTGAGAACATGTTGCCGGGCGCTGCACGCCGCAAGTTCTATTATCTGTCAGTTGATTTCGTGCGCGATGAATCCGCCAATCCAAAACAAGAAATTCGCCAGCAAGAGTTGCAAGCCGCCTATCTTGGCATCAAAAATATGGCGCTACGTGGTAGCGAAAACCCCAATCTACTGCCGAAAAATGCGATTGCGGTGCGCATGCATTCCATTGGTGGCTGGGGCGCTGTGACCACCGGCAAAAATTTGGCCATGACTTTGTTTGAGCTGTTGGGCTGGGACATCAAAGCCAATCCCAAATATGGCTCAGAGAAAAAAGGCCAGCCTACAACTTACTATTTGTCTGCTGCGCCAGAACCTATTCGCATCAACTGCGAATACACCCGCGTTGATGTGGTGCTCTCACCCGACCCACAAGTTTTCTTGCATACCAACGCGCTAGAAGGCCTGAACGATGGCGGCGTATTCATTATTCAGAGCAATCTGGAAACAGCAGAGGCAGTGTGGGAAACATTCCCTGTCCGCACTCAGCAGTACATCGTCGATCACAAGATCCGCGTGTTCTATTTGGATGCGTTCAAGATCGCGCGTGCTGAATCGAGCAATCCAGATTTGCAATTGCGTATGCAGGGGAATGCTTTCCAAGGGGCATTTTTCCATGCGTCTGATGTGAAAGATCGGGCGGGCTTGAGCGAAGAAACATTGTTCAAGGCGATTGAAAATCAACTGGAATCTAAGTTTGGTAAAAAAGGTAAGCGCATCGTTGAGGACAACTTGCGCGTGGTGCGCCGAGGTTACGAAGAGCTCAATGAAATCAATATATTAGAAATGAAGGTCGGTCAGCGTGCCAAAGGCGCGCTAAAGGCCGCACCGTCAATTCCGGTAATGCTCAAACAGTTGCCAGAAGGAAATGGCGGCCTATCCGATGTGCATCGTTTCTGGGAACAAACCGGTAGCTTCTATATGAAGGGTCAAGGTTCCGACAATCTGGTTGACCCCTTCATGGGCATGTCAGTAATTCCTGCGGTGACGGGTGTGTATCGCGATATGACGGGCGTGCGTTTTGAGTATCCGAAGTGGGTTGCAGAGAATTGCACGGCTTGTGGTGAATGTTTTACGCAATGCCCGGATAGCGCAATTCCGGGGTTGGTCAGTACGCCGAGCGATGTGTTGAATTCTGTGATCCAGAAAATTGAAATTAGCGGTCGGCCAACACGTTTCCTGCGCAAGTTTAGCCGTGCGATTGAAAAGAAATTGCGCGCTGCGCTCGATAAAGATGGTTTGGATGTGAGTGCGTTACTGGGAAATGCGATCACTGAAGCGTTTGCTGAAGACCCAACGCAAGGAGATGATCGCTCGCGTTTAGAAGCAGAATTGAATTTGTTGCGCGAGGGGATTGGCAACTTTAAATTCGCCACGACCAAGCCTTACTGGACGCAAAAAGAGAAAAAAGAAAAAGGCAGTGGCGGATTATTCTCCATTACCGTTAATCCTTATACCTGCAAGGGTTGCGCGATTTGTGTCGAGGTGTGTGCAGACAATGCGCTGATGATGGAAACACAAACCAACGAAGCCATTGAAACCATGCGCGATGATTGGAGTTTCTGGTTAGATCTTCCAACTACGCCAGCACAATTTAGCCGCATCGACGACCTCGATGAAAAAGTCGGAGCGCTAGAAACGTTGCTGTTGGATAAACACAACTACCAGTCGCTTGCGAGTGGTGATGGAGCGTGCTTGGGTTGCGGTGAAAAAGGCACCATTCACCTCTTTACTGCGACAGTGACTGCGCTGATGCAGCCACGTGTCAAAACATTCTTGGGCAAGCTGGAAACACTCATCACCAATTTAGAAAACCATATTCGTTTGCGTTTAGGCAGCAAAGTTAATCTGGCTGACACCGATGGCTTGATGGAGGCGATTCAGAATTACAGCGGGCATGATCTAACTTTAGCCAAGCTGACTGAGACTTTGTTGGCTCGACATCCCGCTGAACCGATTGATCCGCAATGGTTGAAGCGCGTGACGCAGATGTTGAAAAAACTCAAAGACCTGCGCTGGCGCTATTTGGAAGGCCCAGCCAAACAGGGTCGTGCCGAGATGGGCATCATCAACTCGACCGGTTGTACCTCAGTATGGGCTTCCACTTATCCGTTCAACCCTTATCCCTTCCCTTGGACATCACATCTGTTTCAAGACTCGCCTTCAGTCGCGATGGGCGTATTTGAAGGGCACATGGCGAAGATGGTGGAAGGATTTAAAGCAGTGCGCCAAGTCGAGATGGAATTGGCTGGCGGCTACGTGCCTGAAGATCACGACAAGTTTTTTGCACACTTCAATTGGGAGCAACTTTCCGATGAAGAGTTTCACCTGTGCCCACCAGTGGTGGCGATGGGCGGTGATGGTGCGATGTTCGACATTGGCTTCCAAAATTTATCACGTGCCTTGATGTCAGGTAAGCCGATCAAAGTGTTGATCGTGGACACTCAGGTGTATTCAAACACCGGCGGTCAAGCTTGTACCTCTGGCTTTATCGGGCAAGTGGCAGATATGACGCCGTATGGTGCGAGCCAGCACGGTAAAACCGAAAGCCGCAAAGAAATCAGTTTGATCGGCATGGCGCATCGCACCTCGTTCATCATGCAAGGCTCGCTTTCCAGCTCAACACATTTATTGGAAGGCTTTATCGACGGGTTAAATACCCGCCGCCCTGCGCTATTCAATATTTATGCGGTTTGCCCACCCGAGCATGGCGTGGGTGATAACAGTGCGGTGGCGCAAAGCAAAATGGCAGTGGAGTCACGTGCCTTTCCATTGTTCCGTTTTGATCCAGATGCGGGCGTGACATTCAGCGAATGCGCAACGTTGGAAGGTAACCCATCACTGGATGCAGATTGGCCTGTCTACAACTTGGAATACGTGGATGAGGCTGGGAGTAAAAACAACATGAGTTTGGCAATGACCTTTGCGGATTTCGCCTTGAGTGAAGGTCGCTTTGCTAAGCAGTTCAAAAAAGCTCCACCCGAAACGTGGAATGACGACATGGTGTTGCTAAGTGATTTCCTAGAATTGTCGGAAGACGAACGCGACGGAAAATTCCCTTTCATTTGGACAGTCGATAAAAAGAACCGTCTGATGCGGGTGCTGGTGTCCAAAGAGATGGTTTTGTCGTGCGAAGAGCGCTTGCGCTTCTGGCAGCAATTGAAAGATGTGACTGGCGTTGGGCGTGTTTCTTCGAGCGAAGAAGCCATTGCAAATCGTGTGCGGCAAGAGTTGATTCAGATGTTGTCGTCAGGCGCGAAAGGGACAACTTCGAGTTCGCCGGCAATTGTGCAAGTGCCCTCGGCAACTAATGCGGCAGATTACGAAGCCGTATTTATCGATACGCCAGAGTGTACGGCGTGCGACGAATGCACCAACATTAATCCTAAAATATTTGCCTACAACGAGCAAAAGAAAGCGGTGGTTATCAACCCCAAAGCGGGCAACTATTTGGATATTGTGAAAGCGGCGGAAAAGTGTACGGCGGGCATCATTCATCCAGGCACGCCTTGGAATATGAGTGAAGCGAATCTTGAAAAACTCAAACAACGTGCGGCGAAGTTCAACTGAAATGCAATTTCCTTTTTTCAATCGCGTGGCGACCTTCGATCACGGCATTCATCCGATCTATCACAAAGAGACCGGACATCTGCCGATTTATCGTTTTCCCTTTGCGCCTAAGCTATATGTATCGCTTGAGCAGCACATCGGCAAACCCGCAATAGCGATTGTTAAAGTGGGGCAGGAAGTTTTACGGGGACAAGTCATTGCTCGAGCCGACGGTTTATTTTCGTTGCCAATTCACGCACCTGCAACCGGTGTGGTTGAAGCGCTAGAGCCGATGCCTGCGGATAACGGCGAAATGGAGATGTGCATCGTCATTCGTGTTTACGAAGCGGATAGTCAGGAAGTGCAAATTCGTCAACCGCACGATCTCGAAAATTTACGCGGCAGAGCGCTGGCACTGGTGATGCAGGAGATCGGCGTGGCGGGCAAAGGTGGCGCAACATTTCCTACGCATGCCAAGCTGATTCCACCTGAAGGCACAACAATTGACACGCTGATTGTGAATGGTGCGGAATGCGAACCATTCCTCACTTGTGATCACCGCATCATGGTGGAACGCGCAAAAGACATCATGGAAGGCATTAAATATGCGCGTCGTGTATGTGGTGCGCCACGTGCGATTATCGGTGTTGAAGATAACAAAATGGATGCGGTTGCGGCACTTCAAGCAGCGCTTCCTGAGGATGACTCTGTTTCCGTGCATGTGCTCGAAACCAAATACCCGCAGGGCGCGGCAGAAACGCTTATCACTGCACTGCTGGGACGCGAAGTCCCCGCCGGAAAACGCAGTTCCTCGGTTGGCGTGATTATGAATAATGTGATGACGCTGGCCTATGTCGGGCGCTTGTTGCCGCTGGGCGAAGGGATGACCGAGCGCATTATCACCATTGCTGGCCCGACGGTTGCTCGCCCCGGTAACTACATCGTGCCCTTG
>JBAXEJ010000082.1:0-8636 GCA_037140475.1 Gallionellaceae bacterium
GCTTGTCTAGCAACTGGGGTTCGCGCGCTGGCGGCGTACTGCTGCCGCAGGCGGATAAAGAAAATAAAAAGCAGAACAGTAAAAACTTAAATATAGAGTTAGTCATGGCTATCCATCCTTACCGGCCCAACTTCACGCGGAGGAACAGATCCTTTCAGCGGCCACATGGTGCTTAAGCCATTCACCACTTCGATCGTACTACCCATCATTTCGCGCGTTTTACCCATCGTCTCCCGCGTCTCTCCAACCATGCCAGGAATTTGCGGCACCGTTTGCTGTACAGACTTATTGATCGTCTCGGTCGTTTTACGCAGATTTTCCATGCTGCTATCCACCTTGATTAATAAACCCGGCAGATCTTGATTCAACTTGGTGGTAATGGTTTCGGCTTGAGCCGCAGACTGTCGCAGGGAGTGCAACAACGGCCCCACTTCATTATTCAAATTTTTATCCACGCTCACCAATACTTGGTCGATCTTTTGGCGTGTACCGCGCATCTCGCTGGCTAAGCCATTGATCTCTGCGGTGAGCTGTCGCACATTTTTCAGCGTCTGCCGTACATCACCATCGGGATCAGAAAGAATTTGGTGCACATCATCAAGGATCGGCATGACACGGCCTTTCACTTCCATCACCGCCTGCTCTAAACCGTTCGCCCGCTCAAAAACCACTTTGCTTCCGCCCACCAGCACGGGTTTGTCTTCTGTGCCACGGCTTATATCCAACACCCCATCACCGATCACACCTTCTTTTTTCAGACTCACCACGGAGTCTTGTCGTAACAACACAAGGTGCTTTGTTTCTATCTCGATTTCAACCTGCACATGACCTTGCTCGTCCAACGCGAGTGAAGTTAATTTGCCTATTTTGAAACCGCTGAACTTTACGGGGATGCCCTCTTTTAAATCTTGCCCTGTGTCTGCCACAAAGTAGATGGGTGACTTAGGTGTGAACGCGCCTTTTTTCATGCCCGTCCAAAAAAATACCAACCCCATACCCAGCACAGCCAGCAACACAAAAAGCGCGGCTTTGCCAAACAAATTTTTGAAGCGATCGTCTTTGTCCGTTAGCAATGTCAATTTAATCTCTCTACTTTCTGCCAAGGTAGCGATGTGAGGCTATCGGTTATCGCCAACACTGCTCCATCTTTTTCCGCATAAATATCCAGTGCCGCGACCCACTGTTCCGTTAAGTGCGCTTCAACGCCTTCAAATACTTTTGCGTCAATTACTAGCAGTTGTGGCATTTGCACCAGTGCGCGCAACAAACCTGCTAATTTACGTTGCCATAGTGCGAGGCTTGCGGGTGGGGACGCCATAAAATCAGCAAACGCATTTTGCTCCAAGCCAAGCAATGCCAACCAATGTTTTATCCTTTGTTCTGCTTCAGGCTCATCATGCCGAAAATGATGCCAGAGTGGCAGCGTGACATTCTCCCAAACCTTGAGATTGCTAATCAACCCACCATTAGCGGACACCCACGCCACGCGCCCTTGGCGCGCTTTGCGTAACGATTGCCAAATGACGGGAATCGTTTGAGACTGACGCCTGCGTTCGCCATCCTTTCCTAGCTCATTGTTTTTATTTAGCCTTCTATCGCCCTGCACGATCTGCACGCGACCATGCTTTGCCACCTCTACGCCTGTCACGAGGTCAATCATAGCCTCTTTTTCTACCAACGAAGCAAGCTCAAACACCCGCCTGTCTCCACAAGACAAAGTAAAAGAGTGGGCCTGTGCTGAATCGGCACATTGCACCTCGACTAATCGAAAAAGCTCGCTCATCAGGAGAACACCAACACGGTGATGAAGCCGTCACAAGCAAACACCGCAAGCAGACTTTGCATCACGGCACGTGAAGCAGCCACTGGAATTTCCGTCATCGCCCGATGTACGCTGAGTCCGTAGTAACAAGACACCATAGAAACGATAGTGCCGAAACAAACGCTTTTCAAAAAGGCGGCAAAAATTTCCTGAAAGCTGAGTATCTCGAAAAAGTGATTCACTTCCCCGAGGAGCGAGATGTCCATATTCCATGCGGTAACAATCATGCCGGTGCCAATCGCCACCACCTGAAAATAAAAAGTGAGCACTGAACTGGTAATCGTCATTGCCAAAATTCGCGGCATCACCAAATAAGAAATAGGCGAAATGCCCATACGTTTAAGGCTCAAAATTTCGCCATTCACCTGCATTGCAGCCAGCTCACTGGCAATGGCAGAACTACTGCGCCCCACAATCACAATGGCAGTGAGCAGTGGTCCAAGTTCGCGCACTACCGTCCAGATCAATACTTGTAGGGTGAGTAGCTCGTTGCGTCCGACTAGATTGCTGACCTGCATCACCATGATCATGCCTGCTAGAAAGCCCATCACGCTAACCGGCCCGGCGGATTGAATGCCGGTGAAATAAAGTTGTTTTAGTAGGGCTTTGCGTACCGGCCACTTGAAGATTGCGGGCAGCGTGTATAAAACTTGGCCGATAAACGACGCGCCATTTCTAACGAAAAGGCCCTGCATACCTAATAAATTTTGTAAGCGAATGACAGGGTTTCTCATTTTTTCACTAAGGCTGAATTACACGCTGGCCAGTGCCCATGACCAAGCAGTGAGGGTGAAGAAAGAAACTATCAATCCAATTGCAACCATCAGATTGGCCAATTCTGGATCAAGATTATGCTCGGTTGCCACAATCGCCGCAGTAATCATTGGCGGCATGGCAGCTTCAAACAAAGTGACTTGGATTGGCTTACCACTTGCCCCGAGCATCTGCACATAGAGTAAATAAATAAGAGCAGGGGCAAGCAACATCTTAAATCCCAGCCCAATAGCCAAGTTCCGCAGATTCCCCGATAGATGCCCCAGCCGCAACTGGAAACCCACGGAAACCAGGGCTAATGGTGCCAAAGTATCGCCAAGTCGCTTTAGCAAAGTAGTGAACCACGGCGCATATTCAACAGGAATGAGCAGCACGGAAATGAGCAAAGCAATAAAGGGCGGGAACAGCGCAATGCGCTTGGCAATCTCGGCAACAGTGGGGCGACCTGAAGAATAAATACCCGCCACCGTAATGCCCAAAATCGAGAGAACAAAAAAGGAGCCAAGCTGATCGGCGATAATGGCTGTTGCCAACCACTCTTTGCCGTAAAACGCTTCGACCATCGGCAAGCCAAAGAACGAGGTGTTGCCCAAGCCGCCAACCAGAATCAACGCACCCACTGTGCTACGCGGCAATTGCAGCCATCGTCCGATGAGCCAAAAAAATCCAGCAGACAATCCGAAGACCAGCCATGCCATGAGCGCAATCAGTACCACGTCACCGGAAATTTTCAAATCATGGATGTAAAGTAAAGCAAGTGCGGGAAGCGAAATATAAATGATGAAGCTGTTAAGTGCGGCGGGTGCATTGTCGGGCATGCGTTTGAAACGATGCAACAGCATGCCGACGAGGAAGCAAAAGATAAGTAGCAGAAGATTGTTCATACTTTTGCTTCTTGATTACAGCGCTTAATGCGGTGCGTTTGCAGCAATAAAGGCTTTTAGCTTTACAACATCCGCATCCATCACCTCGCAACGTTGCGGCAAGTTTTCAATTCCCTCAAGAGCTGCAGGGCGTTCAGGTTGACGCCCTAGTGCCTCGACGATGGTCTCTTCAAATTTAGCCGGTAACGCGGTTTCCAAACAAATGAGCGGCAAACTCGGACGACGCTGCTCCAAGCCCACTTTCAAACCATCTGCCGTGTGCGTGTCAACCATCACGCCATACTCTTCCCATAGTTCGCGAATCGTTTTCAGGCGATCCTGATGCGAGCTTTTACCTGAAGAGAAGTGAAATTGTGAAAGCGTCTCCCAATACGGCGTTCCCTTTATATCGAACGAACCACCCGCATCGACCTTGCTCCAGAACTCACGCACCTTTGCACCATCGCGACCCACCAGATCAAACACAAAACGCTCGAAGTTAGAGGCTTTGGAAATATCCATCGACGGACTACTGGTTGCATAAGTGTGATCAGTACCGCGAGGACGGTACACGCCGGTGCGGAAAAACTCATCTAACACATCGTTTTCATTTGTCGCCAAAATTAGCTGACCAATCGGCAAGCCCATCATGCGCGCAATATGACCCGCACAAATATTGCCGAAATTACCAGAAGGCACAGAGAAGGCAACTTTCTCATCATTGGACTTTGTCGCCGCAAAATATCCTTTGAAGTAATAAACGATCTGCGCAGAAACGCGCCCCCAATTGATCGAATTAACGGTGCCGATTTTATATTTCGCTTTGAAGGCATGATCATTGGACACTGCTTTCACCATATCCTGTGCATCGTCGAACATGCCGTTAATCGCGATGTTAAAAATGTTCGGATCTTGCAAGGAATACATCTGCGCACGTTGGAAGCCAGACATTTTGCCATTGGGCGAGAGCATAAAAACGCTAATGCCACGCTTGCCGCGCATGGCATATTCCGCCGCTGAACCTGTATCGCCGGAAGTCGCACCGAGAATGTTTAACTCAGCATGCTGTTTGTCTAGTGCGTATTCAAATAGATTACCTAGCAACTGCATCGCCATATCTTTGAATGCCAAGGTCGGGCCATTCGACAACTCAAGCGTGAATACACCTTCGGATAGCTTGCGCAATGGCGTGATCTGCGTGGCGTCTGAATCAGCGCGTCCATTGCTGTACACCTCTGCGGTGTAAGTTTTGTCGATGATTGCTTTTAGATCCGCAGCAGGAATATCCGTGGCGAACTTCGATAGCACGGCAAATGCCAAGTCCGCATAAGAAAGCTTGCGCCACGCATCTAACTCTTTTCGGGTCACCTGCGGATAATGCTCGGGCAGATACAGGCCACCATCCGGTGCTAAACCGCCGAGCAAAATTTCAGTGAATGTTTTTTCAGGCGCGTTACCGCGTGTCGAAATGTATTTCATCGTGGCTTCTCTCTATCGTTCAAAACCGTAACGAGCAGTTGGAGTACAAGGCGCACGGAGCACAGAAACCGGAGTGCACATTTGAGTGCATGAGGATTTCGAGCACCGCGCAACGCCGCAATCCGACTGCGCAGTAGGTTTTATTTACCCAACTCTTCCATGCGTAACTTAGTCACCTTACCCGCCACCACACCCAATGCCTCAATCTTCACAATCGCAGCATTCACCCGCTTCTCGCGAGTTTGATGCGTCAGCATGATGAGGTCGGTTTGATCTTCGCCTTCACCCGGTTCTTTTTGAATTACGGCATCGATGGAAATTTGCTCATCTGCCAAGATGCGAGTGATGTCAGCCAAAACACCCGGCTTGTCTTGCACGCGCAAACGCAGGTAGTAACTGGTCTGCACTTCGTCCATTGGCAAGATTTTCAAGTCAGCCATTTGATTTGGCTGAAAAGCCAAATGCGGCACGCGATTCAAAGGATCAGCGGTGTGCATGCGCGTCACGTCAACCAAGTCGGCGATCACCGCGCTCGCCGTTGGTTCAGCACCCGCGCCTTTACCGTAATACAAAGTCGCACCGACTGCGTCGCCCTGCACCACAACTGCGTTCATCGCGCCTTCTACATTGGCGATCAGACGTTTGGAAGGGATCAAAGTCGGATGTACACGCAACTCAACGCCCTCGTTAGTGCGTTTGGTGATACCCAATAACTTGATGCGGTAGCCCAGTTGTTCAGCGTATTTAATATCTACTGCGTCGAGCTTAGAAATACCTTCGATGTAGGCTTTATCAAATTGCATCGGAATACCGAACGCCAACGCAGACAGGATCGTGATCTTGTGCGCTGCATCCACACCTTCGATATCAAAGGTCGGATCAGCCTCGGCATAACCCAAACGCTGCGCTTCTTTCAACACGGTGTCGAAGCTCAAGCCCTTGTCACGCATCTCGGACAAAATGAAATTGGTGGTGCCATTGATGATGCCGGCAATCCACTCGATGCGATTAGCTGTTAAACCTTCGCGTACCGCTTTGATAATCGGGATACCACCAGCGACTGCTGCTTCAAACGCCACCATCACGCCCTTGTCTTGTGCCGCCTTGAAAATCTCGTTGCCATGCGTAGCTAATAGCGCTTTGTTTGCCGTAACCACATGTTTGCCGTTAGCGATTGCCTTCAGCACTAACTCTTTAGCAATGCCGTAACCACCGATCAACTCAATCACAATATCGATTTCTGCATCATTCACCACGGAGAAGGCATCATCCGTCACGCGACATGCCCCACCGGTCACCTTGTTAGCGAGATCAATATTCCGATCTGCCACTGCCGTAATACGAATAGGACGTCCAGCCCGACGTGAAATTTCTTCAGCATTACGTTGCAGTACGGTAAAAGTGCCACCCCCGACAGTGCCGCATCCAAGGAGTCCTACGTTGATTGGTTTCATTTTTAAATCCTAGTTGATAAATCAGTCGTTAGTATCTAGTCGTTAGTTGGCGTTGTCTGCTGCGCGGTTTTTTAACTAACCACTAGCGACTAACGTCTAACGACTGGTGTCATGCCGCTTGCGATAGCTTTCCAAAAACCGCGCGATGCGGCTAATGGCTTCTTCCAAATCATCTGCATTCGGCAAAAATACGATGCGCAAATGATCGGGGTGTGGCCAATTGAAACCACTGCCCTGCACCACCAATACTTTTTCTGCTTCTAGCAATTCCAAGATGAATTTTTGATCATCTTCGATCGGGTACATCTCAGGGTCAAGGCGCGGGAACAAATACAACGCCGCCTTTGGCTTAACGCAGGTCACACCGGGAATCGCAGTCAGTAGCTTGTATGCCAAATCACGCTGCTTCGCTAAACGTCCGCCTGGCCCCACCAAATCATTAATACTTTGATAACCACCAAGCGCTGTTTGAATCGCGAATTGCCCCGGGACGTTTGAACACAAACGCATCGAAGCCAAAATCGTCAAACCGTCGATGTAATCTTTGGCGTGCTTTTTATCGCCCGAAACAATCATCCAGCCCGCACGATAACCACACGCACGATAATTTTTGGACAAGCCATTCATGGTTACAAACAACACATCATCAGCGAGTGATGCCATTGAGGTATGGGTTGCACCGTCATACAGCATCTTGTCGTAAATCTCATCCGCAAAAATCAGCAACTGATGTTGCCGCGCAATGGCGATAATTTCTTTCAGCAACTCGTCTGAATACAACGCACCGGTTGGGTTGTTTGGATTAATGATGACAATCGCACGCGTGTTCGGTGTGATCTTGCTGCGCATGTCGGCCAAGTCTGGCATCCACTCATTTTTCTCGTCGCACAAATAATGCCGAGGTGTGCCGCCCGCCAGTGTTACCGCTGCTGTCCACAACGGATAATCGGGAGCAGGCACCAACACTTCATCCCCCGTGTTGAGCAACCCCTGCATCACCATTACGATTAGCTCAGAGGCCCCGTTGCCGATAAAAATATCTTCCATGCCAACGCCCGTAATGTTCTTTTGTTGAGCGTAGTGCATGATCGCTTTACGTGCCGCGAACATGCCTTTGGAATCGGAGTAGCCAGAGGAGTTAGGCAAATTGTGAATCACGTCCTGCTGAATTTCTTCCGGCGCTTCAAAACCAAACGGCGCAAGATTGCCGATATTTAGTTTAATGATGCGATGACCGTCCTCTTCCATCTCTTTCGCTCGTGCCATCACAGGGCCGCGAATGTCGTAGCAGACATTCGCTAGCTTGCTTGATTTCAGCACAGGGCGAATAGAATCAATCTCGGCGGGGGTAGTTTGTTTCACTGTGTTCTCTCAATCAATATTTCAGGCACGGCTGAATCCGGTAGAATCCCTTAAAACAACGGTTTGCAAGGGGCGCAATTCTATCCGAGCAGGCCTTCATCAGCAAATGGAGTAGCCGTGGCTTTACAACGAACAATCAACCCTGAACAAAAAACTTTCACCGCTTATGGCGAGGGCTATGTTGCAATCAATAACGAACGATTTACCCAGCCTATCGTCGTCACCGCTAAAGACGTTTTTACCGACTGGGGCGCTAAAAATTTTGCCACACTGACCGCTGCGCATTTTGATTATTTTTTGCCACTTGCACCGGAGGTTTTGTTACTAGGAACGGGCAATCAACAACACTTTGCGTATCCTGCGCTCTTCCGTCAGCTTATTGAGCACGGCATTAGTATCGAATTTATGGATACCCGTGCAGCTTGCCGCACTTACAACATTCTCGTGGCGGAAGACCGCAAAGTGGTTGCGGCAATTTTAATTTAGCCGAATCAAAAACCTCATCCGCAGATTTCGCAGATTAACGCAGATTTTCATGCGACTATTATGTCGAGAAAACGCTGCCAAAAAAGGTTAATCATCTCAACGGTGTTATTAGTTGTTTAATCGGCGAAAATCTGCGAAATCTGCGGACAACTGTTTTAAGGTTTTCAAAAATCACATGAACCATTCACTCCATAACGTCATCACTCAAACCGAGCAAGTCATTCTGGGCAAACCTCGCCAAATCAGACTAGCGCTAACCTGCCTACTCGCACGAGGACATTTGCTGATTGAAGATTTGCCTGGAGTGGGCAAAACCACGATGGCCCATGTCTTAGCCAAAACACTGGGCTTACAATTTCAGCGCATCCAATTCACCAGCGATATGCTGCCCGCGGA
>JBAXEJ010000083.1:0-8597 GCA_037140475.1 Gallionellaceae bacterium
GAGTCGAGTGAATCAAGGCGTCCAAATGGTTGCGCGCAGTTACAAGTTCAATCGCTTTCTTGTCTTCATCCGCGTGTGCTTCAGCATCTTGCACCATGCGGTTGATTTCTTCTTCGCTCAAACCAGAGCTTGCTTGAATCTTGATCTTATTTTCTTTGCCAGTGGCTTTATCTTTTGCGGACACATGCAAGATGCCGTTCGCGTCGATGTCAAAAGTCACTTCAATTTGCGGCATGCCACGTGGTGCTGGTGGAATGTCAGACAAGTTGAATTGTCCCAAGCTCTTGTTGCCAGAAGCCACTTCACGCTCACCTTGCAACACGTGAATTGTTACCGCACTTTGGTTGTCATCGGCAGTTGAAAACACTTGCGAAGCCTTAGTAGGGATCGTGGTGTTTTTCTTGATGAGCTTAGTCATCACGCTTCCCATCGTCTCGATACCTAGAGACAACGGCGTTACGTCCAGCAACAACACGTCTTTTACTTCGCCTTGCAACACGCCGCCTTGAATCGAAGCGCCAACCGCCACGGCTTCGTCTGGGTTCACGTCTTTGCGCGGCTCTTTGCCGAAGAACTCTTTAACTTTTTCCTGCACTTTAGGCATACGCGTTTGACCGCCCACCAAAATCACGTCAGCGATGTCGGAGTTGCTCACGCCCGCATCCTTCATAGCGATCTTGCATGGCTCGATAGTACGAGCGATTAAGTCTTCAACGATGCTTTCCAGTTTGGCGCGAGTGATCTTCACGGCCAAGTGTTTAGGGCCAGAAGCGTCTGCTGTGATGTAAGGCAGATTCACTTCAGTTTGTTGCGCAGAAGACAATTCGATCTTGGCTTTTTCAGCAGCATCTTTTAGACGCTGCAAAGCCAGCATGTCTTTCTTCAGATCAATGCCACTTTCTTTCTTGAATTCTTCAACCAGGTGCTCGATTACGCGCATGTCGAAGTCTTCACCACCAAGAAAGGTGTCGCCGTTGGTAGAAAGCACTTCGAACTGGTGTTCGCCGTCGATCTCGGAAATATCGATGATAGAGATGTCGAACGTACCGCCACCCAAGTCATACACCGCAATCTTGCGATCACCTTCTTGTTTATCCATGCCGAACGCCAAGGCAGCAGCAGTTGGCTCGTTGATGATGCGCTTCACATCCAAGCCAGCGATACGGCCCGCATCTTTAGTGGCTTGACGCTGACTGTCGTTAAAGTAAGCAGGCACCGTGATAACTGCTTCGGTGACTTCTTCACCCAAGTAGTCTTCTGCTGTCTTCTTCATCTTGACCAAAACTTGCGCAGAAATTTCTGGAGCAGAAATATCTTTGTCGCGCACTTTGATCCAAGCGTCACCGTTCTTAGCTTTAACGATGGTGTAAGGAACCATGCCGATATCTTTTTGCACCATTGGCTCTTCAAAGCGACGGCCAATCAAACGCTTTACGCCATACAGTGTGTTTTTTGGGTTAGTCACGGCTTGACGCTTAGCGGCTGCACCGACTAGCACTTCGCCGTCTTCCATGTAAGCAATGATAGATGGCGTAGTACGCGCACCTTCCGCGTTCTCAATCACTTTAGGCTTGCCGTTTTCCATCACAGACACGCAAGAGTTGGTCGTGCCCAAGTCAATACCGATAATTTTTCCCATGATGTTTCCTTTCAGTTGAATTCGTAAAAAGTTAAATGCTTTATTTCTCTGCCGCCCAACATTAGGGCGAAAGTGGATATTTCAAGTGCCGCTTATTCTTTTGCTTTGGCAACCATTACCAGTGCAGGACGTAACACGCGGTCATTTAATGTGTAACCACGTTGCATCACCGTGACCACGGTATTGGCTTCTTGCTCACTTTCAAGCATGCCAATCGCTTGATGTTTGTGCGCGTCAAATTTTTCACCCATCGGGTTAACTTCTTTAATGTGGAATTTTTCGAAGACACTCGAAAGTTGCTTCAACGTCAGTTCCATGCCGCTCTTAAAGCTTTCTACACTGGCTGTTTCTACGGCCAAACCCGCTTGCAGGCTATCCATCACCGCGAGCATTTCGTTAGAAAAACGCTCAACCGCAAATTTTTGCGCTTTGCTGACATCTTCGGCCGCGCGGCGGCGAATGTTTTCGCCCTCTGCCTTGGCGCGCAACCAAGCATCGTGATGCTCTTGAGCTTTTAATTCCGCCAGTTTCAGCATTTCTTCTAGGCTAGGCATCACTTCAGGTGCGTTTTCAGCAGCCTGATTTTGTTCGGTTTGCGGGGTATTTTCTTGCTGTTCCATAGGGTTCTCCAATCATCGACTTTGCCCAAGTGGGGGCGTCAAATAACATTTCAAGGGGCAGGGTGAAGATTTTTTCTTGAATCGCTTTGGAACGGCAGTTCCATTGCATAAGGAGTAGGTCTTAAGGGAAATATCGAACGTTTTCGCGATGACTTCATGTTTCAGCTATCAGCCGAAGAGTTTGCCAACTTGAGGTGTCAATCTGGCACCTCAAACTTGAAGTCGCAAATTGCGACCACAAGCGGTGGCGGTCAATTAGCACCGAACCAGTTCCTTCTCTTTCTCTCTCTTGACTAAAAGCATTGCCGCAGGTTTAATCGGCTCCGTAAAATGAGCCAATTAAGGAGCTATAAAATGGCGATGGAAACGATACTGTCAGACCTGTCGGTCAGCATGACGGAATTCAAGAAGAACCCCAATGAGGCACTCAGGGAATCGGGAGGGCAGACAGTGGCAGTGCTCAGTCACAATAAACCCGCGTTCTACATGGTGCCCCCCGACCGTTACGAAGCCATGCTAGAAGAGCTCGACGACCTGCAGCTCGTGCGTGTGGCCAAAGAACGCCTAAAACAAAAAGGTCGCGCCATCGAGGTAACACTGGATGACCTCTAAGCAGGCCGAGCGCAAATCCGCAGCAAAATACCGCCTCAAGTTTGTACCGGATGCATGGCGAGAATGGCAGGTATTGGACGGCTCAATCAAACAAGCCCTGAAACCGTTGCTGGCGAAACGTCTGCAAAACCCGCATGTACCGGGCTCGCTCCTGCACCGAGAATTGGCGGGCTGCTACAAAATAAAATTGCTCAAACAGGGATGCCGTTTGGTGTACGTGGTCGAAGACGGTGAACTGGTTGTACTGGTGTTATCGGTTGGCAAGCGCGAAAACAACACCGCGTATCTGGCAGCGGCAAAACGTATTAAATAGTCCAAGAAAAATGTCATGCTTGCTGCGGATGAGTTTGAAAATATGAAGTTTAAATTTGGCACTTCAATGCAGTGGCAAAAACAAGGTGGCAACAAGGAGATTGGTGATGACTGACAAGCAAGCGATCGTTACGATAGCGAACATCGAAACTAAAATTCTGCTCATCCGTGGGCAGAAGGTTATGCTGGATGCAGACCTTGCAGAACTTTATGGTGTTGAGACCAAGCGGCTCAACTAACAGATGCGCCGCAATATTGAACGCTTTCCAGAAGATTTCATGTTTCGATTGAGCGCAGAAGAAAAAGCCGAGGTGGTCGCAAATTGCGACCACCTCGCCCAACTCAAGTATTCCCCTACCTTGCCGTATGCCTTCACAGAACACGGCGCACTTATGTTAGGCAATGTATTGAAATCAGCTCGCGCAATAGAAGTCAGTCTCATGGTGGTGCGCACCTTCGTGCAACTACGGCAAATGCTATCCACAAATGCTGAGCTATCGCGCAAACTGGTGGCGATGGAAAAGAACTACGACATCAAATTCAAAGCGATCTTTGAAGCCATTCACCAACTGATGACACCAACCGACCCAAAGAAAAAGCACTCCATCGGCTTTGCGCTGTGAGAAAAGAAATGAATAATGCGTGACAAAGTGGCAAAACATCGCTGAACGCAACGGCAATTCCATGCAAACACGGCTGATATAATTCAGCCACAAAGGAGAACCCATGATCACACAAGAACAAGCCATCCGTTATCAGGAAGAGCACATTCCAGAATTGGCAAGTGCGGCAACCAAGCAGGCTTACTGGCAAGCCTTGGCCGCAGGTAGTAGTGTGTTGGAACGTGCCGACGACAGTTTGGTCGAAGTGTCTCCCGACGGCAGCCGTAAGATTATTAAACCGCTACCCGCCCAAACACCGATAAGCCTCGGTCAACAATTAAAAATCGCATGAACGGGCAAGTACCAAGACTGCGCATGTTCGCGGGGCCTAATGGCTCGGGCAAGAGCAGCATTCAATCCGTCATAGGTCGTGAATTGCTCGGGGTGTATATCAACCCCGATGACATCGAAAAAGAAATTCGCGAACGGGGTGACGCGCTTGATTTGTGCGCTTACGGGGTGTACACCACAGCGGCAGAAATACTGCCGTTCTTTCTCAATTCAACTTTATTGAAACAAGCCGATCTGCTCGATGAAGCCGCCGAATTGCGTTTCAACGATGATCACCTGAGCTTCTTCGCCGTATCAGTCAACTCCTACTTTGCCTCGGTTGCCGCAGACTTTATTCGCCACAAATTATTAGAAACCCGCACCAGCTTTACCTTTGAAACCGTCATGTCATCGGCAGATAAAGTAGCCTTTTTGGCGAAAGCCAAGGCACATGGCTTTCGCATTTACCTCTACTACGTTGCCACAGAAGACCCACTCATAAACATTTCGCGAGTGCGCCATCGCGTCAAAATGGGTGGGCATCCCGTACCCGAAGACAAAATTGTCAGCCGCTATCACCGTTCATTGGCGTTGCTAATGGATGCGGTGCAATTGACCGATCGCGCCTACCTCTTCGACAACACTGGACATGAATGTGTTTGGTTGGCCGAAGTGACCGATGGCCGTTTGCTCGAAATGAAAGCCACGCAGATGCCGCAATGGTTCAAGCGCGGCTTGTGGGATAAGTTCGTGGCAAAGCAAATTGGCTCGCCACCAGACTCATAAAACACAGATCGCAGCCCCCCATGGTCTTTGTGCAGTGGGAGTTGCAACCATAAAACGCAATTATTGAGACCCAAAATTTTGAGCCATTTTATTCAGCAAATCGAAGCGGCACTGCAACCCACCGCAACCCAATATGCACCTGAAGGCACAGAACCAAAAGCACTGGCGCATCAGTGGATGCACGCACTGGCTTATGGGTTCACTCCGTTCGCGGCTGAGCGCGGTGCGACAGCAAAAAAACTCATCGCCATTTTGAAAAAAGCGCAACTCTATACCGATGCGGCAACGTTCAAAAGCAAACTCCCCAGTACGCCCATCAAACCGCCAAAAGAAAGCATCTTCACATTTATCGACCTCTTCGCGGGGGTAGGCGGCATGAGAATCGGCTTTCAAAAAGCAGGCGGTACTTGCGTATTCTCATCCGAGTTTGAAAAGAATGCGCAAGCCACTTACGCGGAAAATCATGGCGACTATCCATTCGGCGACATCACTAAAATTCCCGTCGCAGATATACCCGATCACGATGTGCTGGTCGCGGGATTTCCCTGTCAGCCGTTTTCACATGCAGGGTTGAAGAAAGGAATTTCGGATACACGTGGTACGTTGTTTCACAACATTGCCAATATCTTGGAAGTAAAAAACCCAAAGGTTGCACTGCTGGAAAATGTAAGAGGGCTAATTAGCCATGACAAAGGTTACACACTGCAAGTTATCTTGAAGACCTTGATAGGAATGGGTTACAACTGCAATATCGACAAAGAAATTATTGCGAATGGCACGCCCAAGCAACTACAAGTAGAAGCTAAGAAAATGGTTCTTAAATCTATTGATTTTGGCGTGCCACAGAACACGGCGCACTCATGCTGGGAAATGTATTGAAATCAGCTCGCGCAATAGAAGTCAGTCTCATGGTGGTGCGCACCTTCGTGCAACTACGGCAAATGCTATCCACAAATGCTGAGCTATCGCGCAAACTGGTGGCGATGGAAAAGAACTACGACATCAAATTCAAAGCGATCTTTGAAGCCATTCACCAACTGATGACGCCCACAGACCCAAAGAAGAAACGCACCATCGGCTTTGCGCCGTGAGGGACAACACGCCGCACTGCGGCTTGTTGCGGCGGAGGCTAACCTTCAGGTTATGCCGTAACCAAAAGAAATGAAGAATACACGGCGAAGTGGACAGATAACTAACACACGAATCGAACGAGACAGAAAATTTTGAACACATTTATTCAGCAAATCGAAGCGGCACTGCTGCCCACCGCAACCCAATATGCACCTGAAGGCACGGAGCCGAAAGCGCTGGCATATGGATTTATCTCCTATAAGACCAACATACAAATACACCACCGTTTTACGGCGTATACGAGTAAGTACCATCCCCTATGAGTCGCGCCTACTACGCTGCAACGATTGAATGCTTTGTTAAATCCTCTACTGAGGAGATTCTAGGTAGCCTTACCTTAGAGAACGACTTTGCGTTAATTCAAACTCAACGAGATGCGTGGATTGCTCAAATAGAAATTTTGCGTGTTACGCTTTCGCCTTACGCGGGTTCCGTTTATTTTGAATATTCGATTCCTCGCATGGGACGTCGCATCGACGTCGTCGCGGTAATTCAATCCGTTATTTTTGTGATGGAATTTAAAGTGGGCGAAGCGGAATTTACGGCCCATGCGGTTGATCAAGTTTTTGATTATGCATTGGACTTAAAAAACTTTCATGAAGCTAGTCACGCTCAATTTATAGCGCCTGTTTTAATTGCAACTAAAGCCACCAACGCTATACCGCTGATTGCAACAACTCCCCAAAATGACCATCTACTTTTTCCAATAAAAACAGACGTCAAGCAACTAGGTGATGTCCTTGAGCTGACGCTAAAATTTGTTGATGGCACTGATGTTGATATAAGCGCGTGGGAGCAAGGACGTTATTGCCCCACGCCCACAATCATCGAAGCGGCAATGGCGCTTTACAACAATCACTCGGTTACGGAAATTACGCGAAGTGATGCAGGTGCGACCAATCTTTCACTAACATCTAAAGCCGTTTCTAAAATTATTAGCGAATCAAAAGCTCAATCAAAAAAATCAATTTGTTTAGTGACCGGCGTACCCGGTGCGGGAAAAACACTGGTAGGGCTGGATGTGGCGACGCAACACATCAATGCGGACGACCAGCTTTACAGCGTGTATTTATCCGGTAATGGCCCGCTCGTAAAAATTCTTTGTGAAGCGTTGGCACGTGATCGTGTGCGGCGAGCCGCAGAGATAGGCAAAAAGGAAAGAATTGGTGTGGCGCGTAGTGATGTAAAAGCGTTTATTCAAAACGTTCATCACTTTCGCGATGATTGTCTTATTGATTCATCGGTACCACCAGTTGAGCACGTGGCTATTTTTGATGAAGCACAACGTGCATGGAATCTTGAGCAGACCTCGTCATTCATGGCGCGCAAGAAGAACAAGCCCAACTTTAATCAGTCAGAACCAGAGTTTTTAATCTCTTGCATGGATAGACATCCTGATTGGGCAGTGGTTGTCTGTTTGATCGGTGGTGGTCAAGAAATTAACACGGGCGAAGCGGGAATTGGCGAATGGATAACATCTATTACCCGATCATTTCCTGATTGGCATATTTACATTTCATCGAGGTTAACCGACTCTGAATACAACGTAGCGGAAACATTGGCGACTCTTCGCGATTACCCTCATGTAACTTATCAAGACTCATTGCACTTGGCTGTTTCGATGCGATCCTTTCGGGCAGAAGACGTTTCTCTCCTCATGAAACAGTTACTTGATTTGGATGCGGCAGCGCGTGAAACACTTAGTCGGGTAAAGCAACAATATCCTATTTTGATTACCCGTAATCTTGCGGATGCAAAACAATGGTTAAAGCAACAAGCTCGAGGCACTGAACGTTATGGCATGGTCGTATCATCACAAGCTGAGCGTCTGAAGCCCTATGCCATTGATGTAAAGTCTCCGATGGATCCGGTGCATTGGTTTTTAGATGGTAAAGAAGATGTTCGATCTTCTTACTATTTGGAAGATGTTGCGACTGAATTTCACGTGCAGGGCTTGGAGCTAGACTGGGCTTGTGTCATTTGGGATGCCGATTTTCGATATGGCGAAAATGGTTGGTCACATCACTCGTTCTGCGGAGATCGCTGGAATAAAATCAACAAAGCTGAGCGTAAGCAATATTTGAAAAACGCGTATCGAGTGTTATTGACACGTGCACGTCAAGGGATGGTTATTGTCGTGCCAGAAGGAGATAGTGAAGATGCCACTCGCCGCGCTTCTTTTTATGACGGTACATATCGCTATCTAAAGGAAATTGGGTTTTCTGAGATTTCTGCGTTGCCTAATCGATATGCCTTGCTAACTTAGCGCAAATTACGACTGGCGCATCACAAGCCTTGCAAACTGATTATCCATCTTGCCGCTGAAGCGAATAACTCTCATAATCGCCTTATTGCATGAAGCGAATAGGGTGCGTAAATGCCTCAGACTTGGATTTGGCAACAGCCGGATTGGCCGCAATTTTGGTGGGACGATGCGCGTTTGGCACCTTCGTTGGCACGCGCGCGTTTGGCGCAGGGCAAGGTGATCGGGGCGGGGCGCTTGTTGAATGATGAGCTGACGCTGGAGGCGGCGGCAGCTATTTTGGCCGAGGACGGGGTGACCAC
>JBAXEJ010000084.1:0-8590 GCA_037140475.1 Gallionellaceae bacterium
CGGCATCAGATATGGGTTCCAGAGTCATGGGATCGTTTTTAACCGGACACTAGTGTCGTTTTTTCTATTTGCGCTGGAATGAGGCAGAGACGATTGATGCAGACAGCATGCCCTTGTTGGCGACTCGATTACGTCAAGTGCATAACGACATTATTCATTCTGGTGCCGATGTGCTCTACCTGTTTTATGGTGGGCCGGCGATTGCTGCGGCAATGGTTGGTGCTGAGTTTTCAAATAGTTGCCAAGTGATGCTTTATCACCATCAGCAAGGTGATTACTATGACTGGGGGCCTATGCGTCATCAGATAGGTAGCTCATTAAAATAATTTAACTTTGATCGAGATTTACATGGACCCACGTGCTGTATCACTATTTTCAGCGTCAATTATTATTGCCGGAGTCTCGTCGCTCTTCGGCTATGCTTTAATTCCAGATGTGGATCATTCGTTTTATCCTTGGGTGTTGGGAATTTCGCTTACCTATTTGATCGCAGGCAAAGTTTATTGCACGTCTAACGAGCACATGCCTGAGCCGTCACGAAAGCTTATTTATGGAAAAGTTGATGTGGTTTGGGGATTAAAAGCCTTTTGGTGGTTCGCCTGGTGGCCACGTTTTTGGATCGGCAAAAAATAGCGCACCCTAAATCTTAAATCGACTTAAGAGTTCTAAGTTGAGCGTAAGATTGGCTTTGCTTAACGGAAGGCTACTGTTCTCCGCTAAGCACCCTTGATCTTCTGAATCTTCAAACAATCGATTCCCCGTCAAAATATCCAGTTCGTTTAGGCATGTTTCCATCAGCATGGTGGCTATTAAGCAATTGCCAAAACTGTCCCATCTTTCGTCTTCAACAAGAGGGCGCTCACCTGTTAGGTCTTTGCCGGATATTTTTTGCTGTCGATACTTGCAGTGCTGAATTGTTTGTTTGAGTAGGTGTCGAAGTTGATTGCTTTCGTAGATGTTGCTTTCAAAGACTGAAGAGGCGATTTGTAGGTCTTCAATTTCTTTCAAATCCAACCCGACAATTCCGTTGATCATAAACATTGGTCAACTCTCTTTCGCTAATAATCAATTTCACAGTTTGAGGCATTCTGGCATTTGTTTGTTTTTCACAAGCTTGTTGATGGTAATTCGGAAAGGTTGAATGTCTGCTTTTTAAATTCCGTATGTCCCTTTAGGGTCGAAAGTGACGACTAATGACCGGCCGCTTTAGCTCAATTCAAATATTGCGATACGAATAACTACTATTTGAATTCCACATTGGTAATGTTCTTTTATCACTAAGTGTCACACAGTATTTTTGGTTGTTGTCCGCGTCATGAAAATTCCAGAAAAAAATTAAAGTTGATTTACACAAAATTTAGCACTTTCTAGTTAGTGGGGAATTTCACTAAATTGTGAACTTGGGTAAGCTATTGTAGTGATTTGTTTCTTTCTGAAACTGTGTCAGAATTGTGACAACGAAGTGAATGCGATACGATAAATCCCGTAGGCAATGGGTTTCAATCGGTACCGCACCAGGTTTAGGTTCTGGCGCCGAGAGGTGTGAAGGTTCGAGTCCTTTCCCGGGCACCATCAATTTTTTAAATACTCCATATTCATCATGATTACTCACTCACCTGATTCAGGCTTGCCAACAGTTTTAAAAAAACTTGGCTCTATGACGGCCATTCGCGATACTTATTTGGTAGAGCAAAGTTTGTTGCGCACGCTAGGCCCCCTCTTAGGGGTTTTAGAAACTAGTCTTTACCGTGTGGATGAAAAAGGGGTGATTCTGCGAGCCCTTAAACATTCGCGCATGGTTGTTACAGATAGAGATGGAAGTCAGCGTGTCACAGAGCGTATTGAGGAAATGAGTAACGTCGATGAAGCCCCCTTCGGAACGAAAGAGCTTTTAGATAGTGTGCGTTTGCTCGGCCGACATTGCAGTCGCAAGGTGGATTCAGAGCTGATGGTTTGCTATCCCTTGCATGGTGGTAACCAGTTGCATGGTTATTTTCTTTTCAAACGAGATCGTGAACTCACGCCTGTTGAGGACGCGATTGTTCATGGTGTGCTCGAGGTGTTCACTAACTATTATGAGTTGTTGGATACCAGCCAGCGTGACCAATTGACCGGCTTGCTTAACCGATATTCCTTAGAGATCAATCTAGATCGTTTGTGGAATTTGTTATCCACACGCATTCATAATGACGAAGAAGAAAATTCCCGGCGCGCTCCTGTCGATAAGTCCTATTGGCTGGGCGTGCTGGATATTGATCACTTTAAGTCGATTAACGATACACATGGACACATCATCGGCGATGAGGTGTTAATCATGGTTACGCGCTTATTAGAAAGCTCGTTCCGTCAGTCAGATTTGCTCTACCGTTTTGGTGGTGAGGAGTTCATTGCCATTATCGCGGCGAATGATCTTGACTCTGCCAGACTGAGCTTTGAGCGTGCGCGTAAGAAAATTGAAGAATTCGAATTCCCGCAAATAGGCCGTCTCACAATCAGTGGAGGTTTTAGCGGCGCCGACCCTACAGTGTTACCGCAAGAGGTGATTAATCGTGCAGATAGCGCCCTCTATGCAGCTAAAAATGCTGGCAGAAATCGCATTTATCACTACGATACTTTGGTAAAAGATGGCGTCCTAAAAGCAGTCGAATCAGGCAGTATTGACCTGTTTTAAAACACTAACACTTTATCGGCTGTCGCAATCCACTCAGTCAATTCAGCCATCGTGCCGCGGCGCGTGCCGGCCATGACATCATTGTCGAGCATATTGCGTGCTTCCATGCAGGTGGCGCAGATAGCTACTTTGCCGCCTTGCTGAATAACGTTGCCGAGCATTTCACCTACGTCGCCAAATCCTTGAGGGATCTGTTGCTTGATCAACGCCGAAGGTGCTGCATCGCCAAACAGAAAAATAGTAACTGAATTGCCCTCTTGTTTGGATAAGGCCCATGCGACACGTAGGCCGTTATAAGTGCGTTCGCCACTAAATGGTGCATCATTGAAAATGAATAATGTTTTCATAAATTTTCCTTGTTAATCGGTTCATGAATTATCGGCGACTTGGTTGCCAACGTTTAAGCAGCAGTGCATTGCTGACCACGGATACCGAACTCATTGCCATTGCAGCGCCGGCGATGACCGGGTTGAGCATCCCCATTGCTGCAAGCGGAATGCCCAGCACGTTGTAGCCGAAAGCAAAAAATAAATTTTGGCGAATCTTTTTCAGTGTGGCGCGTGAAAGTGAAATTGCGTCAACCACTGACATCAAATCATTGTGCATGAGCGTGATGTCGGCGGCTTCAATGGCAATATCGCTACCACTTCGCATGGCGAAACTGACATCGGCAGCCGCCAGTGCGGGCGCGTCGTTGATGCCATCACCCACCATGCCAACCAGTGCGTTTGCACTTTCTTTTTTCAGCGACTGCAATAAGGTGGCTTTATCTTGCGGCAAGATTTCAGCATGAAATTCGCTGATGCCAACCTGTTGTGCAATCGCTTCGGCGGTTGCGTGATTGTCTCCACTCAGCATCACCACGCGGATATTCATCTCGTTTAAGCGTCTTACAGCAGTGGAGCTACTGTCACGCAAGCGATCAGCGAAAGCGATATAGCCCAGCAAAGATTTATCACGAGCGATGGCAATGATGCTCTTGCCCTGTTTTTGCAGATGAGAGATTTGCTCTTTGTTGACTGCGATGCCTTGACTTTCGCTGAAGTTGGGTGAGCAAAGTAAATAGTGTTTGCCTTCGACTTCAGCTTGCAAGCCGTGTCCTGAAAGTTCAGTGACGTTCGCGTTCTGTGGGGGCATGACATGTTGTGTGCTCGCGTGCGCGAGCAATGCGCGCGACAGCGGATGAGTCGAGCCTTGAGCCAACAAAGCAGCAGTTTGTAATAGTTCTGTTTCGCTCACACCGGGCTGGCAGAGCAGATCGGTGACGCTGGGTTTGCCTTCGGTGATGGTGCCGGTTTTATCCACCACCAAAACTTTGAGTTTGTGCGCGCGTTCAAGCGCACTAGCATCTTTAACTAAAATGCCTGCTTGCGCAGATCGCCCTGTCGCAACAACTAAGGCAGTTGGCGTAGCCAGTCCCAGTGCGCAGGGGCAAGAGATCACCAGCACTGCTACAGCATTGATTAAGGCAACAGTGAAGCCACTACCGGCTAACCACCAGCCGATAAAAGTGAGTGCAGAAATACCCACCACCACGGGCACAAAAATAGCGGCGATTTGATCGGCTAGTTTTTGAATAGCCGCTTTAGAAGCTTGTGCCTGTTCGACTAAACGGATAATCGCGGCAAGTTGCGTGCGAGAGCCTACAGCGAGGGCGCGACATTTCAGCGAGCCTTGTTGGTTGAGTGTGGCGGCATATACCTTGTCATCGGTCTGTTTGCTTTGAGGCAGACTTTCGCCGGTGAGCATCGCTTCATCGAGTGTCGAGATGCCTTCTAAAATAACACCGTCCACCGGCACGCTTTCGCCAGCACGTACCAGAAAAATATCATTCACTTGCATCTGATCGACAGCGAGTTCTTGCATCACGCCATCGCGTTCAACGTGTGCAGTTTTGGGTTGTAAATTGATTAGTGCTTCAAGTGCGCTAGAAGCCTTGCCTTTGGCATGGGCCTCCAATAATTTACCCAGCAAAACTAAGGTGATCAGCGTGGCACTGGCTTCAAAATAAAGCGGTTGATCAAGCTGAAAAAACAACACAGCGAAGCTGAAAAAATAGGCGGCACTGGTGCCTAATGCGACCAGCACATCCATATTCGCGCCACCGCTACGTAGGCTACTGAACGAACCCGTGTAAAAGCGTCGGCCGATCCAAAATTGTACCGGGGTAGCCAATGCAAATTGCAGCCAGCCGGGTAACATGAAATGCTGGCCCGCAAACATCAACACCATTTCAATCAGCAACGGCAAGGTAAGTGCAACCGAAATATAGAATTGAATTTGTTGTTGGCGATAGGTCGCTGCGCGCGCTAATTTTTCGGCGGCAAAGTCGCGCATCAAATGACCATTGAAGCCGGTGCTCTGAATGGTTTTAATGAGTTCAGGTATGGAAATTTTGTTTGAGTCATAAGTGATGTGCGCTTTTTCGGTAGCGATGCTCACCGACGCCTGTACGTCAGGTAATTGGTTCAATACCTTTTCTAAACGTGTGGAGCAGCCGGCACAGTGCATGCCGGTAATTTGTAAATCGGTTTGAGTGGTATTTTCCATACAGGAATTATATTCCTGATCGTACAAATCAAAACGCCTGATAGACCTTATGGCTATCAGGCGTTCATTAGGTTGAAGCTGTGATTAGCTGTATGAGGTTGTATCGGTCACTAGTGCGTGGCCCTGCTTACCCCAAGCCTCTACCCCACCATCCATCGACATCACGCCGGTGTAACCTAGGCGCACTAAGTTGAAGGCGGCTAAGGCAGAGCGTCCGCCAGTGCGGCAGTAGATGACAATCTTGGCATCTTTTGCTGCTAGGGCGGGATGATCTAGGGTTTTAAATTCCAACAAGCCGCGGGGAATGTTAATCGCGTTAGCGATGCGGCCGGCTTCGAACTCAAAAGGTTCGCGTACATCCAGAATCAGTGTGCCATTGGCCACTTCTTGTACGGCACCATCTACGGTGATTTCTTTGATATTTGATTTTGCTTCAATAACTAATTCATGAGGCGTTAGGGCCATGATCGTATCCTTAAAAAAAATAGGGGCGTGCAACGCACACCCCTGAGTATTAAATAATTACAGTGGACGCTTGATGCTTACCGCGCCACGAATTTGACCAACGGTGTAGCCGGTCGCTTTGTCGTTTGGATAATCTTTAGCGAGGCTCGCTTTTACTTCAGGCTTGATCTCGTCACTGCTGCCGTGGCAACCTAAACAGCCTTGTTGCAGGGCGACTGCTTTCATGAAGCGGAATGATTTACCAGCTGGTTCATCCACAATTTCAGCAGCGGTGATGGTGTCTGGTTTTTCACCTTTGGCGTAACGTGCTTCAAACTCTTGCAGTGTTTTTTGCTCCCACGCATCAGGTGTGCCGAGCAGTGGGTTGCGTACCTTCAAGCTCACGCGAGTGAGTTTCCACCCTTTGTTACGCGAAATTTCACCAGCCATCGCGGGGGCAATATCTTTACACACCACGATTGCCGATGCGGGACCACCCTCTTTAACGGCCTTTTGATTGGCTTCGCCGAGTTGTTTGGCGAAAGGTCCGATTACAGCAACGCTTTCTTCTTTATATTTGCTGATGTCATCGGCAGCGTAAGCAGTCGAAGCTGCGAGAACGAATAAAGTAGACAACAAAACTGATTTTTTCATGAGGGGTCCTTTTTCAAAGTATAAATAGTCAATAAAAACAAAAGGTTATTCTTTTTTATCCATTGGGCAGGTGTTCATGCCGAGGATAGGGTAAAACGGGCAAAACTGGAAAACGCCTGTGAGCAAAGGAACAAGGCCAATCCAGCCGAATGGACTAATGCCTGCGAGCGCGACGCCGATAAGGACTAAGCCAGCAACGATACGAAGAATGCGATCTATACCGCCTACGTTTGTTTTCATTTTTTACTCCAAGTTTAGTTGAACAAGCCATCATTGTAGAGCAGTAAGCCAATTTTGTTTTTGGAAAATAGGGGGTAATTAGGTAATCACCTTGAGCAAAAAGTGGTTTCCTGTTTCAATCCTCGGTTACAAACATTCAGGGGGCGTTATGGGGCAGGCAAGCATCGGCATCATTGGCGGTAGTGGGGTTTATGACATCGCTGGGCTGGAAAACAAACGTTGGGAGAGAGTCGAGTCCTCTTTTGGCGCGCCCTCAGATGAATTGTTGTTTGGTGAGATGAATGGCGTGAAACTGGTCTTTTTACCGCGCCACGGTAGAGGGCACAAAATACCTCCCTCGGAAATTAACTTCCGCGCAAATATTGATGTGCTTAAACGCGTAGGTGTGACGGATGTCATTTCGGTGAGCGCGGTAGGCTCTTTGCGCGAACATCTTTCTCCTGGAACCTTTGTTATCGTAGATCAATTCATCGATCGTACCTTTGCTCGCGAAAAATCATTCTTCGGCACCGGCTTAGTTGCACATGTCTCGATGGCGCATCCTGTTTGTAAACGCTTGGGCGATCATATCGAGCAGGCCGCGAAAGAAGCGGGCATTAATGCTCTGCGCGGTGGCACCTACTTAGTGATGGAAGGGCCACAGTTTTCTAGCCTTGCGGAATCTGAGCTTTATCGTCAATGGGGCTGCGATGTGATCGGTATGACCAACATGCCTGAAGCAAAGCTCGCCCGTGAGGCCGAACTTTGCTATGCCACTGTGGCGATGGTCACGGATTACGACTGTTGGCATCCAGGCCATGATCACGTTACTGTTGAACAGATTATTAAAGTGTTGCTGGCGAATGCGGATAAGGCCAAAACGTTGGTCAAACAGGTTGTGCCGCGTGTGGGTGGCGATATTGGGGCCTGTGAGTGTGGTTGCCGCAGTGCTTTGCAATATGCGCTGATCACCGCGCCAGAGGCACGAGATGTTGCCATGAAAGAAAAGCTACAGGCGGTAGCAGGAAGAATGCTCAAGGAGTAAACATGACCGAATTTTCATTACGACAGCAACTACTCGAAACCTCTCGCAAGCTTGTTGAACTGGGCTTGAATCGTGGCACCGCAGGCAACGCCTCAGTGCGTTATGGCGAAGGCTTGCTCATTACACCATCGGCGCTACAGGTTGCTGAAATGAATACCTCCAGCTTGGTGCATCTAGATTTAAGCGGCCAAGTATTGAGCGGGGGTAAGCCGTCGAGTGAGTGGCGCTTTCACTGCGATATTCTGAAAGCGCGCCCTGAAATTAACGCGGTGATTCATACTCACTCAGTAAATGCGACGACCATTGCCTGTCTGCGTAAAGACGTGCCGCCTGTGCATTACATGATTGCCTTGGCAGGAGGCGATAGCATTCGCTGCACCCCTTACACCGTGTTCGGTGAGCAAGCACTGTCTGACAATGCGCTGGAAGCACTAAGTGGTCGCAAAGCCTGCTTGCTCGGTAATCACGGCATGATCGCATTAGGTACGGATTTGCATGACGCGCTGGCCGTGACAGAAGAAGTGGAATTCGTTTGTGAAATTTATTGGCGCACGCTGCAAGCAGGCGAGCCGAAAATTTTGACTGCGCAACAGATGCATGAAGTACAAGAAAAATTTGTCGAATACAAAAAACGTAGTTAGGAAAAATTATGCCCATCAAATCAAAAATTCGCACCGTCCCTCACTATCCGAAACAGGGAATCATGTTTCGCGATATCACTACCTTGCTGAAAGACCCCATCGGTATGCGCATGATGGTGGATGAATTAGTGCGTCGCTACAAAGACGTGAAGATCGACAAGATTGCTGGTATCGAATCGCGAGGATTTATTCTCGGTGCACCGTTGGCGTATGCACTAGGTAAAGGATTTATTCCCATCCGTAAAAAAGGTAAGTTGCCTGCTGAAACGATTGGTCACGATTACGAGTTGGAATACGGCACTGACCGTATCGAGATACACACTGATGCAATCTCGAAAGGCGAAAAAATACTACTGGTGGATGATT
>JBAXEJ010000085.1:0-8285 GCA_037140475.1 Gallionellaceae bacterium
CACTGCATCTTGCTCGGGCTGCGTTTGAGGGCAGGCATCTGACAACCCTAAACATCACCGGTCATACAGGGTCGCAATTGAACTGCCAGTAAGCGGACGTTGGTGCTAATTATCTCCATTGTTGCATTCCCTTTCATTACTGGATTGGCCGATCAAGCTCTTGGCCATTCATTGACACAGGGTCTTCTATTGGCTCCAAGTGAGTTGTGACATGTGCGTGAGGTAACTCATTGGATCGCGTCAGAGCGATAACGGCCATTTGCATTGAAAAATATATGCCTAGGGGAAACCCTGAGGTCATAACAAGGCTTTGCCCAATATCCACTTTCTGCATGCGGGATTAGTATGCTGACATCATAAAGCCAGCCTTGGCTCACCATGAACAAACCAACCCAAAAGGAAATAATCAAATCCGCGTGCTGAATTATTTTCACCAGCAAAAAAGTGTCACTGCAGATTACTTAGCTTTCGGCTGACTAAATCTAGCAATAGGGAGAGAAATTATGGCCTCTGATTCTGCGCATAACTTTTATGAAGAGATGTATTTAATAAGTCGTCGTCCAACTCGTTTGAGTATTGAAATGTTGGAGCGAATTAAAAAAAATGAAGAAACGGGAAGCCATGAAAACAAATCTTCGGGATCCGAAAGTAACGGGAGCGCTTTAAACCAGAACAACATAACTTAAATAACGAATTTGGAACGACAGAGCTGTTCATAGGCCACAAATGTTGGCGATAAAAATAATATTCATTGAAGCATGAACGACAAACCTAACAATGAAGTAAAGATATTAGCTGTTGATGATGACGCGGGAGACTATGGGTTGATCCGAGTACACCTACGCTTGGCTGGTTATGGAATGGACTTGGATCATGACACGGTCAGTTGGGCGACTACGCTGGCGGAGGCAACGAAACATCTTGAGTGGAATAGACCCGACATCGTATTGCTTGATTTAAGTTTGCCCGATTCATCTGGCGTGGATACCGTGAAGACTATGCGCAAAGCTTTGCCATCCGTGCCCATTATTGTGTTGTCTGGCAATGATGACGAGAAAGTCGCAATCGCCTCCTTGAAGGAAGGCGCGCAAGATTATGTAGTAAAGGGGCACTACGAGCATGACGCACTCGGCAAAGCTGTGAGACATGCGTTGATTCGATCACATTTAGAGTCAAAACTCATCAAGAGTGAAGCACGTTCACGAGTCATGCTAGAAAATGATTTGGTCGGTATCGTTAGCGTTAAAAATCGAATTATTACTTGGGCCAACCCTTCTTTTGAAAAGATGATGGGATATGAAAAAGGGGAATTGATCGGTAAGCCCACACGAACCTGTTACCTCAGTGATGAGGATTACAACGAACTCGGTAGCGTTGCCTATCCGGTACTCAACCGAGGGGAAATATATCGCACTCAAATTAAGCATCTCAAAAAAGATGGGCAAGTTATCTGGGTAGATATGAACGGTTCACTTCTCAATAATGAACAGGGCGAATCTTTATGGGGGTTTTTGGATATCACAGAAGCGAAACTGACTGAGCTGGTTCTGGAAAAAGCCAATGAAAAGAATTTGGCCTTGCTGCGTAACGCTAGCGATGGCATTCACATTCTTGATTCAGACGCAAATCTCATCGAATGCAGTGATTCGTTTTGTTCAACGTTGGGTTATTCGCGTGAAGAACTCATAGGTAAAAGTGTTTCCGTATGGGAGGCCAATTTTGATCCGGTCGAACTTGCCACGTTATTTAACCAACAACTCAAGAATAATGTTCGTACCGAATTCGAGACTCGGCATCGGCGTAAAGATGGAACTGTTTTTGATGTTGAAGTAAGTAGCTTTCCCTTGGTGTTGGAGAGTCGGCCTGTACTGTTCAATTCATCACGTAACATCAGCGAACGCAAAAAATCTGAGGCTGAACTTTTGCAGTACCGGGAGCATCTTGAGACCTTGGTCCAGGAACGTACGGCAGCGCTCTCTGTTGCTAAGGAACTGGCTGAAGCCGCCAGTCGCGCCAAGAGCACCTTTCTGGCCAACATGAGCCATGAGTTGCGTACGCCGATGAACGGCATCATGGGAATGGCTCAACTTGCGTTACTCCGCGCTACCGATCCCAAGCAGACCGATCAATTGAATAAAGTGCAGCAATCTTCGCAACATCTGCTGAGTATCATTAACGACATTCTCGACATTTCTAAAATCGAAGCAGAACGTTTAACGATTGAAAAAGCCCCGTTAAAACTGCATAGCGTTTTTGAAAACATGTTCAACTTGCTTGGTATTAAAGCGCAGGGCAAAGGGTTGAAACTCATCATCAACATTTCCCCCGAGTTGGCGACTCAAACCTATCAGGGAGATCTACTCCGACTTGGGCAAGTGCTCTTGAATCTCGTCAACAATGCGATCAAATTTACTGCGCAGGGCTCCATTTCAGTCAGCGTTAAGCAAGCGAGCGCAAGTCCCGGTGGCGCGTTGTTGCGTTTTGAAATTAGAGATACCGGCATTGGTATCGCACCTGAAGATCAATTGAGATTGTTTAATGCCTTTGAGCAAGTTGATAGTTCCACCTCGCGTAAATTTGGCGGCACAGGGCTAGGCTTGGCCATCAGCAAACGATTGGTGCACCTCATGGGTGGCGAGATTGGGGTTGAAAGCAAACTCGGGGAGGGCAGTACCTTTTGGTTTACCGCACTGCTAGAGAAGATTGCCAATGTCGATGAGCCTGCACAGGCGCTGTCCGCAGAAGTAGTTGCGCAGCAATTGAAAAAGCTACACTCGAATATGCACATCTTGCTTGTGGAAGATGATGCGATAAATCAAGAAGTCGCCAAGTTACAATTGGAAGATGTTGGGTTAAAAGTTGATTTGGCAGAGGATGGTGAGCAAGCGGTGGAGATGGCGCAGCGCAACACTTACGACTTGATTCTGATGGATGTGCAAATGCCTAAAATGAATGGTTTAGACGCGACCCGAGCCATTCGAGCATTGCCTGGCAGATCGACAGTGCCCATTCTCGCCATGACTGCCAATGCATTTGATGAAGATCGGCAGCAATGTCTGGATGCAGGTATGAATGATCATATCGGCAAGCCCTTCATGCCGGTCGTGCTTTACTCGACCTTGTTGAAGTGGTTGCAGAACTAACAGGGGCGTCCGCTTCGTCCTGTGAGTTCAAGCGGTCGATGCAGTCACGCACTAATTGAAATGAGAAGCGCGGAAGTAACTAAATCTGTCAACATTGGTTTTAATGAATGGTTTTGATGAATAGAATTCAAAACGAAATGTTGAAGAAGATACAAGCGCTAGTGTAAGTAAGTGAAATTAGGACCAATTTGAAAATGCGAGCATTTCGAAATGACAGGCAATACATGAGAGCAGGTAATTTTATTATCACCTTGTGCGTTATTTTGTGCGCAACATGCAGTGTTGTTCGAGCGGACGATGATGTGCTATTGCTCAATTCTTACCATTCTGGTTTCGAGTGGACAGAAAATATCATGTCAGGTATCCGCAGTACCTTGAGTGACAGTCCTACACCAGTCAATCTTAGTATTGAATTTATGGACACCAAGCGTCGTAATGATGAGGCGCACTTTCAAAACCTCTATCAGCTATTTGCTAACAAGTACAAGAACACCCAGTTCAAGGCCATCATTACTACGGATAACGATGCCTTCAACTTTATGCGCAAGTATCGCGATACTTTATTTCCGCAAACACCAGTGATTTTTACCGGCGTAAATTTTTTCCGTGATGAGCAATTGGCCGGAATAAACGGTTTTACAGGTGTGGTAGAAACATTTGATGGTGCACAGACCATTGACTTGATGCTGACCCTGCATCCAGGCACCAAGCGGATTGTGATCATTTTGGACGGAACCACGACTGGCAAAACAATCCGTAGCGAACTTGACGGCATTCTTCCTGCCTTTAAAAAAAGGGTTCAATTCGACTTTATCCTGAATGAATCACTAAGTAGCACTCAGCAAAAGGTTGAGGCTTTAAAGTCCGACAGCCTGATTTTGTTGATGCCCTTTGCGCGTGACAGTGAAGGGACTGTTGTAAGTTATTCCTATATTGCAAATTTGATTAGTCGTGTTAGCTCTGTGCCCGTTTATGGCACTTGGGATTTTTATTTAGGGCATGGCATTGTTGGCGGACGATTAACTGATGGTTTTTCTCAGGGCTCTACCGCAGCGATGAAAGTGTTGCGCGTCTTAAAGGGTGAGGCGCCAGAAAGTATTCCTATTCAACGCAGTAGTCCCACGCGCTTTATGTTCGATACACGTCAACTCAAGCGCTTCAAGATTTCTGAAAGCGATCTACCCAAAGACAGCTATCTTGGTTATCAGACTTGGTATGAATCTAATCGCCATTTCATATTGATGGGTGTTTTGATTGCCATACTATTCATCGTCATGGTTTTCTTGCTTGTCTATGTTCAGTACAAGCGCCGACAGGCAGAAAAAAATGAAATAAAAGAGCGCAAACAAGCGGCCCTGCAGTTTTCTAAGCTTTCCCAGCAAGTCCCAGGAACTATTTTTCAGTTTCAATTGTTTCAAAATGGCGAATCTTGCTTTCCCTACGCGAGTGAAGGGATTAAAGATATTTATGAGGTTACTCCTGAGCAAGTAAAGGAGGATGCTTCGGCAGTTTTTTCAAATTTGCATCCCGACGATTTCGACAGGGTAAGTCAGTCAATTCAAGATTCCGCTCGCACGCTTCAAACTTGGCAACTTGAGTATCGAGTCAATCTGCCTAAGAAAGGTGTCCACTGGCTCTCAGGCTTGTCTAGACCTGAGAGACTTGAAGATGGCAGCACCCTCTGGAATGGTTTTATTACTGATATCACTGAGCGTAGGTTAGCAGAGGTAAAAATTAATGCGTTACAACATGAACAAGAAGCGATGTTGGAAACTTCTTTGGCAGGCATTGCGAAAGTGCAAGATAGAGTTTTTACGTGGGTGAACCCATCACTTGAGAAAATGCTCGGCTATGAAATTGGCGAATTAGTGGGAAAGCCTACCTGTGTTATTTATGTGACCGAGCAGGACTTTCTTGATTTGGGCGCAGCCGCTTATCCTGTGCTGGCAGAGGGCAACGTCTATCGAACCCAAATGCAGTTTGCAAAAAAAGAGGGGGGGGCGGTTTGGGCGGATATGAATGGCGTAATGTTGGATTCGACATCCGGAGTGAGTTTTTGGACGTTTAATGACATTAGCGACGAGAAGCAAGCTGAACAAATTTTGTTAGAAGGCAAGCAAGCCGCTGAATCATTGGCTCAATCTAAATCTGAATTTTTGGCCAACATGTCGCACGAGATTCGTACACCGATGAACGCGATTATTGGTTTGTCGCAATTGGCGCTAAACAAAGATATGTCAGACGAAGTGCGAGATTATTTAGAAAAGATAAACTCATCTTCAGGCAGCTTACTCGGCATTCTCAATGACATCCTTGATTTTTCAAAAATAGAAGCGGGTAAGCTCGGCATTGAAAATACAGGATTTAGCTTGCCTAACTTGCTGGACAATTTGTACAACATCTTCACCGCGCGCGCGCAAGAAAAACATATTGGTTTCACCATTGAAGTAGCCCCTGAAATACCGCATGAGTTAGTAGGCGACCCGATGCGCATCCAGCAAATTTTGTCCAACTTGATTGGTAATGCACTCAAGTTTACGTCGGAGGGAAAAGTCACTGTACAAGTCCAACTTCTTGAAATGGAGAATTCTCAAGCACGCCTTCGCTTTAGTGTCAGCGATAGTGGGATAGGCCTTTCACCTCAGCAACAAGCCAACTTATTTCAACCCTTTAGCCAAGTGGATACCTCGATTACTCGGCGTTTTGGTGGCACAGGTTTAGGCTTGTCGATTAGCCATCGTTTGCTTCAACTGATGGGCGGTACATTTCACATTGATAGTGAACTTGACGTAGGCACCACGTTTAGCTTTGAGTTGTTATTAGGCATTAGCTCAGAAGAGTTACACCAAACGGTTACCCGTCGCGACGAACCTAGCGGAGCTGGCTCACTCTCAGACAAGTTGCTTGAGCGAGGCGAAATGCTCAAGGGTAAACGGATACTCGTTGCAGAAGACAATCGTATTAATCAAATGGTGGTCAAGGAATTTTTAAAGCTTGCTGGAGTGGAGGTGGATATTGCCAACCACGGCGGTGAAGCCTTGGTCATGCTCAAAGACAAAACCTACGATGCCATTCTCATGGATGTACACATGCCTGAGATGGGTGGTCTCGAAGCAACTGAAAAGATTCGCCAACAAGCCCAATTTTCTAGCCTACCGATTATCGCGTTAACTGCAGGCGTGACTCAGGAAGAGCGTGATAACTGCAAGCGTTGCGGCATGAATGATTTCGTCACCAAACCGGTCAACCCAGAAGAGTTGATCGGTGTGTTATGCCATTGGATCGGTAAAGAAATTAAACTCACTTCGCAAGAATTGAAGGCTGAGCCTATTCAGCCCTCTCAACCTAATGAGGTACTACCTACTTCAGCGCGGCTAGTAGAAAAAGCGGCTTCTGGGTCAATCTCATTGACCTCGCTCCCAGGTTTTAATTTATCTAACGTGCTCGAAATGTTGGGAGGTGACGAGGCTGTTGCATATGAATTGCTCAGTCTCTTCCGTGAAGATATTGGCACGATACTTTTTGAAATAGAAGACTATGTTAAACAAAACAACTTACCGCAGGCAGGGTTGGTTGCGCATCGCATAAAAGGGACCGCCGGAAATTTGGGTGCCTCGGCGTTGCGGGTAGTCGCTGGTAGCTTAGAAATGTCGTTCAAACAAAATCGCTTTGATGAAGAGGCGTATGCTGAGTTTAAGCGGCTCATGCTTGAGGCTAAAAGCACATTAGATGATTTTTTATAATTAGGGAAAGACTAATTAAGTGTTTTTTGCCCCCTCTCCTTTCGGGAGGGGACTTAATCAGCGCATCCTTAGAGATTGGTAAAACACGATGAATGACACTCAAATTAATATCTTAGAGAAGATAAAGCGTTCAGGTGATTTACCTACGCCCAAAGGCATTGCGCTTGAAGTCATTAATCTCACGCAGCGCGACGACACTTCAAATTTTGACATCGTGCGTTTAATCGGCGCTGATCCCGTATTAAGTATTCGTGTGATGAAAGCAGCCAATGTGTTGGTTGCCAACTCGACGCGTCCAGTGACCACCATTTCAGATGCGGTTGCCGTTTTAGGTTTTAGAGCATTGCGTCAGTTGGTGATGGGGATTGCGCTGATTGCCGACCATCAACGAGGCCCCTGCAAGCAATTCAATTACCCGCAATTTTGGGCGCATTCTTTGTTGACCGGTATCGCGGTACGTTTTTTGACCGAAAAAACCAAACTCGCGGCGGTTGAAGAAATTTTTACCTTAGGGCTCTTGGGCGGTGTCGGTAGCTTGGCGATGGCATCGGTTTATCCTGCTGAATATGGCGCCATCATTGAGCACGCGAATGTGGATACATTGGATCAACGCTACAGCCGTGAGCGTGAAAAATTTGGTTTTGAGGAGGCCGAATTAAGTGCTGCGATTTTAGCGGATATGAATTTCCCGCCGCTGTTCCAACGCCTCATTCACGACTACCCGCAACCTGAAAGCAGCAATGTGGCCGAGGGGTCTCGCGAGTGGAAATTGATGAACATGATGCACTTGGCTTCGCTGATGGCAGACGTATTTTTAGCTAATGAGTTGGCTGGCTTGCAAGCGCTAGAAAAATTAAGACTGACCTCCGCCTCTCTTGGCATCGAAGAGGTAAACCTCATTGAAATTTCTGAAAAGTGTGCAAAAGAATGGCCTGAGTGGGCCGCATTGCTTGGGCTGAGCTCACGTCATATTCGCTCTTTCGCGGCTATGTTCGAACAAATTGATCAGCAAAATGAATCCAGTGGTGCGTTACCTGAGGCTGAGGTGATTACGGGTTACAAGATGCGCGTACTAGTGGTCGATGACGATCGCCCCACTCGGATGTTACTAGAGGCGATGCTGAAAGCTGCTGGGCATCATGTGGCAGTCGCGGCATCGGGTATTGAGGCGTTACAAAAGCTTAAGATTGAACGCCCACAATTAATTTTGACTGACTGGGTGATGCCGGAGATGGATGGCATTGAGCTGTGCCGTGAGGTTCGTGCGCGCTCCGAATATAAAAACGCGTATGTGATTGTGATTACGGCGCATGAGGAGCCCGGAAAGCTAGTAGAGGCTTTTGAAGCGGGTGCGGATGACTACATTTTGAAACCGATTACGCCAAAAATGTTCTTGGCG
>JBAXEJ010000086.1:0-8262 GCA_037140475.1 Gallionellaceae bacterium
AAAAAGAGATTCCCATCGCGATACCAATGTCGGCGGTCTTTAGCGCTGGCGCATCGTTAACGCCATCCCCTGTGACGGCAACGATCTCGCCTTTCTTTTGTAGTGCTTGGACGATTAACATTTTTTGTTCAGCGGCGACACGGGCAAAGATTATTTCTTTTGCATCGAGTGCGAGCTGAAGTTGTTCGGGTGAAAGTGAACGCAGCTGCTCGCCACTAATCACGACCGGCTGATCCGATTTAACTAGGCCGATTTGGCGAGCAATTGCCAGCGCTGTATGCGGATGATCGCCAGTCACCATAATGATGCGAATGCCTGCAGTGAAGCACCGTGCAATGGCATCGGGTACTTCCACTCGCGGTGGATCTTCTAGTCCGACCATGCCACTCAAAATCATGCCGCGTTCCTCGCTTGGCAGGCCGTCTTTTATGATGCAATGTGAAAATGCTAATACGCGTAGGCCAGCCTCCGTCATCTGATCTTGCGCCGCTAATAAACGATTTTTTGCGGCGGGGTCGAGTGGAACAATGCCTGCGTCAAGTTGTATGAAGTCGCATGCTGCGATCACAGTCTCTGGCGCGCCTTTGCAATAGAGTATTTTCCCTTGCAGGTTTTCGCTCAGCACCGACATGCGCTTGCGATCGGTATCAAAGGGGATTTCGTCAATGCGTTTGTAGTCCGCCATTTCGCCAATTACCTGCTGCCCCATACTGGCTAAGGCGATCTCCATCGGATCGCCCAGTAATTTTTTTCGTCCATCTTCACCTACGGCTTTTAGGTTATGGCAGAGTGCTGCGTTGATGAATAGTTCGCGGTTATCTTGGATCAGATGGGGCCGTGACGACAAATCATCAAAATCCAGAAATCCCCCTCCCAGCCATAAGCGCTGTACCGACATTTTGTTTTGCGTGAGCGTGCCCGTTTTGTCGCAACAGATCGTTGTGGTTGAGCCAAGCGTTTCAACAGCCGGCAAATGCCTTACTAACGCATTACGCTTTGCCATGCGCTGTGTCGCCATTGCAAGTGATAGCGTCACCGTTGGTAACAGCCCTTCAGGAACATTGGCTACGATAATACCAATGGCGAACAATAGGTTTTCCCAAGTGGGCAAGCCCATCGCTTGGCCAACGAAAAATAATGCCACACCCATGCCCGTGGCAAGCATTGCGACGATCCGGGATAGGCGTGCAATTTCGCGTTGCAGCGGAGATGATGCGGTCCCAGCCGTTTGAGTGAGATGGGCAATTCTGCCGAACTCGGTATGCATGCCAGTGGCATACACTACTGCGCGTGCTTGGCCTGACACAACTGAGGTGCCAGCAAGCATGATGTTTTTGGCGTACAGCGGGGATTCTGCGTCGCTAGGGTCTATATTGCGCGCCTTGGGTAAAGATTCTCCAGTCACCGTGGCAGTGTTCACGCGCAGTCCGAAGGCTTCAATGAGGCGACAATCTGCTGGAACAAGTGCGCCTTCTTCCAGTAATACGATGTCACCTGGTACAAGCTGTGTGGCGAGCAGCTCAGTGATCTCACCATTACGAACGGCTTGTACTTTTTGCGGAAGCAACTGACGTAAGGCTGAAATCGCCTGCTCAGCTTTGTATTCTTGCCAGAAGGAAAAAATTCCGTTGACGATAATTACGCCAATGATGGCGATGCCAAGACGTGTCATGCCTTGCCCTGGGTCAAAGTAGTCAGCAGCAAAAGCTAAGGTGGCAGCGATCCATAAAATGATCGCAAAAAAATGGGTAAATTCGCGCGCAAAACTGATTAGCAAATGTTCGCGTGGAGTCTCTTCGACATGGTTCGGCCCGAACTCAGCTAATCGGCGCGCGGCATCGGACGTAGAGAGACCTGAAGCTGTTGTCTTCAGGCTAGCGAGAGATTGCTCGATGTTGAGAGTATGGATATGCACGGTTATAAAATGGCGGGCAATGCTTCGAATCTCCGCAGTGTATAAGTATTCTATACATGCAGTGGTACTTCAAGAAACTTATGGCTGGCTTAACAATTGGGGACAGACCACGGTTTTCCAATAATACAAATCAAAGAGAGAGCCAACGAGGGGCGCGTCACAATTGGTTTAACAAGAATTAAAGGGGGCAGCGTCGCATATCAAAATACAATACGATACTGAGCTAACCCCATTTAAATTCCCAACTCTGCAAAGGTTCACCATGTACCCCGTTTACGACGATGATGCCGCCCTGCTGTTGTCCCTCTCGGTTACTGCCAAGCGTCGCCCGGCCGCGCTGGACGAGATCATCACCGCGCTGGCCATGGCTCAGCACGGCGAGATTCCGGCCAAGTCTAAACTGGTGGACGCGTTTGCCCGCATGGGCGTTTGTGGCCTGATCGCCGAGGCAGAGGGTGGCTATGCCCTTTCTGCCTCGGCGCAGGCGATGATGGCGGGGCTGAGAGCTAAGGACGACAGTGCTACCCGACTAGCGCACCTCAAGCAACAGCTCGCCGACTTTGATCCCAAGGGCAAACACCCAAGCGTTCGGGTCACCCAAGAGCAGCTGCTGGCGGCGATTCAGCGCTACAAGGTGGCTCAACACAGCCACAAGGGCAAGAACATACAGACCGACAAGCCCAAGGTGAAAAACAACTGGATTCCGACCAAGGATCTGGTGCAAGGAAAACAGCACCTGCCCTCCAAACGCCTCAAACCGTAAGCATTGCCGCTCCTCCACGCCTGAATAAAGTCATTCAAGTCGCAGCCATGATGGTTTGCTAATTTTTGAGACGTGAACCCGAAGGTTATAACGTAAAATCGCGCCCCCGCTGATTGAGCGCTGCTCGTCGGGTGAGAAAAAATTGAGTTGAATGTATTTGCTGAGGTGAAGAATGATGTTTCAAAAAATTAATTTGTTTGCCGTCTGGTTTTTTGTGCCCGTGACTTTCGTATTGGGTTGGGTCGCATTTGCCGGACGTATGCTCTTAGAGCTGGCTGGTATATCCACGCCAGAGGGTAGCTTGCCTGGTATTTTTGTTGGGCTGCTACTGGTGTTTGCAGTGGTTTTTTCGATTCAACATTTCCGCAGCACATTGTGGCCATTAGGTAAGCCGGAGGGTAATGGTTATCGGCTAGGCGTACGTTTGCTGCTGGCTGCCAATGTGTTGGCATTGTTGATTCTAGCGTTCCGCTTGGGCGGACATTTGATTACTAACCACGATCTGTTGTTGATTGTTGATAGGTTCACTGATGCCTTTGGTTATTGGGCAATGGGTATGTGGGCAATTGGCCTTTCTTTTGTTTATCAATCTACACTTTCTTCTAAGGTACAAGCCTAATGCCCTACATTACGTTAGATAAAGCAGCACTTGCTTTCGGTCACGTTGCGCTACTGGATGCTATAAATTTTCAACTGGACGAGGGTGAGCGTGTCGGCCTGATCGGGCGTAACGGCGGCGGCAAATCGAGCTTGTTGCGGGTGATTGCCGGGCAACATGCTTTGGACGATGGCATTGTGTGGCGTCAGCCGGGCGTGCGCATTTGTTATGTGAGTCAAGAGCCGATTTTGAATCCTGCATTGACAGTGTTTGATGCGGTGGCGGAGGGCTTGGGCGAGTTGCACCAAATCATTACCGACTACCATCATCTGTCGCATCAACTGGCCGAACCGGATGCGGATTACGAAAAATTGCTGGAGGCGATGCAGCCTCTGCAAACCGCGCTCGAAGCGCAAAATGGTTGGGCAGTGCAGGCACGGATTGAGACGGCGATTCAGCGCTTGGAGCTTGACCCTGAAGCATTGGTTGGCTCGCTTTCTGGAGGTGTGCGTAAACGCGTGGCATTGGCGCAAGCGCTAGTTGCAGAGCCAGAGGTGTTGATTCTCGACGAGCCAACTAACCATTTGGACTTTTCTTCGATTGAATGGCTGGAAGGGTTGCTGAATAATTTTCGCGGTAGCGTGTTGTTCGTCACCCACGACCGTCGATTTTTGGATAACGTCACCACGCGCATCGTTGAATTAGATCGCGGCAAAATGGCGAGCTTCCCGGGTAATTTTTCCGCTTATCAGAAATTGAAAGAGCAAATGCTAGCGGATGAGGCCGTGCACAGTGCTAAGTTCGACAAGGTGTTGGCGCAAGAAGAGGTGTGGATACGTCAGGGCATTAAAGCGCGAGGTGTGCGCAACGAAGGTCGCGTGCGGCGCTTAGAGCAATTACGTCTTGACCGTGCGGCTCGCCGCGATCGGGTAGGCAAAGTTGAGTTGAATGTGGAAACGGGCGAGCGATCGGGCAAATTAGTGGCAGAGCTAGAGAACGTCAGCAAGACTTATGGCGAGCGCAAAATCATCAACAACTTTTCTTGTCGCATTCAGCGTGGCGACAAGATTGGCTTGCTTGGGCCGAACGGTGCAGGCAAGAGCACTTTGCTGAAAATTATTCTGGGCGAATTGGCGCCGGATAGTGGTGAAGTGAAGATGGGCACCAAGCTGAGCGTGGCCTATTTTGACCAGTTGCGAGCGCAGCTCAATGAGGAGGCAACGCTGGCCGACACGATTAGCCAAGGCTCGGATTTTATTGAGATAGCTGGGCAGCGAAAACACGTCATCAGCTATCTGGGTGACTTTTTGTTTGCACCAGAGCGTGCACGTTCACCAGTAAAAAGTTTGTCTGGTGGCGAGCGCAATCGCTTGCTGTTGGCGCGCTTATTCACACGCCCCGCTAACGTGTTGGTATTGGATGAGCCGACCAACGACCTCGACATCGAAACACTGGAATTACTGGAAGAGTTGCTAGCGAATTACGACGGAACATTATTCCTCGTCAGTCATGACCGTTCTTTCTTAGACAACGTGGTGACGCAAGTCATCGCCTTTGAGGGCGACGGCAAGCTGATGGAATACGTGGGCGGCTACGAGGACTGGGTGCGGGTGAAAAAATATGAAGCCGCACAAAGCGTCACGGCTAAATCTACTCCGCCCAAGGCTGAAGCAAAGGTCGACACGCCCAAAGCAAAGTCGTCAAAAAAATTGAATTTCAAAGAACAAAAAGAACTGGAAGAAATCCCTCTGAAAATTGAAAAGCTTGAACGTGAGCAAGAAGAGCTGGTAGCGGCATTAGGTGCGGGCGATTTATATCGTGACAATCCAACGCATGCTAAGCAGTTGCAAGAGCGCGCAGCAGTGATTGAGGATGAGTTATTGCAGTTGATGGCTAGGTGGGAAGCGTTGGAGGGAAAGTAATTGCTGTTTTTATCGACGGTTTACTTGAAACAGATCAGCCGCTAGACTAATTCGCATTGAGGAGATCAAATGCCAACCATTTCAATTTTCTACGGAATCATGATTAAGATGTACTGGGATGAACATGCGCCCCCTCATTTTCATGCAGAATATGCAGGTGTCGAAGCCGTAGTAAATATTCAGACACTGGAAATCACAAAAGGAAAATTGCCGCGTGGTGCTGCTATGCTGGTTAAAGAGTGGGCGATGCAACACAGAAGCGAGTTAATGGAGGATTGGAATTTATGCGAAAAATTACAAACGCCCAACAAAATAGCGCCGCTGGATTAGCAGGCCAAGTTCCTTGGCGAGTGTGCAAGGTGGCGGTGTTGGTATCGTTCCGACTTTACGTGCAGTTTGAGGACGGCACAGAAGGAGTCGTGGATATGGCTAAATTTTTAGAGCGAGATTGTGGCGTGTTCAAGGCGCTACGCGATGTAGAAATATTTAATGCAGCGCATGTGAATCACGGCGCAGTAACGTGGCCGAATGAGTTAGACCTGGCGCCAGACAGAATGCATGACGAATTGCAAGAGTCTGATATTTATGTGATGCAGTAACAGTTTTCATTGGCCTGAGATGGATTAGGGCTAAAAAACAAAAAAGCTCCTGAGGGAGCTTTTTTGTTGCCTACAATTTGAGTGGGAAGGTTAAATTCGCTGCCCCAAAGCCGTAAACATTTCCGGGTCAACAAGATCTCGTAAAGGCACATCTAGTGCCTGGGCCAGCAGCCCCATGTTGTCGATTGAAATATTTCTTGAGCCACTTTCGACTTCGCTGACGTAAGTGCGGCTCAGGTCTGCACGAAACGCAAGCTCTTCCTGTGATATTTCTTTTAATCGACGCGCCAAGCGCAAATTCTTACAAAATATTTCTCTAGCGGATAACGATTGGCTGGGCTTTTTCATAGAGCCAAGCATCGTTTGGTATGTGCCTTTATGTCCATAAACCATAAAGGAGATAATGAAAACTATAAGTGACATAAAGTAAATGATGGGTTATATTTACACCTGTAAAGTTGCTTTAAAAGCTTGCCTAGTCAGGTTTTTAGGCCTCATAACCGTAGGTAATAAAGGTGTTAAACATGGGATCTCCAACCCTTGCAGCAACCGTCGAGCAGTTGTCGCAAGAGCTTGTTGATTTGACTCGGAGCATCAAAACTAGCGAACAACGGGTTGCAGAGATTAAGCGGCTGATTGTTTCCAACTGGAGCGGTAGCCCAATTCAGTGCTTGGGAGGAAAAGTCCTCCTGGTTCAGGCTGGAGAATTTTCCACGCTCGATCAAGAAGCACTGATACAGCTCATTTTTGAGAGAAGCATGCTGTCAACAAGCGATGCTAAAGCACTGATCAACGATAGCAAAGTTGAAAGACAGCGGGGGTGCTTATGTTTCGGTTCGTCTTGAAACGTAAAGAATCAGAAGCTTTATGTTTGAACAAAATGCAAACACAGGAAAGGATTAAAAAATGGGCAAGAATCAACTGTTAAATGGTGAGCAGCCAACCTTGGTTGAGTATGCTAATTTTTGTGGGGTCTGTGAAAAATTACAGAAAGAACATCTTTGGAAAATGATTGTCGAGTATCCCAATATGGACATAACTTTATTGTGCGTAGCTAGGGATTGTTTGCGTCAAAAGATTCATGAAGAAAACACGACTCGGTTCAATCAAGGTGGCGACCTAGACCGCTTACTCAAGGACTATCAGCTCCTACTAAGTTAACAGGATACAGAGTAAAGCTATGCAAAATTTCTTTAGCAAATTATCTTTTGAGAAATGGTCATTTGCCATTTCAATGCACGTTTTATTTTTTTTGATAGATATGGGGCAGCATTATTTTTATGAAATCGCAGTAATCAAACAAAAATCAATGAACAGTTTCGGTGGTGATATTACGCCCAATCTTGGATTGTTTGAGGTTCTGAAGTCAGCAGATTTTTCATTTATGCCTGGATGGCATCTGCTTACTATATTTGTCCCATTCTTGATAATGGCTGCGTATTTTTTTGATTACAAAAATGAACCTCATGCAGGATGGAGAAGAGTTTTTTTGTCGGTCCAAGTTATTGTTCCAACATTTGTCGCCATAACGGGCGCTGCGATTGATATAACTTTTAACGACTATTTTAGTAATTCAACAGCTTTTGTTATGGATGCGATTAGATTTTTTGGGCGGGCGGGGGCTGTCGTTGTGCTAATTATTTTATTTTCGAAATGGGTAAGAGCAGGTTTTGCTGCGAAGACAGAAAGTGACGAGAAGCTTCATTAAATGTAATAGTTTTGGTGCAATATTTAAAACCAGAATGCATTCGTTACGTGGTCACTATTGAATTTAATTTAGCCTTTTTAGCGACCCAATAAATTTATATTCAGCCGAGTTTAACTTATGCTACGCCCTCTCCGATAAGGTCTACCTTGGCGCAAATATTGTTACCGTCTGCGACTACAGCACCCAAACCACGCCACCCAGCGCGCCAAAAAAAATCACCAGATGAATCCATGTCCACCAGTAGTATTTGCGGGCAAGTTTGTCTGGTGAAAGATTGCTAATTAGAAATAAACGCCCATCGTGAGGACGCATTAAAAAATTGGTGTCGGCTTCGGCGCGAGCGGCATCGAGACGTTTGCTGGCTTCACGCTTGGCGGCTTGCCGCGCCAGCATCCATTCATCCATGTCTAACAAGCCGTTTTGATTAAGATCGAAACGTTTGAGTAAATCGTCGTTATCCATTTTCCATTCTGTCAGCACTTGGTTCACCAGCTCTTTATGCGTGATCGATGTGGTGCTGCCGCCCACTGTTTTAAGTTCGCCAATCGCGTAAATCGAATCAATCTTAAGTAGTTTCCATTCGGTGTAGCGATATTCGCCCTGCGTCCAAGAGTCTTTGTTGGTGGTGATGATTTCTGCGGAGCTAGGGTCAACCACACAGCTTGCACTGCCGTCATCGAGTAAAAAAGGCGCAGGACTTTCTCCACTACTTTCAGTGTGCCAATCATTTTTACTATTTTTTCGTTCAACTTTATAG
>JBAXEJ010000087.1:0-8100 GCA_037140475.1 Gallionellaceae bacterium
CATCGAGCGTGATATGGATAAGCTAAGTAAAGACCCGGAAAACAAGATTCTAATCGCAGATATTTTTCGAGCGCTACACAACATCAAGGGCGATGCCGCGCTATGCAGTGTGCCGATGGCGGCTTTAATTGCGCACCCGATCGAATCGGTTGTCACTCGTTTGCGCGCCGGTGAGGTGCGTTACTCGTCATTGCTGGGCGAAGTGATTTTGTTGGCACTTGATCGTTTGGAAATGGCGGTTGAGTCTTTGCGTGCGGGCAAGCCAGTCGTGCAACTCAAGCTGGTGGTGTTAGTGGAGGGGTTGGAAAAGTTGAGTGTGTTACCGCAGAAGGATATTGATTTGGGTGCGATTGCCGTGATTAAGGCGGTAACGGGCTTTCAACCGCAGGCGACGCTACGAACCAGCCAGCCTGTTATGCAGAGCCAGTCTAAGGACAGAATGGCCAGCGATTTAAAGTTTTTTCATTCATTAGCTTTGCAGTTTGAAACGCGCTCACCGCTACTTTCGGGACGCACTGATCGTATCCATCATCTGGCGTTGAGTACGAATCGGGAGGCAGGCTCTCCGGTAGATGAGGTGCAGTTAGAGGCGGCAATTTATTTGCATGATTTGGGCATGATGTTTTTGCCCGAGTCGGTTTGGCTTAAAGTGGGAAAGATGAGCCAAGAAGAACGCAATAGTTTGCACACCCACCCCACGTTTGCTGCGGGCTTGCTAGAGAGAATGGCTGGCTGGGATGGCGCGGCGCAGATTGTGCGGCAACATCATGAGTCGTGGAGCGGGGGCGGTTATCCAGATGGTCTGCACGGCGAGAAAATTTGTACTGGGGCGAAAATACTGGCAATCGTGGATGCCTTTGAGGCCGTCATGTTAAAACATAGCGCGCGCAATCATAGTAGCTCGGTATTGCGGGCGATTGCCGAAGTAAACGCCTGTGATAAGCAGTTTGCCCCAGAATTGATTGAGCCGTTTAATGCAGTGATCAGGGCGATGTTGGAGCGTTAATTTTAGAAAGCATATTCGCAATACACCGACGTATGATCCTAATAACCGCAGTTACGCGTCACCAATTTTACGCCGAGGCATGCTAGCGTCATGCTAAAGCCTGACCTACGAGAAACAGGTTGGGATTTGTAGGTCGGGCTTTAGCCCGACATGTTGGTTTTGAGTTATGGTTATTTTTGCAGCTTCGCTTCAAACTCAGCTAGCGGCACGGGCTTGCTAAATAAATAGCCCTGGAAGGCTCGGCAACCTGATTGTTTTAGGAAGTTGAGTTGAATCTCGGTTTCAACGCCTTCGGCAATCACGTTAAAGTCCAATGCCGCCGCCATCGCAATCACTGTTTTAACAATCGCGTCATCGTTAGGGTCGGTCGAAATGTCGCGCACAAATGATTGATCAATTTTGATTTGATCGAGCGGTAGACGTTTGAGATATTGCAGCGAAGAGTAGCCCGTACCAAAATCATCCAGTGAAAAACTTAAGCCTAGTGCTTTTAAGGCGTGCATTTTGGAGATAATGAGTTCGATGTTTTTCAACATCATGCTTTCGGTGATTTCTAATTTGAGCTTGCTGGGGTTGGCGCCGCTATCGAGCAATATTTGCCGGACTTGTGCGACGAAATCATCATGGTTGAATTGCAGGGCGGTGATATTCACGGCCAAACTCAGTTCGCGTGTAAGCTCGTCTGCTTGCCATTTTTTCAGTTGTTCGCAGGCTGTTTTAAGCACCCATAAGCTGATTGGCAAAATCAACCCTGTTTCTTCAGCCAGAGGAATGAAGCGTAGCGGTGGTACGAGCCCCATTTGAGGGTGTTGCCAGCGGAGTAGTACCTCGGCGCCTAGCGCTTTGCCTTGAGCATCGACTTGAATTTGGTAATGCAAGATAAATTGCTCAAGCTCAATGGCTTGACGCAAATCAACTTCAAGACTGGCGCGTTGCTCAATCAGCTTTTGCATGTCAGGGTCGTAGAATCGAATCGCGTTGCGGCCCGAAGTTTTAGCTTGATACATCGCGATGTCGGCGAATTTCAATAGCTCATCAATGTTGTTGGTTAAACCCTTAAATAGCACAATGCCGATACTGGGCGAGGTGCTGTGAGTGAAGTCGCCGAGTTCATAGGGTTGGTTAAGTTTGGTGTGAATTTTCTCTGAAACCATTTCGGCTTGGTTAGCGGCCTCGGCACTATTGGTACTGAGTGTGCCCAAGATCACCACAAATTCATCGCCACCTAGGCGGGCTACCGTGTCGCCATCACGTACGCAAGACTCGATGCGTTTGCCAACTTCGATGAGCAAGAGGTCGCCAATGTGATGGCCGCGCGTGTCATTGAGCTTTTTGAAGTGGTCCAAATCCATGAATAACACTGCGCCGTAATTATGATTACGATCGCTGTAGGCAAGGGCTTTATGTAGTCGGTCATTCAACAAGCGACGATTGGGTAGCGAGGTGAGCACATCATAAAAAGCGAGTTGTTGAATTTGCAGCTCGGCTTGTTTGCGCGCAGTAATGTCCTGAAAGGTGGCGACTGCACCGACCACCACGCCATCGTTAATGGTGGGGTGAGCCCAATACTCAACGGTCAAGGGTGTGCCATCTTTGCGCCAAAAAACTTCATCATCGGCATGGGTGGCTTGATTCGCTCTGAATGCTTGGAACATGCGGCACTCTTTTGCCGGGTAGGGTGTGCCATCGGGATGAGAGTGATGAATTAAAGTATGGATATGTTCACCGATGAGTTCATCTTCATTTTTAAAGCCGAGAATCCGGAGGAACGCGGCGTTGACGAAGGTGCAGTTGCCGTTGGTGTCCACGCCATACATACCCTCAGACATTGAGTCGAGCAAAAGCTGCAGGCTGGTCTGCGAGTCTTTAAATTGTCGCGTGCGTTTATCTACTTTGGCTTCGAGCGAGCTATTGGCCAAACTCAAACTCATGGTGAGCTGATCACGCTCAAAGTAAGCGTGGCGCAGGTAGCGATTGTTGCGCCAAAGGTGAAGCGCAGTGGCAAGGATAAGAAGCAATAAAATGACAATGCCTGCTGTCACACTGGCCAAATATTTTTCAACGATGTCATGCAAATCAAATTCTGCATTGGGGCTTGGCATGGCGCGCATTTTCACCATGACTTTTTCTACAGAGGAGTAATCTCCCGGCGGCATAAAGCCGGAATATTTGCCACTGCGCGCGGCCGGGTCGGTTGGACTAATGCTAAATAACGCCTGCGCTACTGATTTGCTAAGTGAATCAGGTAAATTGTGTGTGGCGGAGAGCGGCCATTCTGGATAGAGCTCTGTAGAAAGTGCCTGCGGGAAAATGGCTTTGTCTTGTAGGTTGAGAACTTTAATTTGTGACAACTGAATTTTATTTTCTGCGGCCATCGCCTCTAATACGCCAGTGCGTGCAAAGCCGACGTCGGCCTGTTTGTCGATAACTGCCATTACTTCTTTGTCTTGAGGCAAGCCGAGGAAGGAGACTTTACTGGTCTCTTGGATGTCTATACCTTGCTGATATAAATCCCAGCGCTGAATAAGATAGGCCGCGAATGAACGTTCACCCACCGCAGAGATTTTTTTGCCTTTTAAGTCTGCTAGCGTGTTGAGGTCAGTGCGATCAGCTAAAGCGAAAATGACGCCGCCAAATTTGCTAACCGGTTTGCCTGCAGCAAAGTTGTTTAAGGTTGCTAGCGCAGCTAGGCCATAGTCAGCACGAAAAAAAACATATTGCTCAGGGTTGGACAGTAGAAATTCGATTTCCCCGTTTTTGACAGCATCTTTTAATTTATCGAGATACAGAGGAACAATGCTGAAGTGATATTCGGGGATGACTTGGTTGAGGTAGTCGGCCGTAGGTTGCCATTGTTTTAAGGTTTGTTCGGCAGAGCGAACAGAGGTGATGCCAATGCGAATTTGTTTGTCTTCTACGTTGGCCAGCGCAAGCTGCGAAGTGACTATAAATAGCAGACTTAACAAGCACAACGCCAAACGATTAACAGAGAATTTTATCTTCATAAACCATTCAAAAATTTAAGGGCCAACACGTTCAGATCTTTTCGAGAGTTTGATCTGGTTCCTGTGAGTGTCTCTTCCTTGCGCTGTTTCTTAATTAATTACTTATAAATGCTAAATGGCGCAGTCGCGGAGGGAACTATAACAGTGATGAGGTTATTGCGGATATGTGAAATGCACAAATTTTGCCAAAATTTGTCAGGCTTAATTTTTTGCAAATAAGTAAAATAGTTACTCCTCTACTCATAAGAAATGCCATCCCAGCTAGGTGAGTCACTCCAGTAGGTGAAGGTTTCCTTTGATATTATTTACACCGGTTCTCCATGAGTGGCTTGCGCTTTGATGGTTGACCGCTATGTGATTTTGAATGCGGGGTAACCTAGGTTAGTGTTCTTAACTTAATAGGTACACCCTCTTTGATTGTTTTTAGGCTTTAGGCCGTGAATTCTTATTATGATGATGACCAATATCAATGAGCTTGCTGAAGGCCAAATTCACGATTCCCACTATTTGAAAAGCGTGACTGATCTGGGTGATATTCGTCCGATTGTCGCGAATCGTGACATTCATTCAACCACGGGTCTTAAGTTAATAAGTGCGGGAATGAAGATCAATAGTGCGGTGTTTGAGCGCCTGTTGCAGCATAAGCTGGCCCCGCCTTTAGATCAGTGTTTAAGCACTGAAAATATGGTGACTGGGCAGAGCTTATCAGCAGCTGCAGAAAAATTGATGGCTAAGGATAAGCGCTTGTCCTCGATACAGGCAGTTGAATCCGAGGGATGGATGCTGTCATTTGTGATTGAGCAGGTTCCTCTGACGCCGGCGGTCGCCTTTAAGTTGACCGTGATGCGCGATACGCAAGAAGATTTGTTTGAGCATAGTTTGTATGTGGCCTTGGTCAGTATCTATATCGGCATGCAACAGAATTTCGACAAACGTGAGCTTGTTGATCTGGCGACAGCTGCCTTGTTGCATGACATCGGGATATTGCATGTCGATCCTAAACTTTTGGGGCGCGAACACAGGATGACAGAAAATGAGCGTCGACACTTGTACGTTCACTCGGTTACTGCATGGCTTATTTTGAAGGCCTATCCTGAATATACGACTAAGGTGCTTGAAGGGGTGTTGCATCACCATGAAAGGCTCGATGGCAGCGGTTATCCGCGAGGCTTGAAAGCGGGTGAAATTAGTCTGTTTGGGCAGGTGATTGCGGTGGCCGAAATTATTGCCAGCCGCTATACCAAAGAAGAGACTGAATATGGCTGGTCGCGCCTTGAAACGATTCTCAAATTAAATTTACGCAGATATGGCTGGAATTTGGTGCGTCATCTCAAAATTTTTTATGCAGAAGAGCAAGAAAATCTTCCTCCGTGTTCTGAGACTGATCGGCAAGGCGCTCGCGAAAAAATGACGCGAATCTCTGCTATTTTTGCGGCTTGGGATATTGCCAAGCTGGGGTGTAATCAAAAAAATCCAATTTGTGCATTTCTGGATGAGCGTATGACCAGCTTAAAAATGGAAGTGATTGATGCTGGCTTGAATCCTTATGTTCATGATGAAAATTTGCTGGGCATTCAGGAGGGCGCGCGCGCCTGCTTTGATGCCCGAATTTTGTTGGATGAAACTTTATGGCAGCTACATAACGTGGTGCAAGAGCTTCGTCGTCGTTGGGTCTATGTTGACGCAGATAGCGAAAATCAAGAGGTGAGAAATATTCAGGCTTGGCTGAACGAGGTTTCGAGCTTGATGGGCGCTAAAGAGTAACGGGTTGTCCGGCGCGACGACACCTTGGCTTTATCACTGATGTTTATGTAAAAATTGACAGGTTTGATTGGCGGCGAGCGTGAGCCGCAGTATGGCCGAAGTGTATAATTCTCCAGTGCAATATCGCTTCATCTTCTAGTCAGGAGTAGCAATGACTTCCAGTCCTTCTCGTAAGCGCACTTATTTGATTCTCGCGGTGGTCGTCATCGCAATTGTCTTGGTTGCTGCCTATCTCACTCGTAGTAAACCTTTAGCTGTGCTTTTAAAAACGGTTGATCGTGGCAATGTCGAAGCCTCGGTGAGCAACACCCGTGCGGGCACGGTTAAGGCATGTCGCCGCGCGAAATTGTCTGCACCTGCCGGTGGGCAAATTTCTCATATGCGTGTTGTTAAAGGCCAGCGTGTCGTAGCGGGGCAAATTTTGTTAGAGCTGTGGGATGACGATATGCACGCGCAAGAGAGGCTGTCGCGCGATCAACTCAAAACTTCAGAGATGCGTGTGCGCGAGGTGTGCAGCATGGCTGAGGCTTCGCAGCGCGATGCCGAACGCTCCAAAGAATTAAAAGAAAAAGGGTTCATTTCTTCGCAGCTATTAGATAAAGCGTTGACCGATGCGAAGTCGCGCCAGGCGGGGTGTGAAGCGGCGCGCAACGATATTGAGCAATCTAAATCGCGTATCGAAGTGGTTAAAAAAGGATTGGAGCGCATGGTGTTGCGAGCTCCGTTCGCGGGCATCGTGGCAGATATTAGTGGTGAGCAAGGCGAATACGCTACACCTTCACCCCCCGGCATATTGACGTTGCCTGCGGTTGACTTGATCGATGACAGTTGTTTATTTGTGAGTGCGCCGATTGATGAAGTGGACGCAGCCAAATTGAAAGTAGGCCAGAGTAGTCGCATCACTTTGGATGCCATCAAAGGACGCACCTTCGCGGGTAAGGTAAAACGCATTGCGCCTTATGTGCTAGAGCTTGAAAAACAGGCGCGCACAGTTGAGGTGGAGGTAGGCTTTGTTGAGAGGCCCACTGCTGAAAATTTATTGGTGGGCTACAGTGCGGATGTGGAAATTATTCACGAGGCACATAGCAATGCCTTGCGCATCCCTACGCAAACATTGTTAGAAGGTAAGCGCGTGCTGGTTTACAAAGCCGATGGTAAATTGGACGAGCGCGTGGTTACGACTGGACTGGCGAATTGGGAATATACCGAAGTGTTGTCTGGTTTGAGTGAAGGTGAGCAAATTGTTTCTTCACTCGATCGCCCTGGTTTGAAAGCCGGTGTGCTGGTGAAGCCAGAAAGTCCCGCAGCAAAATGATTGAACTGCAAAATGTGAGCCGCACTTTTACCGTAGGTGATCAGCAGGTCACTGCGTTACGCGACATCAATATGAAGCTGGGTGATGGTGAGTATCTCTCCATCATGGGGCCGTCCGGTTCCGGTAAATCCACCATGCTGAATTTGCTCGGACTTCTCGATCGTCCTAGCACAGGCGCTTATTTGCTCGATGGTGGCAATGTAACTGATTTGAGTGATGCGCAACAAGCCAAAGTGCGCAGCGAAAAAATTGGTTTCGTGTTTCAGTCTTTTCATTTAGTGCCTCGTCTCACTGCGGCGCAAAATATCGAATTGCCGATGATGTTGGCGGGTATCCCCGCTGAAGAACGTAAGCAACGCGTTGCCGAGTTAGTCGCGAGTTATGGACTGCGTGAACGCGCCGACCATCGCCCAGATCAGCTTTCTGGAGGGCAGCGCCAGCGCGTAGCGATTGCCCGTGCTACGGTGATGAAACCCAGTGTGCTACTAGCGGACGAGCCGACCGGTAATTTGGATCGTACAACGGGCTGGGAAGTGCTCAAGCTCTTGGAGCAATTAATTGAAAGTGGCATCACGCTGGTGATTGTTACCCACGATGCTGAAATTGGCGCACGTGCTAAACGGCAGATCCACATGTTGGATGGCGCGATTCTTTCTGACGAGCAACGCGCGTCATAAATTTCTTGTTATGAAACTCACCGACACTTTGCAATTCGCATCAGGCAGTTTGCGCGGTAGCCCCACGCGTACTTTGCTGATGATGCTGGCGATGTCGATTGGGGTAGCGGCTGTGGTCATTCTCACGGCCTTGGGTGAGGGCGCACGCCGCTATGTGGTAAATCAATTTTCATCATTAGGGACCAATTTGGTGATTGTGTTGCCCGGCCGTACTGAAACGGCTGGCATTGGCCCCGGCATGATGACAGGGCAAACGCCACGCGACATTACTTTAGACGATGTGCAAGCGTTGATGCAGAGTCCCTCAATTAAGCGTGTTGCACCGCTAACCGT
>JBAXEJ010000088.1:0-7998 GCA_037140475.1 Gallionellaceae bacterium
GTGAAGGTGAGAAACTCGCCTCCGGCTAGGCCGCTGTTGCCTGTGCTGCTGGTGTCTGTGACCATGTTGGCTCCTTTTTCTGTAGGGGCACGGCGCGCCATGCCCCTACCCAAAATCCCGATCCTTCCTCGTACGGGCACGGCGCGCCACCTCCGTACGGGCACGGCGCGCCGTGCCCCTACTTAAAACTCTTCCCACTCTTCACCTTCAGGCTTGCCGGCTTTCGCTGGCAGGGCTTTTGGCTTTGCAGCAGGCGCCGCAGATTTCTTAGCCGGAGCCGCGTGACGCACTGGCGCACGTGCCACCGGAGGTCTTGCGACTACATGCGAAGCAGCAACACGATGTTGGTTAGAGTCATCTAACTTAAACACGCTCACGGAGCGAGCCAAGCTATGCGCTTCTTCTTCCAGTGATTCTGCCGCAGCCGCAGCTTCTTCCACCAACGCAGCGTTCTGCTGTGTCACTTCGTCCATCTGCGTGATGGCTTGATTAACCTGCTCAATACCTTGGCTTTGCTCTGCCGATGCCGCGCTAATCTCAGACATGATGTCGGTCACGCGTTTCACCGCGTTCACAATTTCTGCCATCGTTTCGCCCGCTTGGCTAACGAGCTTGCTACCTTCGCCCACTTTGCCAACCGAATCATCAATCAGATGCTTAATCTCGTTCGCCGCTGCCGCAGAGCGTTGTGCCAAGTTACGCACTTCAGCCGCCACCACCGCAAAACCACGACCTTGCTCGCCCGCACGCGCTGCTTCCACCGCAGCATTCAGCGCCAAGATGTTGGTTTGGAAAGCGATGCCGTCGATCACGGAAATGATGTCCACAATCTTGCGAGAAGATTCGTTGATTGAGGTCATCGTGCCAACCACTTGCTGCACAACCGCGCCGCCTTTTTCCGCTACTGAGCTTGCAGTCTGTGAGAGCTGGTTGGCTTGCTTAGCGTTCTCGGCGTTCTGTTTAACTGTCGCCGTCAACTCTTCCATGCTCGCCGCAGTTTCTTCCAAACTAGAGGCCTGCTCTTCAGTGCGCTGTGACAAATCTGTGTTGCCGGAGGCAATTTCTTTCGAGGCGGTATTGATCGTATCGGTTGCATCACGAATCTGACCGATAATTTCTTTCAGCTTGTCAGAGGTCGCATTCGAGTCGTCCTTCAATTGACCAAAAGTACCGTGGTATTCGTTAGTGATGCGGTCGGTCAAATCACCGCTAGCCAACGCACCCAACATCCGCACCACTTCTTGCAGACCCGTGTCGGAGGTTTGCATCAGCTTGTTGATACCCTCACCCAACTGTTTGAAGAAACCCTCTTTGCCTTGCATGTCGATACGCTGAGTGAAGTCACCCAACACAGCACCTTCCACAATCGCGGCCACTTCTTTTTCAACTGCCACTTCATTGGTGCGATCGTTCCACTCCAGCGCCGCACCCAAACGAGTACCGCGCTCGTTAATCACCGGGCTCGCCGCCAAAGCAAAGGTACGGCCACCCACCACCACTTGAGTGCGATGAACTGACTTGAGACTTTCCAACATAGACTTCTGGTGTGCCGGATTTTTGTGGAAGGCATCAATGCTACCGCCCATCAATTTCGCGGCACTAAAGTCAGGCAGATCTCGACGAATTTCGTCTTCAACTTTATTCATCAGGTCCGTCACGGCTTTATTCATATAGATGATATTGCGATCTACATCGGAGATCATCACGCTGGTAGACACGTTATCCAAACCAATACGAATGCGCAGATTTTCATTCGCCACGCGATTGGCTTCCGCTACATTAAAGCCCAATTGAGTTTGCATCGAACGCATCGCATTCATCAAATGCCCCAACTCATCTGCACGATCGGGCATGATCAGATTTTTGTAATTGCCTTGGGAAATGCTTTGCAACAAGCCGTCCACTTTGCGTAGTGGTCGCAACACACCCAGCAGCACAGTTAAGACTGTCCAGATCGCCATCAACGCACCGAGTGCCAACATGGCAAACATGATTGTGCGAGCGCTCTCATAGCGCGCTTCCGAATCTTCATACTCTTGCTTAGCTTGATCAATTTGCATTTGCAAAATATGCTGAATTTCAGGCGCCACTGTGTCGTACAGGGGGCGAATTTTTTCAGTGTTGATTTTGTCTACCAACTTGATGTCATTTGCACGCAGTGCAGCAATCGCAGGCTTCAGGCCTTCTTGTACAAATCGCCCTCTGTCAGCGGCAAACTGATCCGCCATTTTTTTCTCGGCATCATCCAGTGGACGTGATGTATAGCTCGCCCACAGCTTGCTGATCGTGGCGATATTTTCTTCCACTTCAGTGGTGTTTTTCTGGACACGAGCTGGGGTAGGATCGTACAAAGCGCCGGTAATCCGTAATCGATTCAACAGAATCAAGTTTTGAATTTGAGACACTTCGCTCATGGGTATTGTGGAGTCTTCATAGACCATTTTGAGGCCTTCGTTGGCCTTGCCCATGCCTAGCAATCCCTCTGCACCTGTCGCCACCAACATCACCGACAGGGCACCAATGGCAAGCAGCACTCGCGTTTTAACTGAGGCGTTTTTTAACGGGTTTAGTTTGCTTAGCAGGTTGGACTTAACCACCTTGCCATCTTCAATGCGCAAGCCACCTGCCTGACCATTGCGGAACAAAGCATAGGCGGCAGAAGTCGCGCTAACGTCAGCCTGAGAAGGCTTGCTACGCACCGACATATAACCAATGCACTGGCCGTTTTCATAAATTGGCGTTGCGTTCGCCTGTACCCAGTAGAAGTCACCATTCTTACAACGGTTTTTAACGAAGCCCGTCCACGGGCTACCATTTTTTAATGATTTCCAAAGGTCTGCAAAAGCCTCTACCGGCATGTCCGGGTGGCGCACACAATTGTGTGACTGACCAATCAACTCGCTTTCAGTAAAACCACTGATACGAAGAAAATCTTCGTTGATGTAAGTGATGGCACCTTTGAGGTCGGTCTTAGAAACAATCATGTCTGTTTCTTTGAGCACGTACTCGACATTCGTTACCGGTAGATTGATTTTCATTATCTCTTCTCCAAATTAGAACCACCCTCTCCCTCCGCTACGCTCCTCCCCGTCCACGGGCTACCATTTTTTAATGATTTCCAAAGGTCTGCAAAAGCCTCTACCGGCATGTCCGGGTGGCGCACACAATTGTGTGACTGACCAATCAACTCGCTTTCAGTAAAACCACTGATACGAAGAAAATCTTCGTTGATGTAAGTGATGGCACCTTTGAGGTCGGTCTTAGAAACAATCATGTCTGTTTCTTTGAGCACGTACTCGACATTCGTTACCGGTAGATTGATTTTCATTATCTCTTCTCCAAATTAGAACCACCCTCTCCCTCCGCTACGCTCCTCCCTCTCCTGTTTACGGGAGAGGGGCAGGGGAGAGGGGAGTATTTATGCTGCTACTTCTTCCATTAATTCCATATCGCGGCTAGTCATTAGTTTTTCGATGTCCACTAAGATCAGCATACGTTGATCGACTGTGCCTAGGCCCATGATGTAACGCGTGTCGAGGCTGGTCGATAAGGTCGGCGCTGCTTTGATTTGATCTGGCGTTAAAGTGAGTACGTCGGAAACGCTATCTACGACGACGCCCACCACGCGAGTGCCGAGATTCAAAATAATCACCACCGTGAATTGGTCGTAATCGACTTTGCCGAGGTTGAATTTAATGCGTAGGTCAACGATCGGTACGATGATGCCACGTAAGTTAATCACGCCTTTGATGAAGGCGGGGGTGTTGGCAATGGCGGTTACAGAGTCGTAGCCACGGATCTCTTGCACTTTGAGAATGTCCATGCCGTACTCTTCGGCGCCTAGGGTGAAGGTGAGAAACTCGCCTCCGGCTAGGCCGCTGTTGCCTGTGCTGCTGGTGTTGTCAGTTACCATGTTTATTCTCCTTATTCTGAACCCCGTCGCCCTTCACAAGAGGAAGGTTGGAAGGGGATGAACACCGTTTGTACGGGCACGGCGCGCCGTGCCCCTAGCCTCGATCCCTGTTCGCCTTCGCAAAGGCACGGCGTGCCGCCTCCGTACGGGCACGGCGCGCCGTGCCCCTACTTAAAACTCTTCCCACTCTTCTTCGCCACCTTTACCGGCTTTCGCAGGCAAGGCTTTTGGTTTTGAGGCTGTTGGTCGTTTCGCGGGAGAGTGCGCAGCAGGACGAGCCGCGGGTGCGCGTGGTGCGGCAACCGCTGTACGTGCTGAACCCATACCATCCATCTTGAACACGCTGACGGAACGAGTGAGGTTCTGAGCTTCTTCTTGTAGCGACTCGGCCGCTGCCGCTGCTTCTTCTACCAACGCAGCGTTTTGCTGAGTGACTTCGTCCATCTGGGTAATGGCTTGGTTCACCTGCTCAATACCAGTGCTTTGCTCTGCCGAGGCCGCGCTGATTTCAGACATGATGTCGGTGACGCGCTTTACGGCGTTGACGATTTCTTCCATCGTTTTACCGGCGTCATCTACCAACTTAGTACCGATCTCCACTTTCTCAACCGAGTTGTCGATGAGGGTTTTGATCTCTTTGGCTGCTGCGGCTGAGCGTTGAGCCAGGTTACGCACTTCGGCTGCCACCACCGCAAAACCACGACCTTGCTCACCAGCACGAGCCGCTTCCACCGCAGCATTCAACGCCAAGATGTTAGTTTGGAAGGCAATGCCGTCGATGACAGAAATGATGTCTACAATCTTGCGAGAAGACTCGTTAATTGCACTCATGGTGCCCACGACTTCATGCACTACTGCGCCACCTTTTTCAGCTACAGAGCTAGCGCTATGTGCCAACTGGTTCGCTTGTTTAGCATTGTCAGCGTTTTGTTTAACGGTAGAAGTAAGCTCTTCCATACTTGCCGCTGTTTCTTCCAAGCTAGAGGCTTGCTCTTCAGTACGCTGTGACAAGTCAGTGTTGCCGGAAGCGATTTCTTTGGACGCTGTGCCAATCGAGTCAACCGATGTTTTAACTTCAGTTACCAGCGTTTTGAGGTTTTCTACAGTGGTATTTACCGCATCTTTAGTTTGTCCAAACAGGCCTGGGTAGTCTTTGTTGATGGTCTGGGTGAGGTCAGCATCAGCGAGTGCTTTAGCCAGACGCATGATGTCGTTCAAGCCTTCATCTGTCACGTTGGACAACTGGTTCAACAATTCAGACAATGTTTTGGTGTAACCCTGCTTGCCATTCATATCCATCTTGGTGGCAAAGCTACCGCGAACCGCTGCGTCTTCCACGATGGCTTGGATTTCGGCGACGACTTTGGTGAGGGAGTCAACCGTGCTGTTCACGCCATTCTTGGTTTGACCGAATACACCCGGGTAGTCTTTGGTGATCTTTTGTGACAAGTCACCATTCGCTAACGCTGTGGCCACGCGAGTTACGTCGTTCAAGCCAGTTTCAGAAACGTTAGACAAACTATTCAGCAGATCAGACAACTCTTTGGTGTAACCCTGCTTGCCATTGAGATTCATCTTCACGCTGAAGTCGCCGCGAATCGCTGCTGCTTCCACGATGTTTTTGATTTCTGACACGATGGCACGCAAGCTGTCTTGCATGTTTTTCAAGGAGTACAACAAGCTGCTGTTGTCACCCGGACGCAAAGCCAATTCCATGGTGAGGTCGCCTTGGGCGATCTTGCCAACGGCTTCGGATGCATAGTCAGGTTCTCCACCTAACTGCTTCATCAGGTTGCGTACGATGGTTAGCGCGATCACCACGCCGGCGATGATAGCAATGAGCGCCATGATCATAATGATGGTAAGTGCGCTTGACGCCGCTGTGTCGGCGCCTTCACCCGCTTTTTTCATCAACTCAGTTTGAAAGTCGATCAGCTTATTGATGCTGTCTATGTACGCTTTCTGCGTTGGGCGAATCTCTGTCAACAAGAAAGTCGTCGCTTCAGCTTTTTTACCTTCTTTCATTAACTTCAGAAATTCGTCTTGGCCGCCAACATATTTGCTACGAGCGTCGACCACGCCCGCTAGAACGGCCTTGCCTGCATCCGACTTAATATTTTCTTCTAGCTTTTGCAGGTTGTCCTTAATAATTTGGCGCTGCTCAGCAATGCTCTCAATTTCCTTTTGACTCTTTCCAGAATCGGTTTCCAGCAGAGCGTTACGCATATTGCGCGCAATGCTATTCACTCCATCGACCATATTGTTCGCCCACACCGTCTTGGGGAATTTATCGCCCACGATGTCGTCCAACTCACCGTTGATGGTACGCATATTCATTATGCCGACAACCGCGATGATCAACATCAAGGTAATAACAGCGCCAAAGCCCAGTGCTAAACGGGTACTTACTTTCATATTTGCCATTTCACTTCTCCCTAAAATACTAAGAACTAAATACAGTCAACTAGGTGCGATTATGCGAATGTTGCGCCGCCAACGCGATCACATCCAAAATCAACGCTACTTTTCCATCACCCATAATGGTGGCGCCAGAAATACCGGCCACCTTACGGAAGTTTGAAGCCAAGCTCTTAATCACCACTTGATGCTGACCCAACAGCTCGTCCACCATCAGCGCCGTTTTTTTGCCTTCGGCTTCGATGATGACAACAATACCTTTGGTGAAATCAGTCACCGCATTTTCGATATTAAATACTTCATGCACGGAAACCAGCGGCAGATATTCGCCACGCACGCGGAGTAAATGACCTTCGCCACTCACTGATTTCAAATCTTCGGCTTTCACTTGCAACGATTCGACGATGGAACCGAGTGGCGCGATGAAAACTTGACCGCCAACCGAAACTGACAAGCCATCCAAAATCGCCAAGGTGAGTGGCAAACGAATGGTGGTGCGCGTACCAAAGCCCTCGGCGGAATCAATCTCCACACGACCGCCCAGCTCGGCGATGTTACGTTTCACCACGTCCATGCCCACGCCGCGGCCCGATACATCCGTCACCACTTCCGCAGTCGAGAAGCCTGCTTCGTAGATCAACATCCATACCGCAGAATCAGGCATGTCGTCGCTCACATTCATGCCGCGCTCTTTGGCTTTGTTCAAAATACGGCTGCGGCTCAAACCGCCACCGTCGTCGGCCACTTCGATCACGATATTGCCGCCCTGATGGAAAGCGTTCAACGTAATCGTGCCCGTTTCGGATTTTCCTGCAGCCAGACGTTTCTCCGGCATTTCGATACCGTGATCTAAGCTGTTGCGAATCAAGTGAGTGAGCGGATCAGCGATTTTTTCGATCAGCCCTTTATCCAACTCAGTGCCTTCGCCCAAGGTTTTCAAATCTATCTTTTTGTTGAGCTTAGCGGCCATGTCGCGTACCACGCGCGGGAAGCGGCTAAACACAAAGGAGATCGGCAACATACGCACCGCCATCACCGCTTCTTGAATGTCGCGCGTGTTGCGTTGCAATTGAGTCAAACCACTTTGCAAACGCTCAACCACGATTGGGTCAAGCAGCGAGGCCGACTGCGACAACATCGCCTGCGTGATGACCAATTCACCCACCAGGTTGATGAGTTGATCGACCTTCTCCACGCTGACGCGAATGGATGAATCTGCTGCTGCCGGCGGAGGCGCACGGTCAGCGGCACGACGATTAGGATGTGCTTGCTCGGCCACTAGCTTAGGCGCTTCTGCAGTGGCCTCAGGCTTTACCTCAGGCGCGGTTGGCGCAGCAGCCAAGGTGTCTGGATTGGGCTCTTGCAAGAAACCATAACCGCGCTGTTCTTCTCGCTCGGCTTTTTGCACCGGTGTCTCTTCAAAGAAGCCATAACCTTGTGCGTCTTCAGCCGCATCATGTTTAACGGGTTCATCACCAAAGAAACCGTAGCCGGGGTCGGCGGCAGGCACAGCAGCAGGCTCATCATCAAAGAAACCATAACCTTCATCTGCCGCAGGCGTTGTCGCCGCGACAGGCGCAACCTTTGCTGCAGGGGCTGCGGTAGTTTGTTCAGACGAAGACAAGCGCTCCAAATTCGCACGCGCGTCTTTCACTAATTGCTCATCC
>JBAXEJ010000089.1:0-7820 GCA_037140475.1 Gallionellaceae bacterium
CAAAGAGGACATTTCTACTTTGCTGAAAGAGGACATTATCATTTTGCGCTAACACTTTCTCTTTTTGCCTTGATTTATTTGAGTTTTATGATAACCTCCGCTGCATATTCTTACTCGTAAGAGAAGTCATGAAGAAAAATATCATCGTTTTACTGCTGTTGTTGAGCCAAAGTTTTTCGCTACATGCTGCTGATGCCGATGTTGTCGCGTCACCTAACCAACAAGATCAAGCGCTAACCAGTGAAGTATTCAAACTCACCTCTGCTCCGAAACTGCAATCTGCTATTGCGTTAATTTACGACGAAAAAAGCGGCCGCCCTCTCTACACAAAAAACGCGCAAAACGTTGCGCCTATTGCCTCCATCACTAAGCTGATGACTGCGATGGTAGTGTTAGATGCGAAGTTGCCGATGAATGAAAAAATCACCATCACAACAGATGATATGGATCGTTTAAAGGGGACAACCTCGCGCATGCGTCCCGGTACGACCCTCACTCGTGCAGAGTTGCTAAAGCTCGCATTGATGGCGTCAGAAAATAGAGCTGCTGCCGCTTTGGCACGCACCTATCCAGGAGGCACTGCTGCCGCATTGGTGATGATGAACAGCAAGGCCAGAGTTTTAGGTATGCGCTCGACACGATTTTTTGATCCAACCGGTTTAAATAGCAATAACGTCTCGACCGCGCAAGACTTGGTGTTGATGGTTCGCGCAGCGCAAAATTATGAGCCCATCCATCGCTTTACCACGACGACTTCTCATACGGTGCAATTTGCAAAGCATCGCCCCTTACGTTTTAGCAATACCAATCCGTTGGTGAAAAATGATTCATGGGATATTGGTATCAGCAAAACGGGCTACATTACCGAGGCTGGCCGTTGTTTGGTGATGCAGGCAAAAATTTCCAATCGCCCGGTGATTATTGTGTTGCTAGATTCATGGGGTAAGCGCACTCGGGTTGGTGATGCAGTGCGCATTAAAAAGTGGATGGAGAGTTCAGCGGTGAGAACTGCGCGATTCAATCATCGCCAAGGCTGATTTCAGTTTAATCGTAAAGGGGAGCCGAGCGCTCCCTTTTTTATTGCCGTAAATGTGCCTCAATCAACTCAGCAGTTTGCGGGTAAAGATTGGGTGTTAAGCAATCTAGTTCAATATTCTCTGGCATGCTGCGTAACCAAGTGATCTGGCGTTTCGCCAGTTGGCGTGTAGCGACAATGCTTTTCTCTAGCAATTCATTTTTATTGATTTCGCCTTCTATAAATTCCCAAGATTGACGGTAGCCAACGCAGCGCATCGAGGTCATGTCGCGGTGGAGCAAATAGCGCTTGCGTAGCTCGCGCAGTTCATCAATCAGCCCTTGATTGAGCATCATTTCAAAACGTGTTGCGATGCGTTGATGGAGCACTGCGCGATCAGAAGGAAGGAGAGCCAAAGAAAGAACTCGGTAGGGCAATTCATGGGGCGTAAAATGTTCTATTAACGTTGACATTGGCTGGCCAGTGAGTCGATAAATTTCTAGCGCTCGTTGGATGCGTTGGGTGTCAGCGGGAGCTAGGCGGTTCGCTGTTTCAGGGTCAACTACTGCAAGCTGCCGATGCAAATGCTCAATGCCATGAAGCGCAATTTCATTATCAAACTCAGCGCGCAAAGTTGCATCCGCTTGAGGTAAGGGGCTAAGTCCTTCGCGCAACGCTTTGTAGTACAGCATGGTGCCGCCCACCAGCAGCGGTATTTTGCCGCGTGCCGTGATGTCTGCCATTAGCTGCATCGCATCGCGCACAAAGGCCGCAGCGGAATAAGCTTCTGTCGGGTCGATGATGTCGATGAGGTGATGCGGAGCTTTGGCAAGGGTGGCAGCATCCGGTTTGGCGGTGCCGATGTTCATGTCGCGAAAAACTAAAGCTGAGTCAACGCTGATGAGTTCAACGGGATAGTTTTTAACAAGCTCGACAGCCATGTGGGTCTTGCCACTTGCCGTGGGGCCCATCAAAAATATGGCTGGTGGATGCTGGAGGGTGCTCATTTGCCACGCATAAACATCGCATCTAATTCGGTGACCGTAATTTGAAACCACGTTGGGCGTCCGTGGTTGCATTGATCGGCGCGTTCAGTCTGTTCCATCTCACGCAGAATCGAATTCATTTCTGGAATGCTTAACTGCTGATTGGCGCGCACGGCGGAATGGCAAGCTAGTGTGGCTAATAACTCGTTGCGACGTTCAGTGAGCGTGCGGCTCGCGCCAAATTCGCGGAGTTCGTGCAGCACTTCGCGTGCGGCAGCTTCGGCGTGTGATTGTTTGAGCATGGCCGGCATGCCACGCACAGCTAGGGTGGTGGGGGACAATGGCGCAAGATCAAAACCCAGTGTGACAAGCGCGGCTTGCGCCTCTTCTACGGTGGCTACATCCAGAGTGTCTGCATGAAACGTGACCGGAATTAACAACGGCTGAGTTGGTATTTTTTGCTCATCCAAAGCTGTCTTTAATTTCTCATACACGATGCGTTCATGTGCGGCGTGCATGTCCACTACGATCAGGCCCTGTTGATTTTGCGCAAGGATGTAAATGCCAGAAAGCTGACCCAGCGCGTAGCCTAGAGGGTGTTCATGCGGTTGTGATAGACCTATCGTTTGATCACGCGCTGTTGCGGACTCTTCCCATAGCCGATAGCTCGACTGCTGTTGTGCAGCACTAAACGGAATGCGTTGCTGTTGTGGCTCAAAGGGGTTGTCATTCTGGCGTAGGCCGGAATCTGGTGGTGTTAAAACGCTGGATTCCGGCCTATGCTGGAATGACGAATCCGAGGTTTCGGTTTTTATCGTTGTGCTCAGCGCTTGCTGCAAAGTGTGGAACACAAACTGATGAATGCCCTGGCTTTCGCGGAAGCGCACTTCGCTCTTTGCTGGATGTACGTTGACATCTACTTGCTCCGGCGGCATCTCAAGAAATAACACAAATGCGGGATGACGTTGGTGATGCAAAATGTCTTGATAGGCTTGGCGCACGGCGTGCATTAACACTTTGTCGCGCACGAAACGGCCATTGACGAAAAAGTATTGTTCATCGCGAGATGAGCGCGAATAAGCGGGCAGGGCAGCGATTCCATACAGGTGTAGATCAGCTGCTTGGCGTTCCACTGTGACGGCATGTTTACCAAACTCTGCGCCCAGAATTGCGGTGATGCGCTGAGCTAAATTGCTTGCTGGTAATTGCCAAACCGTACGCCCTCTGTGTTCAAGCGAGAAGGACACATCGGGGCGGGACAGTGCGATGCGTTTAAAAGTTTCTTCGCAATAAGCGAATTCAGTATTTTCACTTTTGAGAAATTTGCGTCGTGCCGGTGTATTGAAATACAACTCACGCATTTCAATGCTCGTACCAAAAGCATGCGCAGCCGGAGCAGCGTCACTTTGATTACCATCGACGGCTTCAATTTGCCACGCGTGGGGTGCTTCACTGTGGCGGCTAGTCAGTGTGACCTGAGCCACAGCAGCCATGCTCGCCAGCGCCTCACCGCGAAATCCCATGCTGGATACCCGCTGCAAGTCCTCTAGCGATGCGATCTTGCTAGTAGCGTGGCGCATTAGTGCCAGTGGAAGCTGTTCAACAGCGATGCCATAACCGTTATCGCGGACCCTCAGCAATTTGATGCCGCCACCATCTAGCTGAACTGAAATATCAGTCGCGCCCGCATCTAGGCTGTTCTCTAACAATTCTTTTAATGCCGAAGCTGGGCGTTCGATCACCTCGCCAGCAGCGATTTGGTTAATGAGCAGGTCGGGCAGTAATTGGATAGTAGACATGGCGCGGCATTATAGCGGAGGCAGCACTTCATTAAGCGCCCCCAACATCAGGTATGATCACACATGGAACCCAAATTGTTTATTAGGCTCAAGGCCTATTGTGGGTCGGGCTTCAGCCCGACATGTCGTACTAGTGGGCAATCTGGGTTGAACGAAGTCAGTTTTGAACTGTCAGTGATAGCTCTTGATGCATTTGGTTAATAAATTTTAAATGTTGCTACCTATAAAAAATATTGCGCTGGCCTCTATGTTTTTCTTCGCATGTGCTGTGAGCGTGCATGCGAAAGAGATGATCCAACTCCAGCCATGTAAATCCGTTGCTGAAACAGAAGCCCTTGGCTTAGCTGATGTCGTTGAGCTAGCGCTATGTGGCAATCCGCAAACGCGTGAAGTTTGGGCGAGTGCGCGCTATCAAGAAGCGCAGCTTGGTGTTTCACAGGCGGCTTATTTGCCCACATTAAACGGCTCGGCGGGTTTAAGCCGTAGCTATAGTGATCGTAGCGGCGCGACTTCACCGCTCGACTCAAAAAGTGCTGCGCTGACTTTGTCATATTTGCTCTATGATTTTGGCGCACGTAACGCTTCACTTGAAAACTCACGTCAGTTACTCGCCGCAGCGTCAGCCACGCAAGACAGCATGGTGCAAACTGTTTTTTTAAGTGCCGTGCAAGCCTTCTACCAAGTGCAAGCAGCGCAAGCGGCATTGGCCTCGACCAAAGATGCCGAGCGTGCAGCGTCAGAGAGTTTAAAAGCGGCCACTTTGCGTAGCTCGGTGGGATCTGGCGCTCCTGCTGATAAATTGCAAGCACAAACCGCCTATTCACAAGCCAGCCTGAATCGGATTCAAGCGGAAGGCACGCTACGCAGCGCACAAGGCGCCTTGGCCAATATCATTGGACGCGATGCGAATCGGCCGATTCAATTGATCGCAACCGGAACTATTGAGTTGCCTTCGGATTTTGAGCGCGATGTGGATTCGCTAATTGCCACAGCACGTACAAAGCGTCCAGATTTAATGGCTGCCGAAGCACAGGTAAGCGCAGCACAGGCCAATGTGGATGCGGTGCGCAATGGCGATAATCCAACCATTACTTTAGGTGCGTCGGCAACTAATTCGCGCAGTGATGTGTTGGCTCCGGGCAACGCTTACGATTTATCTTTAAAGCTTAACGTGCCGATTTATTCTGGTCATGCACCGAGTTATCGTATTCATGCCGCAGAGGCACAAGTGGAAACCAAGCGCGCGCAGCGTGATCGTATTCAACGGCAGATCGCGCTCGATGTTTGGAACGCGTATCAAAATTTGCAAACGTCCTCGCAAAGTTTGCGTAGCACCGCTGATTTGGTGAACAGTGCAGAGCAGTCTGAGCGAGTCGCCTCGGCGCGTTATCAAGCAGGCGTGGGTAGTTTTCTGGATGTGCTCGTGGCGCAAAGTACCTTAGCCAGTGCACGTCAACAGCGTGTGCAAGCCTCTTATAATTGGAATATCTACCGTGCGACTTTGGCGCAGACGATGGGTAGTTTGGATGTGAAATTATTGTCGATGCAGAATGCAGAAAAGCCAGTAGAAAAGAGTCATCCATGAAAAAGTCGTCGGTTAAAAACATTGTCATATTCGTTTTGTTGCTGGCAGGTGTCGGCGGCTATTTCGCCTATAAGCAATTTTATGCCGCACCAACTGAGCCTCAATACAAAACTGAGGTTGTTGAAAAAGGGGAAATAAAACAAACCGTTTCAGCAAATGGCACAATTAACCCAGTGTCCTTGGTGAGCGTGGGAACGCAAGTGTCCGGCACGGTCAAAAAGCTCTATGTTGATTTCAATAGCAAGGTAGAACAAGGCCAAGTGTTGTTGCAGCTGGATGATGCCCTACTAGCCGCACAGCAAAAGCAAAGTTTAGCCAACGTGCAAAGTGCCACTGCTTCTTTGGAATTAGCGACGGCAAACGAAGCCAGAATCCGTAGCTTGTTTGAACAGGCCTATGTATCCCGCCAAGAATTGGACACTGTTGTGCAGGCTAAAAAGGTAGCGGCAGCTCAATTGCAATTAACCCGTGCCGCAGTAGAAAAAGATAAGGCTAACTTAGCCTACACGGTGATTCGCTCACCGGTGTCTGGTGTGGTGGTCGATCGCTCAGTGGATGTGGGCCAAACTGTTGCGGCGAGCTTGCAAACACCGACGTTGTTTAAAATCGCGCAAGATTTATCCAAGATGCAAATTGATGCGAACTTTGCGGAAGCCGACATTGGCAATATTCGTGTCGGCCAAAAAGTTAAATTTTCTGTGGATGCCTTTGCTGGGAAAAATTTCAAGGGCGAAGTGAGACAGATTCGCCTCAGTCCCACTATTCAATCTAACGTGGTTACTTACGATGTGGTGGTGAATGTGGATAATCCTGAGCAAAATTTAATGCCGGGGATGACGGCTTACGTCAGCATCGTGGTGGAAGAGCGTAAGGAGGTGCTGCTGGTTCCTAATGCCGCGTTGCGCTTTAAGCCAGCTAATGCCGATGCCGCCAAAAAAAATGGCGGGGATGCTACAAAAAAAGACAAACCGAAACGTGATGCTTTTTCAGGTACGGTTTATGTTTTGCAGGGCACAACGCCTGTTCCTGTTAGCGTGACGCTAGGCATTACCGATAACCGTACTACCGAAATCGTCAGTGGTGAGATTAAAGTGGGCGACCAAGTGGTCATCAGCGATACACAACTCAAGGCGCAAGCAAGCAGCGCAAGGCCTCCCACCGGAAGGCTATTTTAATGTCGCAAGAAGTCATCCGTATTGCCGGCCTGCATAAGTCTTACGACACTTCGGCGGGCGCATTCCCCGTGTTGAAAGATGTCGCTTTGCTGATTGAGCAAGGCGAGTTCGTCGCCATCATGGGGCCTTCTGGTTCAGGCAAGTCCACCTTTATGAATATCCTCGGCTGTCTTGATGCGCCAAGCGCTGGTAGCTACGTGCTGGATGGTCGCCCAGTGGCAAATCTCAACAAAGACGAGTTGGCCTTATTGCGAAATCGCACCATCGGTTTTGTGTTTCAAGGATTCAATTTGTTGCCGCGCATGTCCTTACAAGATAACGTGGCCTTGCCGCTAATTTACAGTGGTGTAGCTAAAGAAGAGCGCCAGCAACGCGCGCGTCAAATGTTGGCTAAAGTAGGTCTGGAAAAGTATTACGACTCCATGCCTAATAAAATTTCAGGTGGTCAGCAACAGCGTGTTGCCATTGCGCGCGCACTGGTTAATCAGCCGCGCTTGCTGTTGGCCGATGAACCGACCGGCAATCTCGATAGTCATACCAGTGAAGAAGTCATGGCGCTCTTTGAAGCACTGAATAATGAGGGCATTACCATCGTGCTGGTCACACATGAGCAAGACATCGCACACCATGCCAAACGCCAAGTGCGTTTCTTTGATGGGCGCATCGTGAGTGATTTAGCGACACATGAGGTGGTCGCATGATCTGGGCCATGCTCGGTGAATCGTGGCGCGCAATGGGCGCCAATCGCTTGCGTACGTTGCTCACCATGCTCGGTATGGTAATCGGCGTGGGCGCAGTGGTACTGATGATGTCCATCGGACAAGGCGCGCAATACGCCATTCAGCAAAGCATTAGCGCGATGGGTAGCAACCTTTTTATATTGTTATCGGGTAGCAATACTGCGGGAGGCGTGCGTTCAGGTAGCGGTGGCGGCTTCACTCTCACGGTCGCCGATGCCGAAGCGCTTGCAGAATTGCCCGGTGTACAGGTGGCGGCTCCGATTCATCCAGGGAATGCGCAAATCATTTATGGACCGAATAACTGGAATACCTCGATCATCGGCTCCACACCCGATTATTTAGAAGCGAGATCATGGCCCATTGTGTCGGGTTCTGGCTTTACCAATTCCGACGTGCGCTCTGCTACCCGAGTGGCGTTGATCGGCAAAACCGCGGCACAAAATCTTTTTGGTGATGATGATCCAGTGGGTAAGACCATTCGCATCCGCCAAAGTCCCTTTATGGTGTTGGGTGTGTTGGC
>JBAXEJ010000090.1:0-7786 GCA_037140475.1 Gallionellaceae bacterium
TTTACGGCAGGCTACCATCTTAAATTACTGTCTGATTTTTGGGGTCCACTTTAGTACCGCCTGCGCTTTGGCGTTGTCTTTGTTGGTGGAGTGGAAAAATAGTTCGGTTTCTTTAAGCTGCTCGGTAGAAAAACGCCCATCGCGGCTAAACGCGTGAGGGTATTTCTTCAGAGATAGCAGTAGCGATGCGCGCTCTTCTGGATCAGTGATTTTTAGCCGGTCGACGATCTCTGCAGGTTGATGGTTAGCAATCCACGCCAATGATTTCGCCATCATGCGAACCATCTTCGCCACTTTCTCAGGAGAGCTTTGAATAATGTCTCCCCGTGTCGCGAGTGTGGCATGTAAGAAGTTCGCCCCCATTATTTTTTTTGTAGTGGCAGCTTCGGCAAGGTTAGCAAGGAAAAATACATGGCCCTCCTTAGCTAAGCGTGAGGCAAAGGGCTCGTCACCCATCACGGCATCTGCCGTACCTGAGATTATCAATGACGACTGTTCAGCCCAGCTTTGTCCAGCAGGCACAATGCGCGCCATATCTAAGTCAACACCGTCTGATTGTAGTAATAGTTCAGCGAGCTGCTGCGAGGTGGTCTTGCTATTTTTAGTACTGGTATTTACGCCAATCACTTTACCGCGCAAATCAGCAATACGTTTAACCTTACCTTTGAGCCCAGAGCGAACCATCAGCACAAACAGCGGCGCATTATCCACGGCAGCAATGCCAACAACATCACCGCCATTGGCGTGGAGCGACATGACCGCCGGGAATCCAGCAACAGCAAAATCGGCATTTCGGTTCATCAAGTTATTGAGTGCAACGCCCCCGCCACCGACGTGAAAAATCTCTAGCGCGACGCCCTCTTCAGTATCGGCGCCAATAGCGGGAATTAAATCAACGGGTAAATAAGAAAGATTGCGAGGCCCGGGCGCGCTAAGGGTAATTTTTTCTAACGCGAGGGCGCTACTACTCAGCAATGCGAAAATGATGACTGAAAAAAAATGGGCTACAAAGTTCATGAATAGGCCGCCTTTTTGAGGATATATTTCCGAAGCATTTTGCTTGGCTCAACACTATCATCAATAAAGTTTTTATCCAAATACACCAAAAGGATGAGTACGTTGATCTCAGCGTTGGCAGTCTGATTTTTGGGTAGAGAATGACCTCAATGTAGCGATGAATATTGAGGCCCATCTGACATGGTTCGTGAACTATGAGGCTAATTACTGAAGTTTTTGCGCTACTACAAATTATTTTTAATGGGAGCTGATTTACCGGTAATAGTTCTATGCCATTTACCATTTATCAACTGTAGTTTGATATGGGTGGCCTGCTTGCTACCCCCTTTTGTATACCTTAATTCATCATAGGTTAATGTTTAATTGTTGAGCCAGCGTGGGTTATCCGGCCCCCAACTATCTTTTCGAGCTTCACTAGGATCGCCGTCAAACTCAATTTCTAAGTTGATGGAATTTTGATCGAGTTGATAAACGGAGATGTAGTTAGAGCTGTAGCCTGCTTCCATGTCTTGTGAATAAATCAATACATGATTTTTGTCAGGGGACAGAATCGGCTCATAAGAGCCATCATATTCCAGCATTTCACCGGAATTTAAACTGATTAATTTTTGACCACTGCTCTCGTAATATCCGACGGTGACATTTAACCAATCAAGACCGGGAAACCATTCACCAAAATCGTCACATCGTAACGATTCGCGTGCGAACCCGTTTGCTCAAACTGCTTGATGACTTGCACCTTGTTGCGGGTAATGTTCTTTTTGTCTAATAGGTAGATGTTCTTAATGCGGCCATCGTCAAACACAAAATCATGGATATAGTCATCGTGAATTTTGCGGGTTTTCTCGACGATGCTATCGCTAGGCTTATCCAGCCAAGTCTCCACAAATCGTAGCCACTCACCGTCGGAAAATTGCGTGTTATTCAGTGTCTGCAAAGCCACGCGCACATTGGCCAGCAGCTTCTCTGGCGTATTTAGATCGTGCGCATATTCATAGCCTTGATTCTGCAGATCCTGAATAAATTCCCGCTCCAAATCGTACTCACTTTGGTAGCTTTCGCTGGCTTGCCATTCCTTGGAGTATTTATCCAGAACGATAAAGTTTTTCGATTCGGCGATGGTTTTGTAGTCGCTCATTCTTCCGCGTCCTTCTTTAGCAGCAGTTTTTTCATTTCACGATCGAAATCAGATTCGATGCGCTGCAGCTTGTTAAACTTTTCATATTCCACAAAGGCTTTCAGCTCGGCTTGTTGGCGAGAAATTGTTCCGTATCCCTCCAGAATCCGGTACTCATTGAAGGCAAGGAATTTATTTACACTTTCGGCAAAGCTCTCCATGGTGAAGGTGTTACGCCGCTCGATAATGCCTTCAATGTAGTCAAAAAAAGCCGCAACAGCGCGTTCCAGTTTTTTAATATCCGCTTCGCTTAAATAGTTTTTCGCCACGTTTGAATCTGACTTCAATACTCGGCCATCCGGTGCATTTTTATAAGTGCTCATGCCCATCAGAGGCTTGCTGGCATCTGCCTTGAGCGAAATAATTTCTGCCGCAGTATAGCCTGTGATCGCAAAATGAAATTTGTCCTGCACATGGGCGTAAAACAAACGAGTAGCTTCTGACTTTGGGGCGTAATCAATACTGCACTCAGCAAAAATGTCGGTGATCTGTTGATAGATTCGCCGCTCACTGGCGCGGATAGAGCGCACCCGCTCCAGTAATTCACGGAAATAGTCCTTACCAAAGTAACGGCCATTTTTTAGGCGCTCATCATCCATGGCAAAACCCTTGATGATATATTCCCGAATCAAGGCTGTCGCCCAAATACGGAATTGGGTAGCCTGAGTGGAATTAACTCGGTAACCGACAGAAATTACCGCATCTAGGTTGTAATACTTAACCTTGCTGGTTTGAGTTTTGTCGTCAATCGCCCCATGGATAGTGGTATGTTCCAAAATGGAACATACCACATCTTCTTGTAACTCATTACTTTCAAATATGTTCTTCAGGTGCTTGGTAATGGCTGGGCGCTTCACGCCAAACAGCTCCGCCATGCGCTCCTGAGTTAGCCAAATACTCTCGTTACTGAGCAGCACCTCCACTTTGATCGCGCCATTTGGCGCGGTGTAGAGCAGGAATTCAGTCGTTTGATCTCGCAAAGTGAGATTATGCTTGGACATGGTTTTTTCCTTTTTTGTCATAGCAGCAATACGTTTCGTCTAGCTAGCACTTGAACCAAAGCGATACATTTCGTTGATCTGCCGAACCAAATACGCCAAAACACGCTTGTCATCTTCAGTGAGATCGGCCACTTCTTCTCCCGCTTGCTTCGAGTGGCTGGAGATATTAATAATTCGAGCCTCATACGGATTGGTTTTGCCATCATCTGTTTTCGGCAACAAATCGCCCCATTTCTTATAACCAAGAAACGTTGAGGTTTTTTCCAAAATGTTTCTTAAGAAATTGAAGTGATACTTACTCAGTTGACCACTCTCGATGGCCTTTTCGAGCTCTGATTTCAAATAAAGATGATATGAGAACGGCGAGTCATTGGGCTGGTTGACTAACTGATATGTGCCGTCATCAAGTTTGGTCATCCGATGCTTAAGAGCCAAGAAAGGAATAAGATCGACTCAATATTCATTCCTACCGCCACCACAACGCCACCAAACATGGCGAAAAGTGATGGACAGCTTGATTTGATTGGTCGGGGCGACAGGATTTGAACCTGCGACCACTAGTCCCCCAGACTAGTACGCTACCAGGCTGCGCTACGCCCCGAAGCGCGAAATTATATCAGAGGGGACTTTGACTTGAAGATTTTTTAGCGCCAAACGCGGCTAAATCAAGCTTGTAACAGGGCGAGAACTTCTCGAATGTCACTGCGTAATTCATTCACATTCAGAGAGGCTGTCTCCACCTTTGTCGCAATCGGCGTAACGGTTTCTTCGTGCTTATTATTTGTGGCGAGCTGATCTAGCCTCGATCTCGCACCACTAATGGTGAAGCCATCTTCATAGAGCAGCTGACGAATACGACGAATCAGCAACACCTCATGATGTTGATAATAGCGGCGATTCCCCCCGCGTTTAACCGGTTTAAGCTGAGTAAACTCCTGCTCCCAGTAGCGCAGCACATGCGCTTTTACTCCGCACAGATCGCTTACTTCACCAATGGTGAAGTAGCGTTTTGCGGGAATAGGCGGGAGTGCGGAATTAGGTACTTGCTGTTCCATGATAGGTCTTCTCTACCATGCTCTTCAGCTTCTGGCTTGGGTGAAACGTCACAACACGACGTGCTGTGATAGGAATCTCTTCCCCAGTTTTGGGATTGCGGCCTGGACGCTGTGGCTTGTCGCGCAATTGAAAGTTTCCAAACCCGGACAATTTTACAGTTTCACCTTCTTCTAGTTGCATGCGAATCTCTTCAAAGAACGCTTCAACCATATCTTTTGCTTCACGCTTGTTCAATCCTACTTTTTCGAACAACAGATCTGCCAATTCTGCTTTTGTTAATGTTGTCATTTTTCCCTCTTAAACTCGCAGTTGAGCGCCTTGTTGTTGCAAGACTGCAACCAGCTGCGCAATGCTTTGATCAATTTCAATTTCATTCAATGTTTTTTGAGTATCTTGTAATAACACTCGGAATGCAAGGCTTTTTTTGCCTTCTTCCACGCCCTTACCACGATACACATCAAACAATCCTAGCTCTACTACAAACGGTGATTTTGCTGCTCGTAAGGCAATTAGCAGGCTTTCGACCGCAACACTTTCATCGACGACAACGGCCAAATCTCTTCGCACAGGGGGTAGCTTCGAAACCTCGGCCACCATCGGCACACTCGCTACCTGTAACGCTGCCAAGTTGATCTCAAACCACACCACTGCCTGAGGGATATCAAACTTTTGCAACCATTGCGGATGTAATTCGCCAAGCCAACCAATTTCTTTGCCATGCGACGAAATAATTGCTGACTTGCCTGGATGTGAGGCTGAATGCACTTGCGCTGCGAAATGCAAAGTATTCGGTGCACACAACGCTTCCACATCCGCTTTCACGTCATAAAAATCAACGCTACGGCCTTTCTCGCCCCATTGCTCAGGTGCAACCAAACCATAGGCTAACCCAGCCAAACGCTCGATCTGCGAGTAACTATTTGATTTATTCGAGAAACATCCACCAATCTCAAATAGACGCACACGCGGTTGTTTACGCGCAAGGTTAGTTCTTAATACTTCGAGTAATCCACCCAGCAAACTACTACGCATCACACTCATCTGACTGGCGATTGGATTTTTCAACGCAACGGGTGAGCTATTTCCGCATAGGTCACGCTCCCAAGCCTCATCGACAAATGCGTAGTTAATGGTTTCCTGATAATCACGCATCACCATGGCTTGGCGTAATTTTGCCAATGGGCGTTGTGCCTCAAGTAAAGGCAAGATACTCATCTTCGCTTGGATTGGAGCTGGCTGGATTTTCTCGTAGCCATGCACGCGCGCAACCTCTTCGATCAAATCTTCTTCAATGGCAATGTCGAAACGATAACTCGGTGGAGTCACTGTGAACTCTTCGCCCTGCTGCTGAAAAACCATGCCCAAACAGGCCAGTATTTGCGCGACTTCTTGCGCTTGCAAAGAAATACCCAATACGCGCTTAACACGAGATAGGCGCAACTTAACAGAGTGTCGAGCCGGCAATATCCCCAGCACCTCAGTGACCGGGCCCGCTTGGCCGCCACAAATATCCAAGATTAGTTGAGTCGCGCGATCAAGTGAAACTTGTGTTGTCGCGAAATCCACTCCCCGCTCAAAACGATAAGACGAGTCTGAGCCAAAACCTATTCGGCGCGACTTACCCACGATCACGCTTGGAGCAAAGAAAGCGCTCTCTAAAAATATCTCGGTCGTTGCATCATCCACAGCACTCTCAGCGCCGCCCATCACGCCCGCAAGTGCAACCGGACCTTTAACATCGGCAATCACCAACATATCTGCTTGCAAGTCGATCGTTTGCTCATTGAGCAATTTGAGCTTTTCTCCTGCACTCGCAAAACGCACTTCGATGTCACCGTTTAGCTTGTTTGCATCAAACGCATGCAAGGGTTGTCCGAGTTCAAGCAGCACATAGTTGGTTACATCTACCAGCGCACTAATGCTACGCAGACCACAACGCTCCAAGCGCTGCACCATCCAAGCAGGTGTTGCTGCGATTGCATTCACCCCAGATATGACTCGACCCGTGTAACGCGGGCAAGCCTCAGTCGCGGCAACTTTGACACCGAACTTTTTCGTTTCACTTTGCTTAAATGTAGATGCTGCAATCGTTTTTAATTCGGCGCCGGTCAGCGCGGAGACTTCACGCGCAATACCTTGCAATGAAAGACAATCACAACGATTTGGCGTGAGCTTCAGAGTGAGTAGATGGTCGTCCAAATCAAGATGCTCGCGAATGCTCTGCCCCACCACTGCGTCATCAGCAAGCACTAACAGCCCATCGCTTTCTGCTGCAAGGCCCAGCTCTTTTTGCGAGCACATCATGCCGAACGAAGCGATACCGCGAACTTTCGCTTGTTTAATTTCAATACCGGGCAGTTTCGCCCCAACCAAAGCGCACGGCGCTTTCATACCCACCGTTACGTTTTGCGCACCGCAAACAATTGCCAATGGCTCAGCTTGACCAATATCAACACTGAGTAGATTCAACCGATCAGCGTCGGGATGCTTTTCTTTACTCAATACCTGCGCTACAACAATCTTATCAAAGGCAGGCGCAACTGCCTCCATCGCTTCGACTTCTAATCCAGCCATCGTCAACAGATGTGACAACTCATCGCTCGATAGCGACAGATTGGATAAGCTACGCAACCACGACTCAGAAAATTTCATATCAATTAAATTGCTTCAGGAATTGCAGATCATTCTCAAAGAATAATCTGAGGTCGTTCACGCCATAACGCAGCATCGCCAATCGCTCGACGCCCATACCAAAAGCGAAACCGATATATTTTTCGCTATCAATACCGACATGTTTGAGTACGTTCGGATGAACCATGCCGCAGCCACCGATCTCAAGCCAGCCACCTTTCCAACTCATATCCATCTCAGCTGATGGCTCAGTGAACGGAAAAAACGAAGGGCGGAAACGCACTTGCATATCTTTTGTTTCAAAATAGTTTTGTAGAAAGTCCGCGATCACACCTTTCAAGTCAGCAAAACTTACTCTCTCGCCAACCCACAAACCTTCCACTTGGTGAAACATTGGGGAATGCGTCGCGTCTGAATCCACGCGATAGACGCGGCCTGGCGCGATGATGCGAATATCCGGCATCGACTCGTGATGTTGGTACTCTTCCACATGCGCTTGCATGTAGCGGATTTGAATCGGCGAGGTATGCGTGCGCAACACATGCTGCTCATCGATGTAGAAGGTATCGTGCATCGCACGCGCGGGGTGGTCTTCCGGAATGTTCAATGCGGTGAAATTGTAGAAATCGTTTTCGATCTCCGGGCCTTCCGCTACCGTGTAGCCAATGGAGTGAAACAAGTTCTCGATGCGCTCTAGCGTGCGCGTGACCGGATGCAACCCACCGACACCCACGCCACGCCCAGGCAATGTCACATCTAACGACTCAGCGGCTAACTTTTCCTGCAAGGCACGATTTTGAATCGCGTCACGCCGCGCTTGTAGCGCAGCTTCAATTTGTTGCTTTACTTGGTTGATGCGCGCACCAGCCGCAGGACGTTCTTCAGCAGAAAGCTTACCCAAGCC
>JBAXEJ010000091.1:0-7599 GCA_037140475.1 Gallionellaceae bacterium
CCGCCAGCCAGTCATTGTTTTTGGCGTTATCGAAATCCATCAGCCGCGCATGATCGCCAGCGATGCTGCCATCCGCACGCTTGTATTCCACCGCCACACCATCGCGCAGCATGGCGTGAAAGTTCCGGTTAGTTTGCGTCGGTGAAGGTGTGCCAACACGCAACACCTTGCGCAACGCATCCTCGCGTGCTTCTTCCGGCATAGCAGCATTCAATCGCCAGATTGCATCGCGCAAACGCCCCTCCAACACCACATCACCAAACGAATCTCGCTCCGCCGTTGGCTCACCGGGAGCGATGTTGGGTCCATGACCGATCGTGTAGCCAAGCTCCTCAAACCAACTCAGGGTGGCTTCTTCTACAATGGATTCGTTAAGGTCTTGAAAAGTCATGAGGTAAATGTGGCTTGCGTTGGCGTTTGCATAACTTTGGTCATCAGATCAACACCTGACACATCGTCATAGCGAGTTGGAATTTTCTCTTTCAGCTTAAAGAATCGCTGATGTGCTGAGCGAGTAAGTTGCCCATAGGTGATTGCAGTAACACGTCCTCGAACGACCCCTTCCTCCTTGATTTCTTTCTCTCTGCTTGTTTTCGATTGAATTTCATAACCGACAACATACGCACGAAACATCGGCGTTCCATCCATTGCACCACTACTCAGAAAGTCTTGAACATAACCATCAGCCTGATTCATTTCATCGCGCCCGATAGCTGACTTGCCTTTCTTCAATTCGATAATAAGCACGTCCTGAATCTTCGTCAGGTTCTGGTCTTGGCTGTCGAAGACTTCTGTTCCAACGATCGAATAAGTTGCATCAGCCATAACCACTATGTCGGGACGCTGCCGGGCATTTTGGAATGCCGAGGCATCTACTTTTTTCCCGAATACTTTTTCTGCGGCAGTCCTCAATGTGACATTCGAAGCATATTCATGGCTATCAAACTCGGGGCCAAACAACCAGCGCGCCTGAGTAACCAATGGATGCAGCGTGTGAAGCTCATCGGTATTCGGATCGCCACATAGCTTCTCAATCGCCACGATAACGGCTAGTCTGTGATCAATCTCATCGAGCACAGATAGCGCATCTCTTACCGTCCACTGCCCCAGCAATCTATCTAATCCATCAATATCCGACTCATCAAGCTGCGTGAGTTTTTCCAGCAAAGCAGCGCCACTCCTAGACTTCTCCAAGTTAATGACTGCCTGCACGGCCATTGCCAATGTTTCGGAATTGATAGTCGGGTGTTGCTTTACCAAATCTTGCGTAAAACTAGCGACCTCGATTCTTCCGAGTGTGGATAGCTCTTTGAATTGCTCACGATTACGGATAAGCGCATCCTCAGAACTTTCCTCAACAAAGTTTGCCGATAGCTTTTCGAACATTTCTTGCGCATAACGGCACACGGCTTCGTTTAGCGCCCGGACAGTATCGGTAGCCTTAAACCGCGCCCAGTCTTCTTCCAACTCTGGAATCCACTCTGCACCAGCACGAACGACGATGGCATATCGCTTAGCAAAGCGCGCACGCCCGTCGAGAATGGACGTATTACCAACAATCCATCCTGGAGTCCCCACCAAGCGGTTATTCACCCAAAATGCAATTCCTTGGTAGAGCGTAGATTTTGCCGCCTTCGTCGAGTCCACTACAAAAGCTTCCGCACTCAGCGTGTTCGTGATCGGCAACACTGCACGTTCAATCAAACCAGAGTGCTCAGGCAAAGATATTGACTGCCCATTTACACGCACCACGAACTGAGGATCATGCAAAAATCGCGCTGAAATAATTTCGCGTATGTGATCGGCATCTGGAATATGTCGCTCTACCACTACCGACAATCGCGAACCGTGGCCGTCTTTCTGAATTGCGCTCTCGCTCTCGATAACAAAAGGGGTTTGCTGGCTATGGGTGCTCACAACAAACTGCGTTCCTTTACTCTCACGCCAAGTTTCAACTTCGTAGCGATCCGCGAAACACAGCAAACCATGACGACCAACACCATTACGGCCATAGGCTCTGCGTTTCATATCCCCGCGCTCCGGCGGAAATTCAACATTTGAACTTTGGTGTTTAACACGATCATAGGCCAGCTTCATCCAGCGCCCTTTGAATTGAGCAGCACTCATTCCGTGCCCGTCATCAGCAACGACAAGTGCATTCTGCTTTTCAGTGGGGATTGTGATGTCAACACATGAAGCGCCTGCATCCCAAGCGTTGGCCACCAACTCGGTCAGAGCCACATCGGGATCGTGAGCAATACGTCCCAGCGTCCTCAACAGATAATCATCCTCGAACAGAGAGCCGAAATTTACTGTATTTTTCTTTTGACGCGACATCATTGCTCCTTTTATTTCGCTGCTATATCGCGACTTTAAATACTGCCTTACCGACATTCTCTATAAAGTTTATGGTGTCAGTAGCCATTCCAGCATTGATTGGCCAACGAAAACCGGGATTTGCAGGATCCAAATCGGCTTCATGAGCAATTTTATTTCTCCGTTCCACGATGAGCTTGAGGCGGGTTTTTACGTCTGCTGCTGGCATATTGAGTTCAATGCCTACCGCCTCCCATAACTTTACGACAGAAATTAGTCGGACTGCTTCAGCTAATTTATCTGGATCTTGAAAGCTCTGCCACGACAGCTTCTCTCTTACTGTCTCGCCGACCCAATTTTCATGTGGTACGCCGTTTAGAGCAGATTCGACAGCAGTAAAAGGCATTTGAAAGCGCAAGTAAGCATCCGTTTTTTGTCTTGATCCCTTTGCAATTTCAATCATGCCAAGCCGCGTAATATCATGAACAAAATGATCTAGTGCACTCACAACCAACACTATCTGTGAGCGCCACATATCTGACACATCAATTACGCTAGTTGTTACGGCCTCTACTGCAGAAGCGAGCGATCCCAATTCTTTGGCGCGCTTCAGGTTCTCCTGAAACTGAATCAACGCACTATGCATTATTTGTTAAAGCAATTACCCGATCAGCGAACTCGCTGAACATACCATGAAATTCATTGCGCTTTATTTTGTCTTGCTCAAGTACGCTCCCAACGTGTCCAAACATATCATCTGAAAGAGCAAATACAGGTGTTCTGTGGCTTTGGGAGGTGGCAACGAGCGTATTAAAATCCGGTATTTGAGCCAAACAGTAATTTTGTGCTGAGGCACAACCGGCATTAGTATAGATTTGCTCTTCAAAGGTGAGTTCGTAGCTACGCAATTGCGGAAAAAGTTTTTCAGTAACACGCAAGTTGATATCATCAATCCACTTTTGGAAACCGACTGTTGCTCCACCTAAGCGGGGGCGATATTTTTGAATCACAGTTCCAAGAAACTTTAATCGAAACTCTGGGAAAGGATACGCAGCGGCACGCAATGTCTCAGACGTATGGGCTCTTCTAGCCCATTCAGCCCATCTCGGCAAAATTGCTGCAAGTGAATCAATTGCCATCAAGCTAAAATAATCCGGTGAAGTTGGAACTAAAAAACAATCACTGGACATTAAAAAATTCTGGTTAATTGCACCCAAACTTGGATTCATATCCACCAATACGTAATCAGCATTATTGGCCGCCGCTACTTTCGATATGAAGTAATGAAATGCGCCGGGCAAATTTCTTAAAGTTTGAATCGTGCCAGACAGCTCCTGAGCAATGCCGAGTGTAACTTCATACTCCGAAAGATTAACGTGCCCAGGTAGTAGATAAAGGGCGCTACGGGAAGCAATTTGGACACAATCAACCGCTTCGATTTGCCGTGGTTGTGACTCAAAGGCTGGCGCAAGACCAGCGTGAATGTTCTGTGTAGGATTATTAATATAGAAATCATCCAACGTTTCACCCAACACCAGCCCAGAGAGATTGCATTGTGGATCAGCGTCAATCATCACTACACGATGCCCCTTCTCTGCCAACATCCAGCCGAGAGCGAAGGTCGTGGTTGTTTTACTCACCCCGCCCTTGTGATTAAAAAGTGCGATTGTCTTGTGCATGATTAATTAGTCCCTATAGTTAGATGGGGTTGATGTGAGGTTGACTGAATTTCTGGTACTTTCACCTCGCCGCTTAGAAGCTTCGGCAGCAGTGCATCACGCAGGGTGGCTAGGGTGTGGGATTGTTGATCGTTGTGCGCCATTCTCAGATGAATCCCGCTTGCAGCAGCGTCAAAAATCTTCAGCAATGCCAATGGAGGAACGACCATCGCCAACTGACGTAGATACGTCACGGGCTGAGAAATGGACGGAACGCCTGTCGATGATGTGTTGGCAAGAAGTCGATGCTGTCCTTCAGGCGTCTTGAAATACGAAGCAATGTAAAACGGCGACATCACGGAGCGATTGCAACGCATATAGAATTGACGTTGCGAAATAATGTAGCGCTCGAAGTGCGAAGTTTCAGGGATATAGGCGACTTGACCGATGCTGCCCGCGTGAGTAAAGATGACATCTCCCCGTTGCACGTTGGAGCGCTTGAGGCGATCCGCGTGCTCTACAGTGACAAAATTAAATTCAGAGTCGTCCAAAAGAGTGCCACGAAGGTGCTGTCCACTGATTACAGGGATGCCTTCTGGTGCGAACGTTGAAATTTTTATGTCTGAACCAAACGGCCCCATCGCTACACGCTCAGAAAGTTCCTCAATAGTTTTTATTGCCCACCCTTGCGGAATCCCCCCGAGCGGTGACTCTTGAAAATGAGCAGGGAAGAGCGCGGCGGTGGCAGCGTCGAGGCCTGCGGGTTTGCGGGCATCAAGTTTGGCGCGGACGGGATCAAAATCCACGAACCAACTCTTAAACAGCGCCTGCGCCATCGACTCAAGCGTCGCGTTCATCCGCCGATTCAGCTCGATCTTGTCGTCAAGCGTGCCGAGGATATGCGCGATGGTTTTTTGTTCAACTAGGGGGGGAGCAATAGTGGGTACAACCTTGAGTCCACCCTGCGTCATTAATGGTTGAGCACTACCAATTGCTGTCCGGCGAAGTTCAAGTGAGCCGAGCAGGTAATAAAGAAAGCGCACATCGGTTTGATTCTTGCCGGTTGCAATTATTGCGTTATCCGACACCCATGCTGATTCAGCAACGTAGTGTACTGAGCCGCAATAAGCACCAACACGTCCAATAACGACAAGAGGATCCTTGGTCAGCACCTCGTTGGTTCGAGCTATTTGACCATTTGATCCGAAAACTGGGTGTTGCCCATATGGCAAATACATGTTTGGCGAGAGTGCCTTGCCATTTCTGAATTCGGCGATGTCACCGAGCGTGCATGCTTTGAATCCGCTACCCGACATACCCAATCCGATTTCCGGATACGCTTCTTGCAAGACAACATATTCTTTGCGGATGATCTCGTGAAAGCGTTCAGGCACTTCGTTCCAAACATGAAAATCCACGAGAAAAGGCAGATCGCTTTCCGCAAGCGCATCTTTTAGTTCTGAAACGAGCGTGCTTTGTTCAGGTGCGGTAAATGCCACGAGGTCGAGGTCTGAGTTGGGGCGTGCAGTCCATTTCACGCGGGAGCCATACGCCCACACCACAACTCCGGGGATGAAGCTGCGCAGAAGCGCGAGCAGCGTTTTGCGCTGCTCTGTCGTGATGTCTATTCCGGGGCTCATTCCCAAGTGGTTCCAGTCATCGTTTGAAAGAGGCCGATGGCATCGTCGATGAAGTCCCCAACAACTGCGATTGCATTCGATGCTTTATCTTCGCTGTAGTCATGTGAGGTGTCGATTCGCGCTTGTGCATATTTCAACCATTGCTCTACCGATGAGGCAAACAAATCATTTTGTCCGGCCAATTTTAGAATTGGCTTGGGACTATTGGGCACATCGGCCAATCCAATTTCTTCCGTGAGGTAACGCTTGAGGTCTTTCCACAGGGTGTCGTAGCAAGTCTCAAAACGATGGATGACGGATTCTGCTATGGCCTCACGGTCAATGTCCGTGAGTTCTGGACGATCCTGCGCCAGCTTGTAGTTGGAATACTGCTGCTCCAGATGTTTGAGTGATTTTTGGAGTTTGTCGTAGTCAATCATGATCTACTTTCCTTGCTGATTTTGTTCATAACCCAAGCTTTTCAAGTTTTGCTGAATCGCGTTTTCCAGCTTTGCAGATTCGGCGAATTGCTTATTAAGTTCGGCCACGAGGCGGGTCATTTTTTCCTCGAAGGGTTCGCCGTCATCTTCGATTTCTTCCGCGCCAACGTAACGGCCTGGAGTGAGTACGTAGCCGTGCTGTTTGATTAGGTCGAGGTCGGCGGATTTTGCAAAGCCTGCCACGTCTTCAAATGTTCCTGCATCTTTGTGGCTTTGGCCGCCACTCTGTGGCTTAACCTGAAGGTTAGCCTTCGCCGCAACTTCGCTACGTTCGTTGTCGCCGCGCCATGCGTGGTAAGTATTGGTGATTTTGGCGATGTCTTCATCTGTCAATTCGCGATGCACTCGATCAATCAGTGTGCCGAGTTTACGGGCGTCAATGAACAGTGTCTGTTTGCGGCGATCACGTCGCTTGCCGTCTTTTTTGTTTTTCGTGAGGAACCAAATGCAAACCGGAATTTGCGTGGAGTAAAAAAGCTGGCCGGGTAGTGCAACCATGCAATCCACCAAGTCCGCTTCGATAATCGCTTTGCGGATGTCGCCCTCACCGGATTGGTTAGAAGACATGCTGCCATTGGCGAGAACAAAGCCTGCGTAGCCATCAGGTGCGAGGTGATGGATAAAGTGCTGCACCCATGCAAAGTTGGCGTTGCCCTTGGGTGGCACACCGTATTGCCAGCGCACGTCGTCATCCGCACGATGCCAGTCGGAATCGTTAAACGGTGGGTTGGCGATGACGAATTGCGCCTTGAGGTCTTTGTGCAGGTCGCGCCGAAAGGTGTCTGCCTGCTCAGCGCCGAAGTCGGCTTCGATGCCACGAATGGCGAGGTTCATGATCGCGAGGCGGCGGGTGGTGGCATTGCTCTCTTGGCCGTAAATACTCAAGTCGCCGATGCGGCCGCCGTGTTCGAGCACAAACTTTTCTGACTGCACAAACATACCGCCCGAACCACACGCAGGGTCATAGATGCGGCCTTTGTAGGGGGCGAGCATTTCGACGATGGTGCGCACGATGCAACTGGGGGTGTAGAACTGGCCACCGTTTTTGCCTTCGGCGCTGGCGAAGCGGGTAAGAAAGTATTCGTAAACGCGACCGAGTAAATCAACCGAGCGGTGTGATTTGACATCCTCGCCCTCAGTGGCGGTTGCGATCAGCGTGATGGTGCCGATGAGGTCAATCAGCTCGCCAAGGCGGTGCTTGTCGAGCGCGGGGCGGGCGTAGTCTTTTGGCAACACACCTTTGAGGCGCGGGTTGTCGCGTTCAAGCGCGACCATCGCATCATCCACGACCTTGCCGATGGTTGGCAGTTTTGCCGCAGCCATAAGATGCGACCAGCGTGCTTCCTTGGGAACCCAGAAGACATTTTCAGCGCGGTACTCGTCGGCATCTTCAGGATCGGAGCCTTCGTAGTCACCCTTGCCCTCAAGCAACTTGGTGCGCATTTCTTCAAAAGCGTCGGAGATATATTTGATGAAGATCAGGCCGAGCACGACGTGCTTATATTC
>JBAXEJ010000092.1:0-7455 GCA_037140475.1 Gallionellaceae bacterium
TGTGGGTTCAAATTCGATGCAACTGCTGGGTCAGCAATACGCGCAATTCGACAGCGTACTGTGTTTGGCGATCTGAGCTACTCCCTAAAGCTTGTTTTGGGTCAGAAAATCGAACGTAGCTGTATACTTTACCTTTAGTCATAACTGGATTATTTCATGAAAAAAACAAGAAGTATAGGTATGGTATCTCTCGGCTGCCCTAAAGCAACGGTGGACTCTGAACACATCCTCACGCGTATGCGTGCGGAGGGCTACGTCATCACGCCAAGTTATAAAGAAGCAGATCTAGTGGTGGTAAACACCTGCGGCTTTATCGACAGCGCAGTCGCAGAATCGCTTGAGGCCATTGGTGAGGCGCTACAAGAAAATGGCAAGGTGATCGTAACTGGTTGCTTGGGTGCAAAAGGCGACATCGTTAAAAACGCGCACCCTAAAGTATTGGCGGTAACAGGTCCGCACGCAACCGATGAGGTGATGGAGGCTGTGCATCAGTATCTGCCGAAGCTACATGATCCCTACAGTGATCTCGTGCCCTCACAAGGCATTCGGCTTACGCCGAGTCACTTCGCTTACGTCAAAATTTCAGAAGGCTGTAACCATCGTTGCACCTTCTGCATTATTCCGAGTTTGCGCGGTGATTTAGTCAGTCGCCCTATTGGTGATGTGATGCAGGAAGCGGAGAGTTTGGTGAATGCCGGCGTCAAAGAGCTGTTGGTGATTTCACAAGATACCTCTGCCTATGGCGTAGACCTGAAATACAAAATGGACTTTTGGGGTGGCCGCCCGATGAAAACGCGCATGACCGATTTGGCGGCGGCGATGGGTGATCTCGGCGCGTGGGTGCGTTTGCATTACGTCTATCCCTATCCGAGCGTGGATGATGTCATTCCGTTGATGGCTGAAGGCAAAGTGTTGCCGTATTTGGATATTCCATTCCAACATGCCAACGAGCGTATTTTGAAATTGATGAAGCGTCCGGCAAGTAGCGAAAATGTGCTCAAGCGCATTCAAAAATGGCGCAGCATTGCGCCTGACATCACCTTGCGGAGCACCTTCATTGTGGGCTTCCCGGGCGAGACGGAGCAAGAGTTTGAAGAGCTTCTAGAATTTATCGAAGAGGCGCAGCTCGATCGTGTGGGCGCATTCAAATATTCACCGGTGGAAGGCGCACTCGCCAATGAATTGCCTGACCACATTGATCCGGACGTGCAAGAAGATCGCTTGGCGCGGCTGATGTATTTGCAAGAAGACATCAGTGCTGAAAAGCTCGCCAAAAAAGTTGGCAAAACCATGAGGGTGTTGGTAGACGATGTAGATGAGCAGGGCTCAGTGGCGCGGAGTGCGGCCGATGCGCCGGAGATTGATGGGCTGGTTTATATAGACGGACACGAATTAGAGGTTGGAGAATTTGTTACCGTGCGTATTACAGATTCGGACGAGCATGATTTGTGGGGCGAGCTAGCACAGTAGTTCACGTGCAAGCGCTTAGATTCTTGAACGCCTGCTACAATCCTCGCCATGACTTATTACGCTTTTCTCGCTGTCGGTTTGGGAGCTGCACTCGGCGCTTGGCTACGCTGGGGCATGGGGCTGTGGCTTAACCCAGCGCTGCCTGATCTGCCTTTGGGCACACTTGCAGCGAATTTGATCGGCGGCTATTTAGTGGGCTTCGCGGTCGCTTTTTTCATGCAGCATCCTGGGCTTTCACCTGAATGGCGTTTGTTAATCATTACCGGTTTCTTAGGCGGGCTGACAACCTTTTCCACCTTCTCAGCTGAGACGGTTACACTGTTGATGCGTGGCCAATATTATTCAGGAGTGACGATCATCGTGGCACACTTGGGTGGATCATTACTGATGACGGTACTAGGTATTCAAACCGTCAAGTGGATGCAACAATAGGAGGCACTATGCAGCAGGCCATTTACCTAAAATTTTACCTGACTGAAAAACAACATCATGACGGCAAGCCGTTGTATGAGTGGCTGTTGGAGCATGCCAAGCGCATAGGGATTGCGGGTGGTTCGGTGTTTCGCGCAATAGCGGGTTTTGGGCGACATGGCAGTTTGCACGCAGAAACTTTTATTGAGCTGGGTGGTGAGCTGCCCGTGCAGGTTGAGTTTATTTTAGATGAATCGCATGCGGAGCAACTGTTGGCAATCTTGCGTGCTTACGAGTTAAATATCCGCTATGTTAGCTACTCGGTTAAAACAGGCGTGGCTTAAAATCCCGCTTTGATATTGGACTGAATTTTTCGGAAGCGTTAATCATGAATTTGCATATTGTTCGCGGCGTGTTGAGTGAGTTGAGTTTTAGGCTCAGCAACGACAATTTGCGTGCGCGCGCCGAGCAATTGCGCGTTCGATTAAATACCTATCCTTTATTAGTTGCTTCCCAGGCGGTTTTGCAATTGCTGTTTGTGGTGCTGTTGTGGGATAGCGGTGCCAATCACCATCATCTGGTTTATTGGATTCTTTGCACTTATCTTTTTCATGCGTGGGAATTAGTGAAGTGGCAGCAGGACCGTGAGAAATTAAATACGGTTGCGGAGTGCCGTGAGTGGCACTGGCACTTCATTTCACTGGGCTTGGCGGTGGGCTTGCTTTGGGGTTCGGCCTTCATGTTCTTTTTTCCGCCAGATATTAATCAGCAGATTTTGTTGGTGTGTTTGATGTTGGCGTTGGCAGCGGGTGCGGTCACCATGATCTCAGTGCACCAGCCTTCGATGTATGCCTATCTATTCGGCGTGATGTTGCCGCTTATTTTTAGGATGATGGCCGAGAACGACGATGCACATTGGGCGATCACATACATGCTGTTGCTGTTCATGGTGGTAATTATTGCGGCGGGGCGTGAGTTGCAAAAAATGATTTACGTCTCACTCAAGCAGCGCTTTGAAAATTTGACTTTGGTTGAGCAACTAACCACTGCAAAAGCAGAAGTTGAAGTGAGCAACGACCTATTACGCAATGAAGGAAAGTTGCTGGAGAAGTTGGTGCATGAACGCACGGTTGAACTAGTTGAGAAATCACAAGAAGTTGAAGCGATTCAGGAAGTGATGATTTTGGCCATGTGTTCAATGGCGGAAACGCGCGATAACGAAACGGGCAATCACATTAAGCGCACTCAAAATTACGTGCGAATATTAGCGCGCTATTTAAAATCCAATCCGCGTTTTGCTGAATTTTTGACTGAAGAGAATATTGAAGCGCTCTATAAAGTCGCACCGCTACATGACATCGGCAAGGTCGGCATTCCAGATTCGATTTTACTCAAACCCGGTAAGCTCACCCCTGAAGAGTTTGAGGTAATGAAAACCCATACCACCTTGGGAGGCAATGCCATTGTCTACTCTGAAGAAAGCTTCCAATTGCATAGTAATAATTTCTTGGCTCTGGCACGCCAGATTGCGACTGGCCATCACGAGAAGTGGGATGGCAGTGGCTATCCAAAAGGTTTGCGTGGAGATGACATCCCGATTTCTGCGCGCTTGATGGCGGTGGCGGATGTTTATGATGCGCTGATTAGTCGCCGTGTTTATAAAGAAGGTTTTTCACAAGAGAAAGTGGCCGAGATCATCATCGAAGGTCGCGGTAAGCATTTCGATGCAGACATCGTGGATGCCTACCTTGTTCTACAAGCGGACTTTATGGAAATCGCTGAGCGCTTTAGTGATGCTAAGCTGGAAGAGAATAACTTAATTTAAACAATTAGTTGAGTGTTTAAAGAGCAAGTGTTCCGCCTAGGCATGTCTTTGCTTGCTCAAGACGAGTGAGTGTCGGTAGTAAATTTAAGCCGGTTTTTTCTTTCAACTCGGTGGCCTGATCTTTTAGATCATCAAGAGCGACATTGATGGCCTCTCCCGCTGCGGCAAAACAAATCGTATTGCCGCTATCGCATGAAGGGAAAGCGATAGCGCGATTATCGAATGCTTTGCTGATGCGTTCTACACTCGCGGCAAAACCTTTACTGCGGCCCAATAAATTGACTGCCATGATGCCGTTGTCGTTGAGATGCGCTCGTGCCGCTTGATAAAACGGTGTGGTGTCTAACGCTCCCGCACGAGCATCGGCATCGAAGCCATCAACCAAAATTAAATCGTAAGTCTGCGAACTGTTCACCACAAACTCCGCGCCATCGCCGATCACCATTTTGATGCGTAACGGGTCTTCTGGGAGCTTAAAAAACTGTCGTGCGGCAGCTACTACAGCTGGTTCAATTTCAACTACGGTGAGCTTTGCCAGTGGGTAATTTCGGTATAAAAATTTGGTGAGCGAAGCAGCCCCTAAACCGATGAGCAAAACTTTGCGCGGGAAGTGTGAGTCTTCACGCAATAGCAAGCTGGCCATCATTTCTTTGGTGTAGTCCAGCTCTAAATTCCACGGGCGTGCGATGCGCATCGAGCCTTGAATCCAGTCAGAGCCAAAGTGCAGCGTGCGAACACCAGCCTCTTCGCGGATGTCTATTGAGGTTGCCATTATTTGTCATTGATGAAACATTTAGCCAATCCACTAAGCCAGCAAGCTGGCAAGTGGCTGGTTATCCCGCGAAGGCGGGAATCCAGTCGGTTTATTCAAGTTTTATTACTCACGATGTTAGCGTGGATGAGGCGCGCTGTCCCACGGTTATTTGCGACTATCAGTGTTGCTTGATGATTTTTCAGGTTGACGCACTACAAATGGCGTACCGGTTTGCTCTGCCAGCTGGCGCGCCTTTTCGGAAGCGCGCATCAAGGCCTGCGGCACTTTTTGCATATCAGAATCTTTTAAGTGAGACACAGGTGCTTTCATTTGTTTTGTTCCTTATCTCGCGACATGGGTTAGCGCATAAATCAAGCTGCTCTTTCTAACACAGCATTGGGCATCAGCTTGTTCTGATACAAGTCGGCAACAGGGAAGCACAAATCATAATCGCCCCACACCAATTCGCCGTGCTCGATACGAAACCCTGAGAAGTGCGAAGGTTCAAGATAAGCGCGAATATCGGGGTGACGCGACAATGACAGGAACGGCTTGAAGTCCACCGTCTGCGATTTGCCGTCATCAAAAGTCAGGTGCAGCGCATAATCGCCAACCTTCTGCACCGTCGTGATATTAAGAGTTGCAGGAATCATTTTAGCCTCCTTGTAATGCGCTCCGATTTTACAGGTTTATGTAGCACGAAAAAATCAATCCACTTGCTGACAATCTCAGTGGCGCGAGCGGAAACGAGTTCTTCAAAATAGCGCATTTCCGTATTTTCTAAAGGTGCGCGACCAGCTACATTCGAGTAGCGTATCTCTGTCACCACGCCGCCGATGACAATAATTTCAGCGCGGGATTCGCGGGCTTGAAATTTGCCGTGGACATGTACCGGCTCATGCTCGTTAGCGTAAAACATAATAATCAAACCGAAATATTCATAGAGTTTGGGCATTACACATTTCCTTCCACCAGCGCGATTTCTTCATCGGTCAGGCCGTAGAGTTGATACACCAATTGGTCAATTTGATTGTCTGTTGCATCAATCTGCCGCTGTTTTAGCGTGGCGTCTTGCGGGTTTTTTGTGGTGGTGAGTTGTTGATGCAGGGTGAGCATTTTTTCGACGAGGGCGACGAGTTTGTCGCATGCAGATTTTTGATGTTTATCAGCCTTCGTAATATCGAATATAGGCAACTCCTTAATGACGCTGGGTTTGACCTCTGCAAACACTTTTCCTGTTTGAGGGTTCTTTAATTTGTAGATGAAGCCGAGTAGCTTTGAATTGAGCAGGGCGAGCAGGAACTTCAAAGGAACAACTGCAGAATGCAAAATGAACAATGAGTTCTGACCGTAGAATCCAGCATTGTCATAACTACAGCGGAGGTTATCGCTGGTGCGGCGCAATAATAACTTTTCCCCTGTCATTAATATTTCATTAGATGGGTACATCAGCCATTTGCCATATTTAATGAACTGATCTCCTGGAAAGCGGAGTTGGTATCTGTTTACATCCGTTCCAACCAAAAGCGGTTTCCAGTCGTCCCCGAGCTTTGATTTCGCATGATAGATACGCCCCTCTTGCATTTCTTTTGTTTGCGGAGGAATGCCATGTCCGACTTGATACGGTTTAATTCCGAAGATAATTGTGCAGTTATCTCCAAATGGCCTTGAATACAAATTTAACTTTGCAAGTATGTCATTAGCTTCATTGCTATTCTCCAAAATGATGCGTGAATACTCTCCGTCTTTCAGCCACAGCGACTTTGAAACCATATGGTCAACAATGGTTACGCCTTTTCGAATTCGGATAGCTCTGCATTCTCCTTTTTGAGTTTTTGTTTTTCGCAAAATGAAAGTTGAACTTTCGACTATGGCCTTATCAAAGACACCATCACCGTAGTCTCTGATTTCGGAGAGATCATAAGAAAGCATCTCCTCGCGAAATGATTTGGCGTTATTTATGAGTAGCCAAGTATTGGGTACGATGAATCCAACGAGCCCACTGTTGGACGTTAATGCAATTGCTTTGCTAATAAAGTAAAAATAGCTATCTTTAGTTTTTGTGGGTACAAGCGGATATAGGCTGACCAGATATTGGCTATCTGACTGGCCGAACTCGGCACCCCAAGGCGGATTCCCAATCACCACATCAAAACCGCCCTCTCCCCTAGCCCCTCTCCCGCTTGCGGGCGAGGGGAGTCGGATGGCGGTGTTGAGCTGCATAGCGACAGAGGGAAGTTTGGCTCCCTCGCCCCGCTTGCGGGGAGAGGGTTGGGGTGAGGGGGAAATGTGCGGGAATGCTGCCTGCCAATCAAATACGTTAATTCGCTGCACGGTTTCATCATCGAGGTCTAATTGCCCATCATAAAAATCAGGGCCGATAAGCGAGTTGCCGCATTGAATGTTTTTATCCAAATCCGGCAAAACACGTTCGTGGAAAAGCGCCATCTGGTTGTTGAGCGATTCGTTCGATTCGCCTTCCAGCATTTTCAATAGCAGCGAAAGTTTAGTGACTTCCACCGCTTGCGTGTCAATGTCCACGCCGTAAATGTGCTCCAGCAAAATGCGTTTCTTTTCCGCCGAGGTCAGCCGCCATGCATTGTGAGCGGCACGATAAACGCGCGCGGTTTTACCTTTGCTATTTTTCTCTGCGCCTTCTTCTACATAGCGCGCCAGATACCAGTCGAGCAGGTATTGATATGCGCCGATTAAAAATGAACCTGACCCGCACGCCGGATCAAGAATCGAAATTCCTGCTGCTTGTTTGCTGCTCTTGCCTTGCAGTAAATTGCCGATGGTGTTTTCAACGATGTATTGCACGATGTAAGCGGGGGTATAAAACACGCCGCCCGCTTTTTTAACTTCGGGTTTGTCTTCTACTACGGCACGGTTGCCGGAAGTTAAACGAATCACTTTGCCGAGAAATTGTTCATAGACGCTGCCGAGAATATCCGCGCCGAGCACGGAAAATTCGTAGGGGCAATCGGGGTAATAG
>JBAXEJ010000093.1:0-7163 GCA_037140475.1 Gallionellaceae bacterium
TCACAAGCCCACCATCATGATCGTCACCGAATATAACGGACACACCCAAGGCTTCCTAGTTGAGGCGGTGGACACCATCTTGCGTTTGGATTGGTCTTCGATGCGCGTCCCTCCTGAGATGCTCAACTCACAAACCGGTGGCCTAGTAACCGCGGTGACGGAGCTGGCCGATAAACGCTTAGTGATGATGATGGACGTGGAAAAGGTTTTGGCTGAAACCGGCCACTTTGGTGATGACGACCTGATCTTGAAGAGTGTGCAGAAGATTGATTTGCCGAATCGCACAGTGTTCTTTGCGGACGACTCTTCTGTGGCGCGTAAGCAAATTGAAAAAACATTGGAAGCGATGGGTGTGAAATACATCTCGGCGGTGAACGGTAGTCGTGCCTGGGTCGAGCTGAAAAAGATTGCGGATTATGCGGATGCGTCACACACGCCAGTAACCGACTTTATCCAAATTATTTTGACGGACGTGGAAATGCCAGAGATGGACGGCTACATGCTGACGCGCAAAATTAAAGAAGATAAGCGCTTTGCCAAAGTGCCGGTATTGATGCACTCCTCTCTTTCTAGTAGCTCTAATCAGCAACTCGGAAAAGCGGTGGGCGTAGATGAATACGTACCGAAATTTGAACCTCAAAAATTGGCGCAAACGATCACTCGTTTGCTTACTCGATAGGAGCAGATCATGTCTATGATGGATTTTAATCAAGAATCAAGTAGCGGTGGACTGCTCGATGCGGTGGATGCACGCACCAATCTCGCCGGTTCCAACAAGATGGAAATTTTGTTGTTCTCGATCGGCTCAAATGAGGTGTTCGGCATCAACGTGTTTAAGGTGAAAGAAGTGACGCGCAACATTCGTATCACTAAAACGCCCAACATGCCGCACGGCGTAGATGGCATCGTCAGCTTGCGTGGTCATGTCATGCCGGTGCTCAATCTCTCTTCCTTTATGGGATTAGGTAATCCAGAAGATCAGCACGTCATGATGGTGGCGGAATACAGTCGCCATGTGCTGGGCTTTCTGGTGCAAAGCGTAGATCGCATTATTCGAGTGGACTGGAACAAAGTGCGTGCGGCCGAAGGCATGATGAGTGGCAACTCGCACTTGATTACCGCGATCACCGAATTAGATAACGGCACACTGGTTTCTATCCTCGACGTTGAGCAAATTATGGCTAGCGCATTTGGCGAAGCGGTGGTCGGCGCAGTGGAGAAGGTCGAAGGAGGGCATGAAAAGTCCGTCTTTTTCGTGGATGACTCTGGCGTCGCTCGTAAGAAAATAGCGGAACTGTTAGACAAGATGGGTGTGAAACACATACAGGCACACAACGGACTCGAAGGTTGGCAGCGCTTGCAAGGGCTGGCGGAATCAGCAACCAATTCGGGACACGATTTGCAAACACAGATCCAAGTGATCTTAGTGGATGCAGAAATGCCAGAGATGGATGGATATGTTTTAACCCAGCATATCAAGGCTGATCATCGCTTCGACAACATACCGGTGGTGATGCATTCGTCACTCTCGTCAGAAGCGAATCGCACGATGGGTACCAAGGTAGGGGTTGATTACTACGTACCGAAGTTTGATGGATTGATGTTGTCGGAAACACTGAGACCGTTGTTGTAAAAATATTGTTGTAGGTCGTGTTTCAACCCGACAAGTCGGACTGAAGTCCGACCTACAAAAAGGAGGACGAGATGGCTGATCCAAATATGAAGATTCTGGTAGTAGATGACTTTTCCACGATGCGTCGCATCGTGCGTAATCTACTCAAAGAACTGGGCTTCGCTAACGTGCATGAAGCGGAAGACGGCGTCGATGGGCTCAACAAATTGCGCAATGACGGCAATTTTGAGTTCGTGGTTTCCGATTGGAATATGCCGAATATGACGGGCATTGAAATGCTGCGTCAAATTCGTGCCGATGAAAAACTCAAGCACCTTCCGCTGCTGATGGTTACCGCTGAAGCTAAGCGCGAAAACATCATCGAAGCGGCGCAAGCGGGAGCTTCTGGCTATGTGGTTAAGCCGTTCACGGCGGCCACGCTAGATGAAAAATTGAAGAAAATTTTTGCCACTATGAATAAGTGAGAGATGCCATGAATATTGCAAATAACGACTCAGATGATCTAGAAGCGCTGTTCGACAGCATTGCCTCTGAAAATAAAGAGGCGGAAGCGCCCGCGGCAAAAAAAGCGCCGGCAAAAAAGGCGGCTGCCAAAACTGACGTTACAAATGAAGCGACAGATGCTACCGAGGTGATCAACAAGATCGGCCACATGACGCGCGCCCTGCACGACAGTTTGCGTGAATTGGGCTACGACAAAAATCTGGAAAAAGCAGCGAGTGCCATTCCTGATGCGCGTGACCGTTTAGCTTACATCGCTACCATGACGCAGCAAGCCGCTGAGCGCGTGTTGAACGCAACGGATGCAGCGCAACCGGTGGTCGATAAAATTGGTGACGAAGCGAAGCTTCTATCCGGCGAATGGCAAAAGTTATTCGATAAGCAATTGGATGCGGAGCAATTCAAACAATTGGCCGCACGCACCCATGCTTACTTGGTAGAAGTGCCTAAGCAGACCAAAGTGACCAATGCTTATCTGACTGAAATAATGATGGCGCAAGACTTCCAAGACCTCACGGGCCAAGTGATTAAGAAAACCATCGAAGTCACTCAGCACATGGAACAACAGTTGTTGGCAATTCTGGTTGAAAACGCACCAGCGTCAGCCAAAATTGATTCAGGCTTGCTGAATGGCCCGGTTATTAAAGCAGGTGGTGATGTGATCACCAGCCAGGCACAAGTGGATGACTTGTTGGAGAGTTTAGGGTTTTAATGGGCGGGCGATGGTAGGGGCACGGCGCGCCGTGCCCGTACGAAAAGGTGCGCCGTGCCCGTACGAAAAGGTGCGCCGTGCCCGTACAAGACGGCGTGCCGTGTCCCAAGGGTACAAAAAGAAGTTTTTAGATTTGTAATTGAAACTGCGATTAAGCAGCATTTCCCGCGATGGCGCGGGGTGTCGAATCGCTAGAAATATGGGAGTTCTAAAATGAACGACTTCACCGGCATGGAAGAGTTGTTGCAAGATTTTCTACTGGAAGCATCTGATTTGTTGGCCGACGTGGACAGCAAATTGATGGATTTGGAAAAACGTCCTGACGACAAAAATACACTCAACGTGATTTTTCGAGGTTTCCACACCATTAAAGGTGGCGCGGGATTCTTGAATGCGACAGAGTTAGTGACGCTATGTCACCTGACTGAAAACCTCTTCGACAAATTGCGCAATGCTGAGCTGCAACTCACGCCAGGTTTGCTAGATGTGATACTTGCGGCCACCGGTGAAGTGCGTTTGATGTTTAACGATCTAGGTAGAAGCGTGCAGCCGCAACGTGCACCGCAACCTATTTTAGATGCCTTAGAAGCCGCGTTGAAAGGGGACAAGGTTTCTCTCAATGCGACCCCAGCAGCGGCACCCGCAGCAACGCCGGTGATTTCTACCGCTTTGCAAGCCGCCGCTGAAAATGGCCCAGACTGGAATGCCTTGTATCAAACACTTGTGGGTGGAGTCGCGGCTGCGCCCGCACCTGCGTCAGTGCCAGTTGCAGCGCCCGTGGTTGCCGTTGCTGCAGGCGAGGTGGTGATTGACGAAGACAAGCTCAAACAAAGTGCGTTCGGTCGTCGCTCAGAAGACGTCCCTGGCCGCTCAGCAGCATCGGCAAGCCGTCGTGAAGCTGAGCCTGCGGCAAAAGATAATACGATTCGTGTGGATACTGATCGCCTCGACCAAGTGTTGAACTTGTCGGGTGAAATTGGTTTGACCAAAAACCGTTTGACGCATCTGCGTAACGATATTTTGGGCGGCCGCTCCGATGCCGACACGCTGAAGTCATTAGATGAATCAGTGAGCCAACTCGATATGCTGGTGGTGAATTTGCAAAACGCGGTGATGAATACGCGGATGCAGCCAATCGGCAGACTGTTTAAAAAGTACCCTCGTTTGGCACGCGATTTGGCGCGTCAATTAGGTAAAGATGTTGAGCTGGTGTTGTCGGGTGAAGAAACCGAAATCGACAAAACCATGATCGAAGACTTGAATGACCCCTTGGTGCACTTGGTCCGTAACTCAGTGGATCACGGTGTGGAAAGTGCCGAAGAACGCGCTAATTCAGGCAAGTCATCCAAGAGTATCGTGTACTTGAGCGCACGTCAGGAAGGCGATCATATTTTGATCAGCATTCAAGATGATGGTAAAGGCATGCGCCCTGAAGTGATTCGCAGCAAAGCAATTGAGAAGGGGCTGATCACACTAGAAGAAGCCAGTGCGTTGGATGAAAGCGCTAGCTTGAATTTGATCTTCTTGCCGGGCTTCTCAACGAAAGATGAAATTTCCAGTGTGTCGGGTCGTGGCGTGGGTATGGACGTGGTGAAAACCAACATCTCCAAGCTGAACGGCATGATCACCATTGATTCTGCGCCGGGCACCGGCTCTACCTTCACCATTTCCTTGCCACTCACCTTGGCGATCTTGCCAGTGCTGTTGCTACGTTTGAGCGATCAGCCTTTTGCCGTGCCGTTGTCGATGGTGCGCGAAATTATGTCGGTCACACCAGAAGGTCAGCAGCTCATTTCGGGCCGTCCAACGATGGTGGTGCGTGGCGAAGTATTGCCAGTGCGTTCGTTGGCGAGCTTGATCGGTTGGCCCGATTCGGGCAAATCAGAAGTGGGCGTATTGATGCAGGTCGGCAACCAGAGCTTCATTCTCTCTGCTGATGGTTTTGCCGGACACGATGACGTGGTAATTAAATCGCTCGACACCTTCCGTCCACAAGGCGTCGCAGGGGTGACGATGTCTAGCGAAGGCGAGATTGTGTTGATCTTGGATATTAAAGAATTGCTGGGCGAAGGGAATCATTAAAGCCAACTCTCTCACCTGCAGGCAGTAGTGCGGTGAGTAGAGTAAGGCGGTAGCATTTGATGCGGAATCAAAAGGGGTAGTCATGCAAACCGGAAAACAACAAAAAAATTTACTGGCGTTTATGCTGATCGCCGCCTCTGCGGCAGTGGGCGTGCAATGGCTGGTAGCTGGCACCGAAGCGCTGCTCGTTGAGATTGTCGTACAGCTTGGTGTTATTTCCACCATCTATGTCTACCTACTCTACGCGCAACGCGAAGAACGACTTCACCTAGAAGAAGAGGCCCGCGTCGCCATTCCGCAGCAAAGCGCCGTTGAAAACGTACTAACTCAAACGCACTCACAATTTGCGACACACTTTTCGGGTGCCAACGCAGACCTCAATCAAGTACAAACGCTACTCGCCGATGCTATTGGTAAATTGCTGGAGAGTTTTAGCGGCATGCAAACGCTGATTCACAACCAAAGCAATGTGGCGAACTCGGTGCTGATGGGGCATCACTCTGACGGCGAGGATAAGGCTGAAAGTTTAGAAGACTTTATTGAGCAAACCGCTGAAATGCTGAAAGGCTTGGTCGGTAGCATTGTGCACAACAGTAAAACCGCGATGGAGTTGGTTGATAAGATGGAAGTGATTAGCCATCAAATCAACGGCATTCTTGATGTACTGGGTGAGATTGACGGTATTTCCAAACAAACCAACCTGCTGGCATTGAACGCGGCGATTGAAGCGGCGCGCGCGGGCGAATCGGGTCGCGGCTTCGCGGTGGTGGCAGATGAGGTGCGTAAGTTGTCAGGCCGTTCGGATCAGTTTAGTCGGCAGATTCGCGCGAATGTAACGACCGTCAGTAACTCAATTGTTGATGCTGAAAAATCGATTAGCAATATGGCTTCACTCGACATGAATTTTGCTTTGGAATCTAAAGGCAAAATGGACAAGACCTTAGAGCAGGTCAACATGATGAATAAAAACATGGTGCTGGTGATCGAAGAACAGCGCAAAATTTCTAGCGAAGTAGAGCAAGTGGTGGGACGCGCCGTCACTTCGCTGCAATTCCAAGATATGGTGGGGCAACTGATTCAGCACTCCAATACACGCATTAGCAGCATGGAAGCGGCATGGGAGCGTCTAGGTGAATGGGCCAATGAAGCACAGCAAGTTCAGGCTGCCTCACCTGAACGGATTTCACAGATGCGTCAAGAAATAAGTGATATATTTGCAGAGGCAGAGCGGTTAAGTGCTCGCTCTCCGGTGCGGCAAGACAAATTAGAATCCAGCGACATCGATTTATTTTAAGTAAATTTTGTAGGTCAGGTTTCAATCCGACAGCGTTTTTAGTAATCATTTATATTTTTGTAGCGAGGGCATGATGGCAAAGACGATATTGAGTGTGGACGATTCAAGTTCTATTCGACAAATGGTGGCGTTCACGCTGAAAAGCGCGGGTTACGAAATCATCGAAGCAGCGGATGGCCAAGAAGGTTTGGATAAAGCCAAAATGAAAACAGTTGACCTCGTGCTTACCGATCAAAACATGCCACGCATGGATGGTTTAACCCTGATCAAAACACTACGCGCCATGCCTTCCTACAAGAGTGTGCCCATTTTGATGCTGACCACTGAATCAAGCGATGCGATGAAAGCCCAAGGTAAAGCGGCTGGCGCAACAGGTTGGATCGTCAAGCCATTTGATCCGTCGAAATTGCTCGAAGTGGTTAAGAAAGTGATTGGTTAATTACATAAATATTTAAGGAAACACTGATTAAGTTGCCTCCCTCATTGGGAGAGGGAGTAAAAATCACTTAATCAGCGCTTCGCTAAATCCTGCTTCCGTTCCCTCCCCCACTCGTGGGCGAGGGGAGCAAGGTGATAAAGCCAGCGAAAATAAAAAGGTAATCCACTGCCATGAGTTTTGACCTAAGTCAGTTTTACCAAGTGTTTTTTGAAGAAGCAGCCGAGCATCTGACCAATATGGAAAGCTTGCTCTTGGGGTTAGATGTAGCAGACCCTAGCATGGACGATTTGAACGCAATCTTCCGTGCGGCGCACTCGATCAAAGGTGGCGCCGGCACCTTCGGCTTCAACGACATGACCGAAGTCACGCACGTCCTCGAAACACTCCTCGATAAACTCCGCAAACAAGAAATGCAATTGACCACCGAGATGGTCAATGCGTTTTTAGAAGCCGGCGATGTCATCTCAATGCAACTCGCGGGTCACCGCGACAACACCGAAGT
>JBAXEJ010000094.1:0-7048 GCA_037140475.1 Gallionellaceae bacterium
CAGTGTCTTTGATGCGCACCGAGGCATCCAGAGAAAAACCTCCGCCGTGTTCCCAACTCAGCATCTCGTCCCGGTCGCTCTTGTCGATTAAGCCGCGCCGGACGAAGGCTTGCAGGATGCGCTGGCGCACTTGGGCTTGCACGCGGACGATGGCGGCTGTGTCCAGGTCGGTTGCGGCATGGAAGTCCACGCCCGATTTTTTGTCCGCAGCTTCGGCAGCTGCGGTGTCGGTGGTCTCGACAATCTTCGCCGCAGGCTGAAACACGCCATCCACGATGCAGCAGTGGAAATGGGTATGCGCATTCAGGCTTGAACCGAAGCGGTGGATGAAGGCGATTGCGCCGATACGGGCGGTGCTGTCGCAACCAGGGCTGTGTTCGCGCAGACAGCGTTCCACCCCGCGCAAAAAGATGCGCAGCACTGCCCCTTGCAGGGCGGTGTCGCGTTGTAAAAAATAGCGCAGGCGCTTGGGCACAGAGAGCACCCATTGACGTACAGGCAACCGAGGGAAGACATGGTCAGTCAGATGCGCCGCAGTCTCGGCCATGCGCCGTGTATTGCAGGAGGGACAGACGCCACGCCCTTTACACGAAAAGGCGATGAGGAAGTCGTGCCCGCATTCGTCGCAGTGGGCGCGGCCGAAGCCCTTGGCTAAAATTCCACAGTCGAGATAACGGCGAAAGGCTTGCTCGATATAGGTTGGGATGGCTTCATCACCCGGCCCGTCGGTGAGCGCCAGCCAGGTTTCGAAGTGCGATAGGACGGTGCGATACCAGAGGGTTTTCTCGGGGCGGCGGCGTTGATAGCACTGGGCTGGCGCTGTGATACGTTTGGCGGCGGCATCCATGGGATTTCCCATTGGGCGGGTTGGATGGCTGCATCTTATGGAACGCGACACGGAAATTACCCGAAACCCCCAGTTGCTCATTAATCTTCGGCATGTCGTAAATATCTACAAAGCTGAGTGAGACCGTGACATTTCGCTCATCTATCAGTATGCGATTGCTATCGAACTGATGACTAGCTTCAATCGTGGTTAAAACTAACTGTTGATTTGCTTCTGCGGTCAAATCGCCGTTGGCAATAATTTTGATAATCTTTTGATCAGAAAGATAGCTAACCTCTAAGTCGAAGTTATGTTCTATATTTTCAGATTTTTGATTTTCGGGGGATAGCAATTTATAAATCCTGAGCCGAACCAATTATGAATATGGTTTTAAAATTCGACGGCTAGGATTCAATTCCTACATGAACACTTAGTCAATATGCCAAACGGCCTAGTACTATCTATGTAGTTTTATTTGTCTATATCTGGAAATACAATCTCTCTAGCTTATCTAACACTACCTGCTAATGCGCTTGGCTAGATAGTCATAATCAACAGCACTAACTAGCGTGCCTCCAATACATCTTTGGCACACCTAAACCCGAGTACCCCATATCGCCGTGAGGCATCAAAGGGTTGGGTTGACATAAGTATCGAGCTGTCGTTATCTGCCCATCCACCGCCAATTGCGATTTTCGTACCTACATCATCACCTGCAGTTGATGTCCATTCACCCACATTAGCCGCCATATCACGGACACCTTGTTGTGTAATATCTGTTTTCGAGCTTCCAACTACACATGTACCAAGCCAAGACGCCTGAGACCCTTCAGCTCTTCTCCAGCAAATATCGCTCTGTGGTGGAGCACTTCCCCAGGGAAATTTATTCGTAGACACGCCACCCACACTTGCCCATGACCATTCAGGCGACGTAGGCAAACGTTTGCCGACCCATTTACAGTAACTTTCAGCATCATTCCAACCAACGCAATTCATCGGATGGGTTTCCTTGCCGAGAACAGCGTAGTTTGCCGCAGGATCACACATAACAAATTTTGCACTGCACGTACCAGCCTTTACACACTGCTCAAAATTCATGACTGATAACTCTGTCTGGTCGATACAGAATGGCCTTAATGATTTATTTCTTTTATCTGAATTAATTAGGGCCATGCCTTGTGGGCACTTTATTTTATGGATATCAATTTCGATTGTTGCATCTAGGACTCCTGCCGACTGATCAATTCCTAATCGGTCGTTTTTGCATTCGTGAAATACAGCAAGTAGCTTTTCATATTCAGATGGCATTGGAAGTCCATGTCGCGTTGCGTAATTAACCTCGTGCATTGTTGTAAACAAAGACTGCAGACTTTTGAAATATTTTTTTGCGCCTCTCATGTGGCATTCACATTTTGCAATGTCAGGGCTGTCAGCGCATATGAGCGGGTTATCCCAAGTAGCTGCTTGGTCAGATATGAGCAAAAGATTATTTGAGGAAATTTCAAAATCGAACTCTCGACTTGCTCGTCGACTTGTGGGCTTCTGCCCACCTTGCGTCAGTCGTTGTACTGCATTGAGTACATACTCTCTCAGTTCAGACACAGTAATTTTGCCATCATAATTAGAATCCGATGCACCCGATTTCAATCCGTATAATAAAGAATAAGTGAACACACCATTACGCCAACGGTCAGACTCAAAAGCGAACTCCGCGCCACCTGTTGCTGAGATAATTGATGCACCAGAACCACGACGAAGGTCGGCAAACTGATCAATAAGGATTTGGTTATTAAAATCCGAGTTGACCATCGGTCTGATAGGCCGCAAAGCGCGTATTGTTCTAGTCCGCACTACCCCACTATCAACCTTCGTCCCGTCATCAAAAATGGTGCGTTGTGCGTCGAACTCACCGGAATTACAACTGTCAACGAGTAATAATTTGTTTCTAGAAGCTAAGCCGTCCAATAATTCTTCTAAGCCAGAAAAAGGCAATCCGCGTTTCTCAGGAGAATTGGCATCTATGTCTGTCGTAGCAAAGTAATATTCGAATTTATTATCCAGCAAGCCATGTCCTGCAACGAAAACAATAACCGTATCGTTAACATTGGCCTTTAAGAGAAATGACTTCGCTGCAAGAATATTTTCGCGAGTTGCTTCCTTGTCCATTATTCGCAAAACTTTAGTGTTCTGTTTGCCGCCAATCTCCTCAAACAAACTAGCAATATCTAATGCATCCTTTGCTGCATACTCCAAGTTGTAATCGCTATTGAAATATTTTGAAATCCCAATAGCTAGTACATAAGTAGTTGGATTAACAATTGGTGCCGCATTATAAATTTCAAAATATTCACTCAACGATTCTGACTGTTTTGCATTTACGACAGATATTCGAACACTATTTCTTCCTGCAGATAATTCAATTGGAACGTCAATTTCCACTGATCCAGTTTTTTTAGCCAATGGAATTCCTCGCAACCCTCCTATAGGAACGTCATTGACCAACACATTGAGATGATCAAGCGCTGTTAATGCATCTTCAGCCCTTACTCGAATCTTCAAAACCCGTTCTCGAGTAGAAATTCCAATTTTTTTCGTTAGCAAAGCCAAAGTGGGAACATGAGAATCAAACGCAATGATATTTTCATCAACGCCTAATCGCTGCAATCTTTTAATCCTCGCTCGACGATATGCATTAACTGTTTCTGTAGATCCCAAGCCAATTGAGCTCAATACCTGATCTGGTCTATTCAATTGCATGTCAAATTGCTCGAACGGATAGACCCGTTCACCGACACGAAACGCTACCTCACTAAAAGCTCCTGGAGTTGCACTGTACATACCTGAAGGAGTAGCAAATATAAAATCGTTCTCAGCAACTTGTATCAATGAAACTAGAACTCTCTTTGATTCTGCATCCCAGATTCGAATTACTGCATCGTTTCCGACAGTAGCCACCAATCTCCCATCGGGGCTAAATGAAATGCTGGTTATCGCACCGGCATGAGCTCGAACCTCTGTTTTATTCGACCCTTGGAGAAACAACAATATTCCGTCACTACGACCAGCGAGGAGGAGACGATCATTCGGACTGTATTTAAGAACTTGAACGAAAGAATGAGTGGTATTGACTTCACCAAGAGGCTCATAAGCAAGGTATTTTCCTACATCATCTTGATAGTTTTCGAGCTCGATTACATGCCCAAAACCAGACCCAATTGCAACGCGTCCATTCTTCGCGAAAGCTAATGAATATGGCTCAGCCTGAATGAATACATTCCCATGATAATTAATTGATTTCTGCTTGAGCAATTTCCCGCTTAATGAATCAAGAAACTGCACTACTTTACTAGCGACTGCAATTTGTTCACCGTCAGAGCTAATGGACAAATCATGCAAACCATACTGATAAGTAAATGGATAAAACCATTGAAGCGCGCCAGTCTTCACATTCCAAGATTGAATTCCTTGCATGCAATTCTTGTCGCGTATCAAGCAAGAGGTTAGGCTCGCAATCACAAAAGCACCATCTGGAGAAAGAACGTGTGGCCCGACTACTGCCCCAGTTGTTGGCATGAATTCTCGACGACCTTCGGAATTTAGAGGCAGTAAATCAAGACGATCGCATCTAGTTGAAGCCAGAATGGAATCACCCGACTTTGTAAACGTTAAGCCTTGCTGACTTTCGCAGTTTGTGCGATCAGGATTTGACAAGCGGAGTGGCAGTAGCGTTTTAAGATCCCACAAATGGATACCATTTTCACCAGCGACCGCTATTGTCGTACCATTCGGAGAAAAAGTGACATGACTGGACATCGTCACACTACTTTTAATCTCTCTAAGAAGCTGCCCAGTTGGGACGTTCCATATTTCGATTCCACCTTCCATAGATCGTCCACCATGAGGTAGACCAGAAATAGCTAGTAAGTCTCCGCCTCGACTAAAAGTAGCAGTATCTGGCAAGAGTTCAGACCCATTAATCACCTTTTCTAGCTTCCCAGTTAGTCCATTAACTAATCTACGTTCCACCCCTCTGGAGCCCCGATTGATATTTAAATAAAGTGTATTTCCTCCCGGTTCAAAAGAAATTCCCTTGGTTTTTACAGCATCACTCCATAGTGTTTTTCCAGATGTAATGGACCAGACGCGAACTGAATCATCGTCAGCACTAGCGATTAATTGATTTTTTTCAGAAATAGATACTTTGCCAACTGAGCCGAGGTGACCTTTTAGTTCTAAACGAATCCCTCCAGTAGCAACATCCCATATGCGAACAACATGATCAAAACTGCCTGAAACAAGTATCGAACTATCTGCGCTAAATGCTATCGACATCGGATGCGGCATTTCGATTGATCTTATTACTTGTCCATCAGCGACACTCAGAAGTGTTACGTAATTCTTATAGCCCTTAACATCATCACTATGAGTTGTTATAGCAATAAATTGGCCATTCGGCGAGAAAGCCATCGCTCTACAATCACGGTGAGAAAGGGTTAATCGACGTAAGCCGTTTTTTACACCCCACAATTCAGCTCCACCATCTTCGCTACAAGTAGCCAAATCTCTGCCATCTATACTAAACGCCACATCATTTAGCTGGCTACCTTTTGTAGCGAACTCGCGAAATAACTTCCCTGTTGAAATGTCCCATATTTGCGCCACGCCCGACATAGACCAAGAGCCGACTGCAGCGAGTAATTTACCATCCCCACTGAACGATATCGCACGTGACATAACTCGATTTTGCACAACCAGATCTGGCGTTATTGCAGATGCAGGAAATGCACAAAGAATTCCAACAATAGCGAAAAGTGTTTTTATCATATTTGCTAAGACAGCTTAAAGAAGCAGACGATTAACGTAATAATTGAATGGTTGCGATGCTTATCTAAATTACATCTCGAATGCTCGGTTAGGCCAGTTAGCTAACCCAAAATCACCTTAGCGGCAGCCATTGACCAACTAAGACAGTACTAGCTGAACCTTCGACTTAGAACCCTTCGTCTTTGGACCTGGCTTGGGCTTCAGTTCAAAACCCGCTAAGCGACAGCTCATACTACGTACCTCTTTACCTTTTTCAACTCGAATTGAATCACACACCATTATCTCGCGTTTAGCAGCAAGCTCCGTCAAGAGAACTCGTGTCTTGGTAAGGGTGATGCCAGTTGCTTCGGCGATCTTAGTATCAAGGCTTTCGCCATGGGCTTTGAGGTAATGGAGGATTTGAGTTGTTGGCATATTCGTTACCACTAAAAAAAAGACCGGCGATCAAACCGGCCTTTTCATTACAAAATAATTTTGGCGATTACTTCTTAGCGCCGTTCACAGCCGCTTTCAATGTTGCACCAGCCTTGAATGCTGGAACTTTAGAAGCCTTAATTTTCAACTCAGCGCCAGTCTTTGGATTACGGCCAACACGTGCTGCACGCTTACGTACTTCAAATGAGCCAAAGCCAACAAGCGCAAGTGAGTCGCCTTTCTTTAGTGTTGCAGTAACGATCTCAAGTAATGCTGAAATATTGCGGTCAGCGTCAGCCTTTGTGGATTCTGTTTTCTTAGCCAATGCTTCAATAAGTTCTTTGCGATTCATGTAATGGTTTCCTAGTGAGGTTGAGGTCTAAACTGCGACCGAGATTGTTGAGGATATTGGGTTTGATGGCAAGTAGAAAAAGTATCTAGTACTCCTGTAACTCAACTTCCCTCTACTAGTGCGCTAGCTGTATGCTCGGTTTAAATGATCAGCCTGATGCGCAATAGGAGGCTTAACTGTAGAAGTGAGAACGCCAGGTTTTCTAGATTTAGTTTGATTCAAATACTGAGCATTTGAATTCTTCTTACGCAATACTAGCAGTGTCATTTCGTTCATAACGTCCTGCAGTTGGCTAGTTAATACATCTCGCTGCTTACTCGACAGAGGCTCATCACCTTCATGAAAATGAAGTTCAGAGAAAATAACTGTGTGCTTCACGAACAACTCTTTTAGATCAAACTCACGGAGATAATCTTTGGCTATGAAATATTGATCGGTATCCATTTCAGTATTCCTCGTGAATTGATGAAGAACTTTCAGTTTACTTGGATGGGCAAATAGGCAAGCGATGAATAAGGCGAGTTTTAGGTCGATACTAAAAGTTATAGCTAGTGGCCAAGGATAGGAAATCCAACCCCCCAAGTCAAATAAAACGCGCGCCGGAAACCTCATGAATCCGATTTTCACCTGAC
>JBAXEJ010000095.1:0-7038 GCA_037140475.1 Gallionellaceae bacterium
ATCCTGCAGTAAGATAGATTCAGTCAATTCCAATTCCAAATATTCGGCAGGCAGACCAGATTTTTCTAATACTTGAGCCACTGTTTCCAGCAAGTTGCCGCGTTTGAATTGCAACGCAGAAATATTGACCGCCATCAATAATGGCAGACCATTTTCACGCCAAACCTGTGCTTGGCGACATGCCTCGTGCAACACCCACTCGCCCATCGGAATGACCAGACCACTACGTTCCGCTAATGGAATGAATTTACCAGGTGGGATCAGCCCCAACTCGGGATGTTGCCAGCGCACTAGCGCCTCTGCGCCGACAATACGGCCGCTCGCTATATCAATCTGTGGCTGATAGTGCAGCAGAAATTGCTGCTGACTGACTGCGTTGCGCAATTGCCCCTGTAGATGCAACTGCTCCTGCGCATCGATACTCATTTTTTCTGAGAAAAAACGATAGGTGTCGCGGCCGCTATCTTTGGCCTGATAAAGCGCAGTGTCCGCGCTCTTCAGCAAGGTATCGAAATCGTTGCTGTCATCAGGATACAAACTTACGCCAATGCTAAAGGTTGTATTGATCGAAAAATTGTCGATTTCAAAAGGTCGAGCAAATGCCTCGATAATATTTTCTGCGATGCCGCCGATAACGTGTAGATCACGCAAATGTGGCAACAGCACGACAAACTCATCACCGCCCTGACGACTGATGGTATCCGTATCACGCAGACAGCTGCGCACACGATTGACCACTTGCACCAGCAACTTATCACCGTAGTTATGACCGAGGCTATCGTTGATCTGTTTGAAGTTATCCAGATCGAGGAACATCACCGCCACACCAGACTGCTCACGAGTTGCCTGCGCGAGCGCCTGTTCAAAACGGTCGCGCAATAAGAGACGATTGGGCAAACCAGTCAAAATGTCATGATGTGCCAAAAACTCCAGCTTTTTTTCTGCGGCTTCATGCTCGGTACGAGTACGCAAAGTCTGAATGCCATAAGCCAGATCACTGGCTAGTTCTTCCAGCAATTTCACTTCTTCTACACCGAATACATTGGTGTCACTGGCATAGATGGTGAGCGCACCTAACACCTGTTTTTTTACATACAGAGGGAGCGCGATGCTGGAACGGTAACCGCTTACCAGCGCGGCTTCACGCCACAGCGCCATTCGCGGACTGCCCAGACAATCCTGATTGATGTCAGTCACTCCGGTTCTGATCGCAGTCCCCGTCGGGCCTCGCCCCAGCTCAGTATCAGACCAGAGGACTCCTGCCCCGGCCAAATAGTCGTGATCGTCACCGAACTGTGCGACAACGCGCACAGATTTCTCCGTATCACTCTCGGCAAAACCCACCCACGCCATACGATAGCCGCCCTTCTCAACCACCAGTCGGCAGATCTCCTTCAGCAGCTTGTGCTCATCCTCCGCATGCACCAGAGTCATGTTGCAATCGCTCAACAATCTGAGCGCTCGGTTCAGCCTCGCTTGAGTTTGTTCCGCATGCTTGCGCTCAGTAATATCTTGATTGGCACCGATCAGGCGGGTGGTCAATCCCTGCTCATTCTTCCCTAGCTTAAGGCGCACCTGTACCCAGCGAATCTCGCCATCCGCACAGACAATTCTCGCTTCAACTTGCTCGAAAAAATCCGGATCGCTGGCGCTCAGTGCCTTCTGGATAGTCACCCCAACCAGTTGCACATCCTCTGCATAGACCATCCGCTGCGCAAAATCTGCCGCACTCATACGGTATCCGCCCACCTGCTCAGCCGTGGTGTGATGCAAGGAATAATATTGATCATTAAAAATGAATTCATCGCTGGCCACTTCATATTCCCAGTGACCCAAACGAGCCATCACTAGTGCGTCTGAAAGTTTTGCCTCGCTTGCGCGCAATGCGGCCGTAGCGCGCAAGCGCACATCAAGCATCTCGTTGAACTCTTGCGCCACTTCTCTGATCTCAGGTGGACCATCCAGCTCAGCTCTGGCATCTTCGCGACCCTGCCTGATCGCGCGCGAGGCCGAAGCAAGCGCACTGATCGGACGCGAAATCTGACGTGCGAGCCACCACGCCAACGCAAGAATAAATAACAAGCCGACGATACTCAGCAGCACATTTTTGAGCAAATCGGCATGCATTTTGGCAGTGATATAAGCAGCAGGAACGCCGACATACACCCGCCACTTCACGTCCTTTACTACATGGACGTGATAGAACCTGAGAACGGAATCGATCCCGACAATCTCCTCGGCCATGCCATCTAAAACATGTTTGCTGACATGATCGTCGCGAAGAATATATTGAACGGCTTTGTTATCACGCAAATTCTTCCCGACCCATTTTTCGGTGTCGAGGTTTCTCCAGACCACCGTGCTATCCGCCGTAAGTACCCCGATAGTCGTACCTGGAATGAGCGGCGCATTGGAGAGAGTGGGTTCATACAGAGCGAGATCGAGAGGAAGACCGAGAAAACCAATTTTCTTACCCTGATTATCATGGATCGGATAGGTCAACACTGTCACCCATCGGTGAGTGATCGGGCCAAAGAAGGGGTCGCTCACCACAAGGCCATCCGCCTCCAGTGACTTCTTGAACCAAGGTGCTTTGGCCACCGATACCGGCTTGCCGCCGGGCTGAGGCACAGCGGAGCAAATTGCAATACCATTGATATCAATCACCGTCATGTTCGCAGACTTCGGGAACAACTCGCGAAAATCCCATAGCACTTGATCACAGTGCTTGGCATCCATTTTGCGGATGAGCGGGCGCTTTGCCATCTGGATTAAAAAGTCGCGATTGCTGGATATGACGTGCTCGACATCAGATGTTGCGGCCAGAGCGAGCATATGCGCGGTGGACTTTACATCGCTAGCCCGCTGCTGTGCATTACCGTAAATGGCAAACAAAAGAACGCCAACCATCGGCAAGGCAATGGCCATCACCAATGCCAATAACTGCGTTCGGATTGTGAAGATCAGTTTCATTTAAAAGTACAAATTCCCACTTAATTCTGCAACTAATTGATTGCCGGCAACGCCATGTCAGCCGTGCCGACACAGACCCAACGCGGATACTCGCGTGAGGTGTCAATGCAGCCACCTTCATCATACACACCACTCGGATCACGCAAACGCATCATTAAATTCAAAATTCGTTCGACCTCAGTAGGGTTCTGCATCGTTTCTTTAACTCGCGCTTCCACAATGGTTTCGTTCATGCGCAAGATGCCTGAGTCATCTTTTTCCACGCCGTGACGCCAGTGGTAAATCTCCACGCATTTTTCCGCCATGCTGTAAGGCTTTTCACACACCCAAAAATTGGTGAATAAACCGCTACCCAGATAAATAACCCACGAGCCTTCGTAGCCTTCCACATCGGAAGAATAGGAATCAGGATTGCGGAACCATAAGCGATCGCCAGGGACATAAAATTTAGGCGGCAGGGGATTTTCCATCGAACCATATTCATACAAAAAGGTATCGTGAAACTTGCGCGACATGATGGCACGCGACTGCCAATGCGTTTCGAGCTGCGCCAATAACGTTGAATTGCAATGCGCCAATTCCTGCGCAACGCCCAGCACAATTACATATTCACTGGCACGGTAGCAGGAGAAGGAATATTGCTGACCTGACACTTCCGGCTGCGTCGCCATACGTAAGGCATCAATCAGCGATTTACCCGGCTGCAAAACAAAACCGTAGTCTTCGTCGTATCTCCAATACTCTTCGGGGCGCTCGATTTTGCTGGTGTGAAATGACAGGGCAGTCCTGCGTGCCGCTTGCACGATATTGCGGCGAATGTGCACCGAAGCTAAAAATTCCGCGTAGCTGGGATACTCAAAGAGGTGTGAGCTACCGCACATCGCTATGACAATTTCTTTTTCTAAATCGTCGCTACGCACGAAGGGTTGCAGATTTAGTTTTTCGCATAGTTGTAGCGTGTCCGCTTCGGGCATCCACTGCTGCGCAAAAGTGTCTTGCAATTTAATGCGAAGGCCTTTTTCAGTGAGCGCAATATCTAGCGAGTCCGCGAGGCCCAGTTGCGAGGCATATTGCAGCACGCTACGCTGAGCAGAGGCGCGCTCACTCGCATAGCTCAATAAAATTGTAACTCCTTGATTGTATTGAGTTTTCATTATTTTTTAAACGGCCAAAAAACGTGGCGGATGCTTAATTTTAATTGCTTTCATTTCAATTTTTATAAATTAGAGTTTCTTAATCATCGAGTACTTCTAAGTTTCCACTACCCTTGTAAGAGATGGTTAGTTTTTGATTCACACCGCCCACAAAGCCGATAACAATTCCGCCTGCGCCAGCACTGTCTTAGTCGCCTCATCCTGCAAATCAGGTGGGAAACCATGCTTCTTGAGAATGCGCTTCACCATCACTTTTATTCTGGCCCGCGCACTTTCGCGCACCGCCCAGTCAATGGTTACGTTTTTGCGAACCTGCGTGACGAGTTCGGCAGCGATGACTTTCAGCTCATCATTGCCCATTGCCTTGACTGCACTTTCGTTCGCAGCAAGTGCATCATAAAAGGCAATCTCATCCTCATTCAGCCCGAGGTCTTCGCCGCGCTTGGTTGCCGCATCCATTTCCTTAGCCAACTTGATCAGCTCTTCGATGACTTCGTGGGTAGCGATGGCGCGATTGTGATAAGCGTTGAGCGTATTGGTTAGCATTTCTGAAAATGCGCGACTCTGCACAAGATTGCGTACCGAACGTGTTTTGATTTCACCCTTGAGCAATTTCGCCAACAACTCGGCGGCGACGTTCTTGTGTTTTAAACCGCGCACTTCCGCAAGGAATTGATCCGAGAGAATACTGATGTCCGGCTTCTTCAAACCAGCGGCGGTGAAGACATCAATAATGCCTTCATCGGCCATAATCGCCTTGGACACAAGCTGGCGTATTGCGGCATCGAATTCTTCCGGCGGGCGTTGCGTGCCAGAGGTCTTTGCGAGTTGCGCCTTAATCGCTTGGAAGAAAGCAATATCATCGCGCAACTCGATGGCTTCATCCGTTGCTGCGCATAGCGCAAACACACGCGAGAGATCAGTCACCACCTGCACGAAGCGCTGCTTGCCGTCTTCCTGTTGCAACACATGCTCTTGCCCAGCAGGTATTAAGCCAAGACGCTCGGCAGGCGTGCCGTTCATCCACTTATCCCAGTTGAAGCCGTGCAAAATGGCGCAAGCGACTTCATATTTTTCTTGCATCATCGCGATGGCCTGCGCGGTGTCGATGCTTGGACTGCCTTGCCCTCCGCTTTCGGTATAAAGGGCAAGTGCGTGTTTCAGTTGATCTGCGAGGCCAAGATAATCCACCACCAAGCCGCCGGGTTTGTCGCGGAACACACGATTCACTCGCGCAATGGCCTGCATCAAGCCGTGGCTACGCATCGGCTTGTCGGCGTACATGGTGTGCAGGCACGGCGCATCAAACCCCGTCAGCCACATATCGCGCACAATCACGATGCGGAACGGGTCTTTGCTATCCTTAAAGCGGTTGGCCAACTCGCGGCGACGTTGCTTGTTGCGAATGTGCGGTTGCCAATCCGGGCCATCATCGGCACTGCCGGTCATCACGATTTTTGCGATGCAGTTTTGTTGCTTTTCGGTTTCGATATCGTCGTCTTTGGCACTCGCCCAATCAGGCCGCAGCTTGATGATGGCATCATAGAGATCAACACATATCCGGCGGCTCATACATACCACCATCGCTTTGCCATCCATCGCTTCAAGGCGGCGCTCGTAGTGTTGCACCAGATCAGCGGCAACAAGCGCAATGCGTTTCGGATCACCGACCAATGCTTCCAGTGCTGCCCATTTTGTTTTCAGCTTCTGTTTCTTGGCATCTTCTTCGCCCTCGGTAATATCGTCAAACTCCTCGTCAATCTCCGGCAGCGCAGCTTGATTCAGCGACAACTTTGAAATTCGGCTCTCATAATAGATGGGGACCGTCGCCTTATCTGCCACGGCACGTTGAATGTCGTAGATGCTGATGTAATCGCCGAAAATCGCCCGCGTGTTGGCATCGTTCTTCTCGATAGGTGTTCCGGTGAAGCCGATAAACGACGCATTTGGCAACGCATCGCGCAGGTTGCGTGCCAAACCATCAATCAAATCATATTGGCTGCGGTGAGCTTCGTCGGCGATGACCACAATGTTCCGGCGTGCCGAAAGCTCCGACATTTTCTCGCCTTTGTCCGGCATAAATTTCTGTATCGTGGTGAACACCACGCCGCCACTGGCTACTTGCAATAACTCACGCAACTTCTGGCGACTATCGGCCTGTACCGGCATCTGGCGCAATAGTTCGTGGCAACGCTGAAACTGCCCGAAAAGCTGGTCGTCTAGGTCGTTGCGGTCAGTCAACACCACCAGCGTCGGATTCCGCATTGCAGGATGGCTCACCACCCGTGCGGCATAAAACAGCATGGAAAAACTCTTGCCCGAACCTTGGGTATGCCACACCACACCAGCGCGACGGTCGCCCGGTTTGCCTCCGTGCATACGGCCTGCCCAGTAAGTACCTTGGTCTTGGCGCAGAGTATTTTCATTGGCCATGCCGCTCGCTCGCACCGTCTCTTCCACGGCGGCATTCACCGCGTGAAACTGGTGATAACCGGCGATGATCTTATGCAGCCGATCACTATCCGTGTCTTCTTCAAACACGATGAAATGCTGGAGCAAGTCGAGAAAGCGCTTCGGCTCGAACACCCCGCGCACTAGCACGTCTAACTCTAATGCAGTCTTCGGCGCATCACTTTCGCCATCGACCGTGCGCCACACCTTGAACCACTCCTGATTAGCCGTCAGCGAACCGATGCGGGCATTCGTGCCATCAGACACCACCAATATCTCGTTGTAATGGAACAGACTGCCGATTTGCTGCTTATAGGTTTGCAGTTGATTGAAGGCTGACCAAATTGTCGCTTCCTCATCCACCGCATTCTTCAACTCAATCACCGCCAGCGGCAAGCCGTTGATGAAGATCACGATGTCAGGCCGCCGATTGTTCTGCCCCTCGATTACCGTGAATTGG
>JBAXEJ010000096.1:0-6755 GCA_037140475.1 Gallionellaceae bacterium
AATTACTCAACTCCAAATCCTTCGTTCAGACTCATTTAGGGATTGGAAAATACTGAGTTAACGAGAGTTGCCAATGTTTAATGTCATCCTTTTTGAGCCAGAAATTCCGCCCAACACCGGCAACGTCATCCGCTTGTGTGCGAATACCGGTACGCAACTCCATTTAATCAAACCGCTCGGCTTTACGCTGGAAGATAAGCAATTAAAACGCGCCGGTTTGGATTATCACGAATATGCCAACCTGCAAGTGCACGATGATCTCGATGCGTGTTTGCGCACCATTCCTAATGCACGCTTATTTGCTTTTACCACCAAAGGCTCGCATCCCTATCACGAAGTAGCGTTTCAAGCAGGTGATGCTTTTTTGTTTGGCCCTGAGAGCAGAGGGTTACCAGCAGAATTACTTGCAAGGTTAGCGCCTGAACAAAAACTGCGCCTACCGATGCTGCCGAATAACCGTAGCCTGAATCTCTCAAACACTGTGGCAGTGGTGGTGTATGAAGCGTGGCGGCAGAGCGGGTTTAAGATGTAAAACCTCATCACTTTGTTGGACTAAAGTCCAAGCCACAAACTCACTTTCGATTTTCGTAGTTCAGACTTCAGTGCTCTCTAGTGGCTAAATTTTCAACTCAAAACTCATCGCTCGGCTGGCGACTGAGCAGTGCTTCGGATGCCTTGGTGGCATCAATATTTTCGTACAACACACGATACACGGCTTCGCAAATCGGCATATCTACGCCCATCTTTTGCGCTACCTGATGCACTTCGCGCGCGGTGTAAACGCCTTCCGCCACGTGACCTAATTCACTCAAAATATCTGCCAAGATTTTTTTGCTCGCCAAAAACATGCCCACTTGACGATTGCGCGACAAATCCCCGGTACAGGTCAAAATCAAATCGCCCGCACCCGATAGCCCCCCTAAGGTTTCGGCTTTGCCTCCCATGCGTAAGCCTAAGCGCGTCATCTCAGCCAGGCCGCGTGTCAGCAACGCTGCACGGGCGTTGTAGCCCAAGTGCAGACCGTCACTAATGCCCGCAGCAATCGCCAACACGTTTTTAATCGCCCCGCCAATTTCCACGCCCACCACATCAGCACTGGAATAAATGCGCAAACGGGAATGGTGCAAGGCTTGCGCAATACGCTGCGCGAATGCGATGTCGTTGGAGGCAAGCGTGAGTGCGGTCGGCAAGCCTCGCGCAACTTCTTGCGCAAAACTCGGGCCAGACAACACAGCGCGCGAAAAATTAGCCGGCAAAACTTCGGCGGCAACTTGGTGAGGCAATTGCGAGGTTTGCGCTTCAAAACCCTTACACAGCCAAACTACAGGAATCGCGACAGGTGATTGAGCGATGCGCTGCAAGGTGCCGCGCAAAGAGGAGACGGGCACGGCCACGATGAGCAGCTCCGCCCCAGACAATGCTGCATCCATATCGGAGGTGAGTTGCAAAGGCTCGGGGAATGCCATGTTTGGCAAATAGCGTTGGTTGCTGCGACTGCTCTGCATGTCAGCCACTTGCTCGACATTGCGCGCCCATAAAGTGACTTGATGGCGCGGTGCTAAGCTGATCGCCAAAGCGGTACCCCATGCACCCGCACCTAAAATTGCTATCTTCATCAATCGCCCCACACGTCAGTAATTTTGATATAGCCGCCTGCCCCATCAAGGTGGCGCACTTTAGCCCAACCATTCTCGTCACCCAGCAACTCTAGGGCTAATTGTTGCGGCGCTTGAAACACCACTGCCGCAGTGTCCTCAGGGTTTTGCCTTACTGCCGCAACCGAAGTATTGACGATGACAAAACGCTTACTACTTAAGGCGCGCTTTTCAATCCAATACAGTTGCCCCGAAACATCGCGCACTTTGACCCAGTTATCTAAAGTAACGATTTGCTCTAAAGGCAAATAACGGGTGGCGACAAAGAGTTTTTTGGCCTTCAACGAGGGAGCGTCAAACAAGATGGCGGGCGTGTCCACTGAGACGAATTCAAAGGCTTGCGCTTGACTGAATACACTCCCCAAGCCAAAAAAAATTGCGCCCTGAAGCAGTTGCGCAATTTTGTGGGTGTTGCAACTCATAGGACTTAGTGAGTTACTTCAGGTGCTTTGTTCTTTTGTTGCTGATACAGCACATCGAAATTAATCGGGCTGAGGATTACCGGTGCAAAGCCAGCCCGTACTACAACGTCAGACACCACTTCGCGCAAGTAGGGGTAAAGAATGTTTGGACAGACCACGGCCAATACTGGCTCCATTTCCTGCGCAGGTAAATTGCGTAATTGGAAAATGCCCGCTTGTTTCGCCTCAACCAAGAACATCACTTTTTCTTGCTCGCCAATTTTTGCAGTGACGGTAACCGTGATGGTGACTTCATAAACGCCCTCTTCAATTTGCGATGAACTGGTGTTCAATTGCAAATCAACCTGTGGATTTTCACGCTCCAAAAATATCGCCGGTGCGTTTGGGATTTCCAATGACAGGTCTTTAACGTACAGTTTTTCAATATTAAAAATAGCTTGTTGCTCTGGCACTGCGCTCTGCTCACTCATTACTTTTCCTTAATGTTTGTCGTTATTTATTCAAGCGTGGCATTAATTCATCTGCCTGATCCAGCTCCACGAGATCGTCGAAACCGCCAACATGATAGTCATCGATATAAATCTGCGGCACCGTGCGACGACCGGTTTTCGCCACCATGATGTCGCGCATTTCAGGCTGAAGATCAATGCGAATTTTTTCAATCTCGGTCACTCCGCGATTTTTTAGTAAGCGCTCTGCATTGACGCAGTAGGGGCAAACTTGTGTGCAATACATCACGACCTTTGCCATGTTATTTCTCCAAAGGAAGGTTAGCTTTTTGCCACGCCATAACACCGCCCGCCAAATGGTAAGCCTGCGCAAAGCCATTCTTAGTAAGCTGCGCAGTGGCATGTGAAGAGCGTTGCCCACTCCGGCACATCACCAGAATTGCGCGATCACGATACTTTTCCAGCTCGCCCATACGCTCGCCCAACTTGCCTAAGGGAATTAATTTTGCATTCAAAATATGGCCGTCGTCATATTCTTTTTGTTCACGCACATCCAACACTATGGCGTCTTTATGATTGATCAGTTGCACCGCGCCCGCAGCATCCACTTCTTTAATACCGCGAATTTTGTTACCGAAAATTGACCAAAACAGCATGATGCCGCTACTCACAAACACTAACACCATCATCAAATTATTTTGCAGATACTCCAGCACGTTGATACTCCTCATATTCTTGGGTTGCGGATTCTAACAGAGCGGAAAAGTGCGCAGGGTCTTTCATCGCCATTTCCTTTAGTTCAACCTGACTAGCCTTGAAGTCGTTCGGATATGACCAAAGTGCTTGTTTTAATTGACCTTTAGCATCTTCCTGTCGATCGGCCAAAGCCAGTAGCCACGCCTGCCGATATACCACCGGAGCAATCGGCACAAAGCGCATGGCGCGTTCATTCATGGTCATTTTTTCTGCCAGATGATCTGCGCTAGGCTCAATCATGCCGGTCATAAAGAGTTCGGCATAGGGGCGCAACAGCGCGTAGTCATACACCTCGACCAAGCTATCTCGCAGACGCGGGGTGTAACTCGCGTCATTGCTGGACATTGGGCGCAGCTTCAAGGACAGCTCCAATTTTTTATAACCCTGAAATAACTGGGTTAGCGACAAGGCGCCCAGCAACAACATCATCGCCACCGACAAGCGCCCCAGCCCGCGCAATTCAAGGCGATAAGTTTTCGTTTCCATCATACCCAAGGTAACGGCAGCAATGCCAATGAAGTAGCCGTACCACAATGGATATTCCAGCAGCGCATGAATGCCCAACACTGCCAACACCGAGTAGCCCCACCACAGATAAATAGTGCGATGCTCTCGCCGCGCATGCCAAAACCACAAGCCGAGCGTGCCAAACAAAACAATCAATCCTGCCAAACCGGTTTCTGCAGCGAGCTGCATGACGACGTTGTGGGCGTTGTTGTAAAGACCCGTGATCGAAATATTTTGTAGTTCAGGACCGAGCAAAAAATGCTGCCAAGCAAATTGACCGAAACCTGCGCCAAGCAAGGGGGAGTTAGTGAAAATCAGCAGGGCCTCTTTCCACAGATGCAGGCGGATACTGCCGCTTCCAACTTCGCCGAACATGCGCTCTAAGCTCGTAACTTTTGTGCTAGATCCAGCCAACCAAGGTATTTGCACTACCCAGTGCATTAGCGCAAAGCCCACCAGGAGGGCGACGCTATATTTCAGCAGCGGCAAATAAGATTTGTCGTTGCGCTGCCAGAGGTAACTCATGCCCGCCATAAAGATCAGGTATAGCCAAGTGCCACGCGAGCCACTCAACACCAACACAAACAGCAGCGGCGCAACCAACAGGGCCACTTGCCACGCCCGCATTGACCAACGAATATATAGCAAACCGATCGAAGCAAGGCCTAACGCCAAATAGTTCGCGAAGTGATTGGGCTGGGCGATATTGCCGTAAACCGCCGAAGAGGTTTTAACGGTGACCACAGAGTTTAAAAAGGTGTGCCAGCGATAGTGCTGCAAGATACCGGCGAGCGCATTTAACTCTGCGCCAACCACTAAAAAAGCTGCCAATATCAAGGCTAGCTTGGGGAGGCCGAGTTCAATGCGTAAACGATGGCCGAGCATCACCAGCAACGCCATCCACAGAAAATACATGGTGAGCAATAGCGTTTGATCAAAGCTCGGGACTTTCCCCAGCAGATATTGCACGAGCAGCAGCAACATCATGCCAATCGGCAGTAGCACGATGCGCGGAATTTCAGGTTGTTGCCAATAGCGTCCGCTCACCAACAACGGCATTGCTAGTACGCCCAATACTGCAGCCCCCCACTCCTGATAAAAGGTGGTAATGGGATAAGCGTGGTGGTAATACAGAAAAGGCAAAACCCACATCAACCCGACGAGCGTCAGGCTGAGGTGGGCGTGGGAAAACGAGCGGAGAGAAAGCTTACTTAGCAACTACCTTTAACACCAATTTTAGCTAGGATGTTGTTCAGTGGGCAAATTTTCGTAAAGCCACTTTGAAACAGGTTTACACCCACAAAAGCGGTGAAAAACAAAAAGTAATGACTAACGAATAGCGGGCTTGATTCCACGCCTAGGGCCAAAGTTAACAAAATCATGCTACCGGCAACAATACGAATAATGCGTTCTGCGTTCATGCGTTAATGCTCCTTCAAGGTTAGGTCGCCTTTCTCGCTTGCTTCCCCTCCCGGGTGCGGGGGAGGATTGAGGAGAGGACGAGTTTAGTTAAAAATTACGGTACTTTTTTGTACAGCGTTGCGTAATACAACACTGGAATTACGATCAACGTCAGCAATGTGGAGACGAAGATACCAAATATCAAGCTAATCGCTAAGCCATTAAAAATCGGGTCATCCAAAATAAAGAACGCCCCTAGCATCGCCGCCAACCCCGTCAAGATAATGGGCTTGGCGCGAGCCGCCGCCGCATCAATCACCGCGTGTTGCAAATCGACGCCATCACGAATTTGTAAATTGACGAAGTCGACCAGCAAAATCGAGTTTCGCACGATGATACCGGCCAGCGCGATCATGCCAATCATTGAGGTGGCAGTGAATTGCGAACCTAGCAACGCATGGCCTGGCATCACGCCGATAATAGTGAGAGGAATGGGCGCCATGATCACCAATGGCACCACGTAGCTCTTAAACTGCGCCACAACGAGCAAATAAATCAGCACCAAGCCAACGCCATAAGCGATACCCATATCGCGGAAAGTTTCGAAGGTTACTTGCCACTCACCATCCCACTTCAACGCATAGCTCGCGTAAGGATCGGAAGGCGTATGGAAATACCAGCTTTGCAACACACCACCTTCATCTAATGCCATGTTTTCGGTTTTGCTGTTGATGTCAAACATGCCATACAGCGGGCTATCTAGTTTGCCTGCCATATCGCCAAACACATACACCACCGGCATTAAGTCTTTGTGATAAATCGGATAGTCGCGCTGTAAATTGATTTGCTGTACTACTTCAGACAAGGGCACAAGCACACCATCACGCGCGCGCACTTTCAGTTTGAGCACTTCATCAATTTGGCTATGTTTTTCTGGTGGCAAACCTAGACGTAGCGGCGGCGCATACTTCGAAGTCGCATCATGCAAGGAGGCTACATCCTGGCCAGACAAGGCAACCTGCACCGCGTCCACGATGTCTCGCTGCGCCACACCGAGTAGCGCCGCTTTACTTTGCAACACTCGCAACTGCAACTTAGGTGCTTCTTCACTCACACTATCGTCGATGCCGATAATGTCAGCCGTTTTGCCATATTGCTCACGCACCTTGCCCGCCACTTTGCGCGCACCTTCATAATCTGGGCCATAAATTTCAGCCACGATAGGGGACATCACAGGTGGGCCTGGCGGCACTTCAACCACTTTTACTTTGGCGCCCCATTTTTTAGCAATCGCTTCGATCGGTTCGCGCACACTCGTCGCCACCTCATGGCTACTCCGGTGACGGTTATGTTTATCTTGTAAATTTACCTGCAAATCCCCTTGCTCTGAGGCTGCACGCAAATAATATTGACGCACCAAACCATTAAAGTTGATGGGTGACGCGCTACCCGCATAACCTTGATAGTCGGTCACTTCGGGAACCGTAGAAAGATACCTGCCAATGTCGTGGAGCACGCCAGAAGTTTGTTCCAGTGCCGTGCCAGTAGGCATATCAACAATAAAA
>JBAXEJ010000097.1:0-6750 GCA_037140475.1 Gallionellaceae bacterium
TTCTTCAGCGGTTTGCGCTCATCTTTTTTCTTCTGCACAGGCAACAAAGCACCATTCACCCACGCCCCGTAAACCGCCATTTCGGCAGCGCGTTTGCGTTGTACCTCATCACCCAAAGCCACGATGCTAATCTGCTTGGGCTGCTCATCTAAAAGCATCTGCAAGGCTTTGCGCACTTGCACTTGTTGCGCGAAAGTTTCTTTCTCAAAATCCACCATCGCCCACACTACCAACGAACCACTTTCTGTCACGGCACTCACGGCAGATTTCGCCAATTCATCGACCTTCATATCACGACGTTTTAATACCGAAGCAAGCAATGGTGCGTGCGGAAAATCTTTTGGCAGTGCTTTATTTTTTGGCAGAAAAATTAACAGATGTGTCGCGCTGAAAACTTTTGGGAGGGGAAGAGTAGTGTGGAGTTGTGCTAGCATTGCGACCTCGATAAATGATGAATGATGTCATTATCGCTGAAAAACACCCTGTCCACAGATCACGCAGATTAGCGCAGAGTAAAATCTCAAACATCTGCCTAACTCTCCGTAATCGCGGCAAATCTAATCTGTGAAATCTGCGTAATCTGCGGATAAAAGGTTTTGAATTTATGCGCACCTATCTCGACTTAATGCAACATGTGCTAGACCACGGCACAACAAAATCAGACCGCACCGGCACCGGCACGACGAGTGTATTTGGCTATCAAATGCGCTTTGATCTGTCACAAGGCTTTCCTTTAGTCACCACTAAAAAATGTCATTTACGCTCGATCATTCATGAGCTGCTTTGGTTTTTACAGGGCGAAACCAACATCAAGTATCTCAAAGAAAACGGCGTCAGCATTTGGGACGAGTGGGCAGATGAGAACGGTAATCTAGGCCCGGTGTATGGGAAACAGTGGCGCTCATGGGCGACTGTTGATGGTCGCGTCGTTGATCAAATTAAAATTGCCGTTGAGCAAATTAAAAACAACCCAGACTCTCGCCGCATTATCGTTTCGGCATGGAATGTGGGCGAGCTCGACAAAATGGCACTCGCGCCTTGTCACGCCTTTTTCCAATTTTATGTGGCCGATGGCAAACTCTCCTGCCAGCTTTATCAACGCAGTGCAGACATTTTCCTCGGCGTGCCGTTCAATATCGCCAGCTATGCACTGCTTACGATGATGATGGCGCAGGTATGCGGATTAAAAGCCGGAGACTTCGTTCATACTTTTGGTGATGCACATCTGTATTCCAACCACATGGAACAAACGGCGTTACAACTTTCACGCGAACCCCGCACACTGCCAACGATGAAAATTAATCCACAAGTTAAAGACATCTTTAGCTTTAAGCTTGAGGACTTCACGCTTGAAGGTTATGACCCGCATCCCGCAATTAAGGCGCCAGTGGCTATCTAGAAATCAGGATCATGGATTCCGGATTCCGGAGGGGTTAATGAAATATAACGAGTTAATTGTTTGGCAAAAAGCGATGGACTTAGTCACTGAAATTTATACCGTGAGTACCACTTTTCCGAATGATGAGCGCTATGGGCTCACCTCACAAATTCGACGTGCGGCAGTTTCCATTCCATCGAATATCTCCGAGGGGCATGGTCGCAAGTCAACTGGTGCATATTTAAATCATCTTTCCATCGCGCATGGATCTTTGATGGAAGTAGAAACTCAATTGCAAATTTCTGCGAGACTTAAGTTTATTGGCGAAGCAGCCCTATCTGACCTCGTTTCTAAAACCAACGAGATAGGCAAAATGCTAAATGGATTAATTCGATCGCTTTCATCAAAAGAAAATTAATCATGCTCACTTTGAATACCACCCCTGAATCCCGCATCCTGCGTCCCGAATCCTGCATTTCCCTCATAGTAGCGATGGCACGCAACCGCACCATCGGCATCAACAACACTTTGCCGTGGCGCTGCCCTGAAGACCTCAAGCATTTCAAAGCGCTGACGATGGGGCACCATATGATTATGGGACGCAAAACATTCGACTCGATTGGCAAGCCATTACCTGGCCGCACCACGGTAATTGTTACCCGCAATACAGAGTTGAAAGTTGAGGGCTGCTTGGTCGCGCATTCAATCGAACAAGCAATTGCCGCATGCTCAGGAGATAACGAAATTTTTGTAGTGGGTGGAGCTGAGCTTTATGCACAAGCACTACCTCTGGTTGATAAGCTGTACATTACAGAAATCCAGCAGGACGTTGAGGGCGATGCTCATTTCCCTTCGTTCAACAGAAATGAATGGCAACCAGTTTCGAAAGATGTTCGCTCGCAAGAAACACCTCAAGCGCTGGAATATCACTTCGTCAGTTATCAACGTATTCATGCGCCAACAACCTAATACAGTTTTGGAGTAAGCCATGCGCCCAATATTGCTCTTAATGTTGCTCTGTCTTTTCAGTAACAACGCAAGCGCAGAGTGGGTTCGCATCGGCGTGCGCTTTTTGAACGGCACAGAGTTTAGCGACGATATAAGCGACAACAGTATTGAAGCGCACGAAAGCTTAACGGCCTTTACTGTATATGCGAATTTCTCCACGATGCGCAAAAACTGGCCAAAAATAAAAGTGTGGAGCCTGACCAATTTATCCAAGAGCATGAAGGTAACAGAGCAACCTTACTTATCAATAAAATCACACGATGAGTTTGACTGCAAAGAGCGTACCTCACGCTCTCTTTCTTACACCTACTTTACCGAGCTGATGGGCAAGGGCGAAGTCGTGACTCGAGGTACTCGAGCAATGGATTGGTATCCAATTGATCCAAACTCAATTACTGAAATTGTTTTTAAGACTGTTTGCAAAAAAGCGCAGTTTTAATCAACATAAAATCCCTGCTGCAACCCAGATCCTGTCGGGTTAAAACTCGAGTATCTACGTAAAGTGGCATTGGCTTTTGTAGGTTGGGCTTCAGCCCAACAAGCAGCCTTCGGACTGAAACTCAATTTTACGAAACTACGACGCCCCCAGCTAAGGGGAATTGAACCCAATGAAAAATCTACTTCACGCAGTCAACGTAATAGACACGTTGCCCATCAAGCTCACCGGCCACTAGGCCGTGAATATCCGTTTCAAACCCCGGAAATTTCTTATTGAAATCACGGGCGAAACGTAGGTAATCCACGATTGTCTTATTAAAACGCTCACCAGGAATAAGCAATGGAATGCCCGGTGGATAAGGCGTTAGCAGTACAGCTGTCGCGCGACCTTCCAAATCATCAATGCGCACACGATCAATTTCACCATGCGCCATTTTCGCGAACGCATCGGATGGCTTCATCGCGGGCACCATATCGGACAAATACATTTCCGTTGTCAAACGTGCTACGTCGTTGGCTTTGTAAATCCCGTGAATCTGGTCGCATAAATCGCGCAGGCCAATTTTTTCGTAACGCGGATTTTTAGCAATAAATTCAGGTAGCACGCGCCACAAAGGCTGGTTCTGATCATAGTCATCTTTGAACTGTTGCAGCTCAGTCACCATCGTGTTCCAACGACCTTTGGTAATGCCAATTGTGAACATGATAAAGAATGAATACAGTCCGGTTTTTTCAACCACCACGCCGTGTTCGGCAAGATACTTGGTAACAATCGCCGCCGGAATTCCGCTATCAGCAAAATCACCGTCCACATCCAAGCCAGGGGTAATCACGGTGGCCTTGATTGGATCGAGCATATTGAAATTTGGCGCCAACTTGCCAAAGCCATGCCAACGATCATCTGCGTTCAAAATCCAATCATCACGCGAAGCCATCCCCTCTTCGACGAGGTAATCTGGCCCCCAAACCTTAAACCACCAATCCGCGCCAAATTCTGCATCTACCTTACGCATCGCACGGCGGAAATCGAGTGCCTCCGCAATGGATTCTTCAACCAGAGCTGTGCCGCCAGGCGGCTCCATCATCGCTGCTGCCACATCGCACGAAGCGATAATGGCGTATTGCGGCGAGGTTGAAGTGTGCATTAAGTAGGCTTCGTTAAAGCAATCGCGATCCAATTTTTTCGCATCACTGTCCTGCACCAAAATCTGCGACGCCTGCGACAGGCCCGCTAACAATTTATGCGTGGATTGAGTGGAGAAAATCATCGAATCTTTCGCACGCGGACGATCACGGCCAATCGCGTGCATATCTTTGTAGAAATCATGGAATGTCGCGTGCGGCAGCCACGCTTCATCAAAGTGCAGGGTGTCGATCTTGCCGTCGAGCAATTGTTTCAATGTTTCCACGTTGTAGAGCACCCCATCGTAGGTGCTCTGCGTAATCGTCAGCACGCGTGGTTTACGTGTTTTATCTTTGATGAAGGGGTTCGCATCAATCTTGCGTTGAATGGTTTCAGGCTGAAATTCACTCAGTGGAATCGGCCCGATGATGCCAAAGTTATTTCGTGTTGGGGTCAGGAAAACAGGTACCGCCCCAGTCATCATGATCGAGTGCAAAATTGATTTATGGCAATTGCGGTCAACCACCACGATGTCATCAGGTGCCACAGTAGAGTGCCAAACAATCTTGTTAGAAGTTGACGTGCCGTTGGTAACAAAATACAAATGGTCGGCGCTAAAAATACGCGCCGCATTGCGTTCTGAAGCGGCCACTGGGCCTGTGTGATCGAGCAACTGCCCCAACTCATCGACTGCATTACACACGTCAGCGCGTAACATATTTTCACCAAAAAACTGGTGGAACATGCGGCCTACCGGTGATTTCAAAAACGCGACACCACCTGAATGGCCTGGGCAGTGCCATGAGTATGAGCCATCTTGCGCGTAGCCCACAAGCGCACGAAAGAACGGCGGCGCTAAGGAATCCATATAGGACTTTGCTTCGCGAATGATGTGACGCGCAACAAATTCAGGCGTGTCTTCGTGCATGTGAATAAAGCCGTGCAACTCACGCAAAATATCATTTGGAATATGACGTGAAGTGCGTGTTTCACCATAAAGATAAATTGGGATATCCGCATTCTTGTAGCGAATCTCTTCTACAAAAGCACGTAAAGTGCGCAGTGCGACTTCGGTATCCTCTTCGCTACCCGAACCAAATTCTTCATCGTCAATCGACAACACGAAAGCGGAAGCGCGGCTTTGTTGCTGCGCAAATGAAGTGAGATCGCCGTAACTGGTCATGCCGACCACTTCAATGCCTTCTTTTTCGATACCTTGTGCCAACGCGCGAATACCGTGACCACTGGCATTTTCCGAGCGAAAGTCTTCGTCGATGATGATGATTGGGAAATTGAATTTCATGGTTACTTTCTAGTAAGCAGTGTGACTTAAATTTTAGGTAGCGTGACGCCGACCTGCCCTTGATATTTACCACCACGATCTTTGTACGACGTTTCACAAACCTCATCGCTCTCAAAGAATAAAACTTGAGCTACACCTTCGTTGGCATAAATTTTTGCCGGCAGCGGCGTGGTGTTAGAAAACTCCAACGTTACATAACCTTCCCACTCTGGCTCAAACGGGGTGACGTTGACGATAATGCCGCACCGCGCGTAAGTCGATTTACCTAAACAGATAGTCAAGACATTACGTGGAATGCGGAAATATTCAACCGTGCGAGCTAGCGCAAAAGAATTAGGGGGGATCACGCAATAATCAGCTTCGACATTAACGAAAGAATTGGGATCGAAATTTTTCGGGTCCACGATCGTGCTGTTGATGTTGGTAAACAACTTAAACTCACGCGAGCAACGAATATCGTAGCCGTAACTTGATGTTCCATATGAAACGATTTTTTGTCCGTTCTGCTCTTTTACTTGCTTAGGTTCAAACGGCTCAATCATGCCGTGTTGCTCTGACATACGGCGTATCCATTTATCTGACTTGATGCTCATGCCTGTTCCTTGATGAATTTGTGCGGTCGCGATTTTACCTAATTCCTCGACCATGCGTGGGTTTTGCTACAATCGCGCCTCGTTTAAGGAACTCGCCACATGACCCGTAAAATACTTGTAACTTCTGCCTTACCCTACGCTAACGGTAGCATCCATTTAGGCCACCTCGTCGAATACATCCAAACTGACATTTGGGTACGCTTTCAAAAGATGCGCGGGCACGAGTGTCACTATGTTTGCGCTGACGACACGCACGGCACACCGATCATGTTGCGTGCAGAAAAAGAAGGCATTACACCAGAACAACTCATCGCACGCGTGTGGCAAGAGCACTATGACGACTTTGCCGCCTTTCACGTTCAGTTCGACAACTACGGCTCAACCAACTCAAACGAGACAAAAGAATTTGCCCAAGGTATCTACCGCAAACTGAAAGCCGAAAACCTTATAGAAGTGCGCTCCATTGAGCAGTTTTATGACCCCGTCAAAAATATGTTTTTACCAGATCGTTTCATCAAGGGCGAATGTCCTAAGTGTCACGCCAAAGACCAATACGGTGACAACTGCGAAGTTTGCGGTGCGGCTTACGCACCGACTGACCTGATTAACCCCTTCTCTGCTGTATCGGGCGCTAAGCCTGAGTTACGCAATTCTGATCACTACTTTTTCAAACTCTCCGCTGACTCTTGCCAACAGTTTTTACGCAAGTGGACTCGCAGCGATACCCTGCAAACTGAAGCGTCGAACAAGATGCAAGAATGGCTTGGCACTGAGGGAGAAAACAAACTTTCAGATTGGGATATCTCGCGCGACGCGCCGTATTTTGGCTTTGAAATTCCCGATGCACCGGGTAAGTTTTTCTACGTGTGGCTAGATGCGCCCGTGGGTTACATGGGTAGCTTTAAGC
>JBAXEJ010000098.1:0-6717 GCA_037140475.1 Gallionellaceae bacterium
CCCGCCTGAAAATATTAAACAAATTTTTGACCCTTTTTTCACTACCAAGCCAGTAGGTTCTGGCACAGGATTAGGTTTATCCGTATCGTATGGAATCGTACAAAAACACGGTGGCCACATTACGGTACATAGTGCCTTAGGAAAAGGCACCTCAATGCGCGTATGGCTACCGATCAAACAGAAAGTCGGTTCATGAAATGACTCAACAGAAGCTCAGCCTAAAAAACATAAGTGATCAATTTGATTTTTTGACTCACTTTGCCAATGACCTCATCTTTTTGATGGATGAGGAAGGCAATATCCTTGATGTGAATGACGTGGTAGTGCAAACCTATGGTTGGACATTGGGAGAAATATTAACTTTTCACATCAAAGACCTGCGAGATCCTTCCACCCACGACGATTTATCTCAACAACTTAAACTAGCCTCAAAAACTGGGGATGTGTTTGAAACACGACATAAGCGTCGTGACGGCAGCACCTTCCCCGTCGAAGTGAGCACTCGTCTATTCGAATTTGAAGGAAAAAAGTATCGTCAAAGTATCGCCCGCGATGTCACGCAACGGCACAGCATGGTGCGCAAGCTAAGTCGTGATGCCAAACGTTTTGAGGGATTGTTGAACTTAAACGATCTCGCCACAAAACTGCCCGAAAAAGAGTTTATGCAAGCCGGATTGCAGTGGGTTGAGGATTTAACCGCCAGTAAAATCGCTTTCATCCACTTCGTCAATGACGATCAAGAAACCATAGAGCTTGTCGCTTGGTCACAGGCAACTCAAGAAAAATACTGCACTGCTGGCTACGACAATCACTACCCGGTGTCACAAGCCGGCATCTGGGCAGACTGCTTACGTGAACATAAACCAGTCGTGTTTAATGACTACGAGAGCTATCCCAAGAAAAGAGGCTTGCCAGAGGGGCACTCAACACTTAATCGACTCATCAGTGTGCCGGTGATTGAAGGCGACAAGGTGCGAGTCATTCTCGGCGTTGGCAACAAAGACTCAAACTATGATGAAGAGGACATCGAGATTGCGAAAATATTTGGCAATGATATGTGGCGCATTATTCGCCGCCAACGTCTCGAGATAGAAGTCATAGGCAATTTGGCAGAACAGATTGCCCTAAACAAAAACATAGAGGAGGCACATAGCCATCTGCTGCAATCCGAAAAAATGGCCTCCCTAGGCCAACTTGCCGCCGGCGTTGCCCACGAACTCAACAATCCGATTGGCTTTGTCTATTCAAATATGGGGACACTCGAAAGCTATTTAAACGATATTTTCTTAATCAATGCCGCCTATGAAGAAGCTGAAAAAGAAACAGGTCAGTCCTGTCCGGCCCTCGATAGCGTACACAAACTCAAACAAAGTAAAGACTACGACTTCATCAAAGAAGATATTTTTCAGCTGATGGCGCAATCTAAAGATGGCTTGATGCGTATGAAAAACATTGTGCAAGACTTAAAAGATTTTTCGCACGTGGGGGAAGAGAGTTGGAAATGGTTTAATTTGCACAAAGGCCTCGACTCCACGCTGAATATCGTCTGGAATGAATTGAAATACAAATGTCAGATTCATAAAGAGTACGGGAACCTCCCCGAGGTCTATTGCATGCCTTCGCAAATCAACCAAGTATTTTTAAATCTCTTGGTCAACGCCGGGCAGGCAATTGAAACAAAGGGCGACATCACCATCCGCAGTGGTGCTAGTAATGATGAGGTTTGGATAGAGGTTGAGGACACCGGCAAGGGTATTGAACCTGAGAACATCAGGCGCATCTTCGATCCGTTTTTTACTACCAAGCCCGTTGGCAAAGGCACGGGGCTTGGGCTATCGCTAACTTACGGAATTATGCAAAAACACAAAGGGCGTATAGAGGTAAAAAGCGAGGTCGGCAAAGGTACGATCATGCGCATGTACCTACCCGTTAAACCAGCCGACACCCCAGCAGAACAAAAAGCCTAGCTGGCTTTCAAACTCAAATTATTTACCTAACAATAAATCGCGAGCGGCCAAGGCCTGAATGGCCGCAGTTTTAAGCTGATAAATGTTCCATGCTTGGCGGCGAATATCAGCATGCGCATCAGAACTGCCCCAATGAAGTCGCAACATATTTTGCACTTCAGCGTCATTGATCGCTTGAGACAGCATGGCTTTACTCGGCTCATCGCTGATTAAAATACGTGCTGCATTCGGCACGAGTTTTTTCAACTTACTCAATAACTGAATTCCTTCCATATCAGGCAGTAGCTGAGTAGCAATCACCAAGTCGAACTCGTTTTTTTCAGCATACGCGATAGTATCTCGTGCATTCGCAAAAGCCTCAACCGTGCACTTAAATTTCTTCGCTTGGGTCGCGGCCTGACCAATTTCATGTTGCATTGCGCCATACAAATTCGCGTGTCCACTTTCATCCGTTAAACCACGCACCTTAGCTGATTGCAAATGCGGATCATTTTCCACCAACACGATGCGGTAAACCGTGTTCTCTGGCTGCCCCTTCGCCGCTTGCGAAGTCGCTGTGGCGCGGTTAGCTAGGATCGCATCACGATAAGCTACGGCCTGCTCAATGCTTGACAGCAGCTCGGCTTTTTCCCAAGGCTTAGCTAAGAAGCGATAAATATGAGTTTCATTGATGGTGCGCACCAGCGCCTCAATATCAGCCTCGCCACTCAAAACTAAACGGGAAGCATCAGGTTGTAGCGCACCAAACTTCTTCAGAAATTCAATGCCATTCATTTCAGGCATTTTGTAATCCGCAATGACCAAATCAAATTGCTGATCTCGACAACGCTCAAGTGCGGTGACAGGGTTGTCGAAGGCTTCGATTTCAAAGTGTGATCGCAACTCACGCTGCAAAGCACTCAGCACGTTCTTTTCATCATCAACTAGTAGTATTTTTTTCATGGCAAAACTCCAAAATTTAGCGCGCTTGTTTATATCGCATGATACACATCGGCTACTAATTTTGGGAAAACAGTTGTCGCAATTTTGCAGTATCTGGTTGATGCACGACACCTCGCTCAGTGATCAACCCTGTTACCAGTTCCGCTGGCGTCACATCAAAGGCAGGATTACGAATTTTCACACCTTCGGCCGCCCAGTGATAATCGCGAAAGCCTTTCACCTCATCCACTGAGCGCTCTTCAATAGGAATATCTTTGCCCGATGAGATATTCATGTCGATGGTGGAAAGCGGGCACGCTACATAAAACGGAATGTTGTGACGCTTAGCTAAAACTGCCACCATGTAAGTGCCAATTTTGTTCGCCACATCGCCGTTGGACGCCACGCGATCCGTTCCCACCACCACGGCATCCACCTCTCCTTGCGCCATCATGTAGCCCGCCATGTTGTCGGTGATTAATGTCACAGGAATATTTTCTTGTACCATCTCCCACGCGGTAAGCCTTGCGCCCTGCAAAAAAGGACGCGTCTCATCGGCAATCACGGAAATCTTTTTACCTGCCTCCACGGCTGAGCGAAACACACCTAGCGCCGTGCCCCAGCCAGCGGTCGCTAATGCACCTGCATTGCAATGCGTCAACACCCGCGCACCATCTTTTAATAATTCAGCGCCGAACGCCCCCATCGCACGGTTGATGCGAATGTCTTCTGCGTGAACTTCATGGGCCTCAGCGAGCAAGCGCTTTGCAATTTGCTCTGGTGATTGTGTAGCGATACCCTCCCACACTTGGCGCATACGCTGCAACGCCCAGAACAGATTCACCGCCGTCGGGCGACTGGCGGCAAGCACAGTGAAGCCAGCCGCCATATCCTTTTCAAATTGTGCTGTAACTTTATCTTGTAATTTCAATGCCTCTAGCGCCACGCCATAAGCTGCCGCCACACCAATCGCCGGCGCTCCGCGCACCACCATGCTGCGAATACCTTCCGCTACCGCAACAGCAGAGTCATAACTCAAATATTTAAATTCAGCAGGCAAAATTCGCTGGTCGATCATTTCCAATTTACCGTCTGTCCAACGCAGGGTTTCGACTTTCATTTAATTTCTCTCAAACTAATCAATCGTAAATACAACGGGCATGTGATCACTGAATTCCAGCCATTCATCAGGTTTTCCGATTGAGACGGCTGATGACGTGAGCAAATCACTCGATAAAAATGCGTAATCAATATGGTAGGGGCGCTCCAATTTTCGATACATATAAAAAGTTGGTTGGGATTCCTTGCCTTGCAACTCGTCGTTTTGATAGTGGTACAAACTCTTAATTCCGCTTTGTTCCAACTCCATCACGACATCGCTATGATTCCACCAACGATCCCAAACATCCCATCTGGCATTGCTATTCAGATCTCCACACAAAATAGTCTTTGTTGTTGGTAACTGTAACTTGTGTTTCTGCAGATACTTCCACATCTGGCCGATGTAACCAAACGTTGGCGAATTTGCCTGTCTAGTCCACACGGCAAGTAGCGTAATGGCGCCATTGATTCTGCACGGTAAGAAGTATTCCAAAACATCAGAATCCCATTTGAGTAAAGAAAGCTGAATGTCTTTACTTGCAAATACACCAAGTCCTTTATTTTTATTGCTTCCAACCCAAATATAGTTTTCAGCCCAAGTCTTGTAATGATCGTCTTTAGATTGAGCAGGATCTTCACATTCTTGAACGACGTGAATATCCGCATCAAGCTTAACAAGTTGATGCAGCTTCTTGCGAAGTGCCCCATTACAATTCCAACTTATGATTCGCATATAAAAGGGCGTTTAGCTCCCTCAAACTCACACAACGCAGACACTATTTGTCCCAGCTTTTCCAATCTTGCGCGTCCGACAATATCTGACAGGTCGATGGTGAAGCAACATTCGATGCTCCCACCACCCTAGATTCTAGGCATCCATCATTTCCCCGTCAGCATTGCTTTGTTGATGGCGCTTGCAAGACTCACTTCGTACTCGTTCACTGCCGCCAGAAAATATCGGTACATGCTATCCAGTGTGGCATTGAGTTCGATTGATTCAAATCCTTCATCATCCGCATCAAGCGGCACATTACCGACCAGCACTTCTTTGGCGTATTCGCGCTGATAAGACGGGTCGGCTTGCGCACCAGCATCAAGGATGTCTTGTAACGTTTTGCCACGTTGCATCAATATCATCAGGTCGTACAAATCGCGCGACCGCACTCTTTGCGAGATGAGCCACGATTTCATATTAAACAGGGTGTCTTCATCCGCAATGCGGAATTGGGCTTTGCTTTTGATCGTTCCCATGTTTGCGAAATGACGGTAGGGAACGTCGTCGCGGGCGAAGAATGTGACTTTGACGCCGCCAATAATGTGGTCGCGGCTTTGCGCCAACAAATCAATTCCGTTGATGCGCGCCTGCGATATTTTCCACGCAGGCGTTGCCATTTCGCATAGGAGCCCTTGCTTGCCTACATTGGACAAGATCGAGTCCACACGCTCTTTGGAGAGTGATTTTGCGGGCAACCAAAAATCAAGGTCTTCGCTCAAGCGGTGTCCAATCTGAATGGATAGTGCCGTGCCACCGATCAACACAAAGCCCTGCATCAATGGCTCTTGCGCCAATACTTCAAAGGCGCGGCGGGTACGTTCTGGCATGTAATCAAGCTTCAACATGCATTGCCTTTTCAATATTGCCCAGCATCCGGTTTAGCGCGGGCGCAGCCGTGCGATTGTGTTCTGAAAACTCCGCAATGGAATGACGTAACGGTGTAATGCCGAATCGAGTCGCAATCTTGGCTATATCTTCAAATAATCCCCGCTCAACCACCTTGTTAATGAGGAGCGCATCCGGCATGGCTGAATTACTCCAGTCATACGGAAAGGATAGCTCCAGAAGGGTGGATTTGCGTTGCACCTGCACAGGTATGGAGTGGACGTCGCCTAACGCCCTGCTCACTGAAACGATTCGATTCAGACGGTTCACGCCGATTTCCTTGATGGTATTATTTTCGAGCGCATTGATAGTCGCGCGTGATACCTCCGCCAAATGCGCCAACTCGGCCTGACTTATTCCTGCCTTCAGTCGAGCTTGCTTTATTTGTGAGCCAGCAATTTTTAAACTATTAATCATAGTCAGAATGCTACTTGGCACGCGCCTGGAATGTCAAATATATTTGACACTTTGTTGCTGCGTATTGATATAACCGATTGCGCACACGTTGACAGCCATTCATCGCTAGGTTGAATTTCTGCTGCGTACTACTATTGAGCGATGCGAAAAAAGATATTTCAACATCCCATTGAGCTACACGTGCTTGCACCGCAAAAGCCACCTATAACTCAACCTTGCAATGGCTGCGGAGTTTGCTGTGCAACCGAGCCCTGTCCGGTCGCACTTGTGTTTCTATTTCAGCGCACGGGTCGCTGTCGCGCACTGATTTGGCAGGATGCAAGTCAACGCTACATTTGCGGCATGGTTACCGCGCCAGATCGTTACTCGTTATTCATCCCTAAATTACTCAGCAACGTCATGGGGCGAATTTTCTTGCGTCGCATCGCCTCGGGTATTGGCTGTGACTCTGAAATTGAACTTGAAGATTAAAGCTTGCTAGTCGCCCTCAAACTCGCATAAGGCAAACACCTTTTGCCCATGCTTTTCTAAGCGCTTCCGACCACCGATATCTGGCAAATCAACGATGAAACAGCACTCCACGATTTGTCCACCCATTTTGTCGATCAACTTGCACGCTGCCTCGGCCGTGCCACCGGTGGCGATCAAATC
>JBAXEJ010000099.1:0-6630 GCA_037140475.1 Gallionellaceae bacterium
AACACAGATCTCAGCAACCAATTGAATCTATTCGATTCTTAACCGGACACTAGTGGATTGAATTATGAATTTTTTTCAAAGTTTAAATGAATATTCAGTCTACTTTGCTGAATGTTTAGGTGAAAGCGAGCCAATCAGACCTCATGGAGTATTAGCCGCCGCATGATAAAATGCGCGCCTTTCCGATTTCACCTATTACTTTGAAAGGCCATCATGTTCTCGCGCAAAAATACCCTCGCCGTTGTTGACCCCGATTTATGGGATGCCATGCAAAAAGAAGTCCGTCGCCAAGAAGATCATATTGAGTTGATCGCGTCGGAAAACTACACCAGTCCAGCGGTGATGGAAGCGCAGGGTAGCCAGCTCACCAATAAATATGCTGAAGGCTATCCCGCTAAGCGTTATTACGGTGGTTGCGAATTTGTGGATATGGCAGAGCAACTAGCGATTGATCGCGCAAAGGCGTTGTTCGGTGCGGAATACGCTAACGTGCAGCCTCATTCTGGTTCACAGGCTAATCAAGCGGTTTATGTTTCTGTGCTCAAGCCTGGCGACACTATTCTGGGGATGAGCTTGGCGCACGGTGGTCACCTCACTCATGGTGCGTCGGTGAATATCAGCGGCAAGCTCCATAACGCGATTCAGTACGGCTTGAACGATAAAGAAGAAATCGATTACGACGAAGTGCAGCGCTTGGCGACTGAACACAAGCCAAAGATGATTGTGGCAGGTGCTTCTGCTTATGCTTTGGTGATTGATTGGAAGCGTTTCCGTGTGATCGCCGATAGCGTGGGTGCCTATCTATTTGTAGACATGGCGCACTATGCGGGCTTGATCGCAGCGGGCTATTACCCTAACCCAGTGGGTATTGCTGACTTTGTGACGACTACCACTCACAAGACTTTGCGCGGCCCACGCGGTGGTTTGATTTTGGCTAAAGCGGAGCATGAGAAGGCGCTCAACTCAGCGATTTTCCCAGCATTGCAGGGCGGTCCGTTGATGCACGTCATTGCGGCGAAAGCGGTTGCCTTCAAGGAAGCAGCAAGCAAAGAATTCAAGGACTATCAAAAGCAGGTGATCGACAATGCTCGCGTGATGGCAAAAGTATTGACTGAGCGCGGTGTGCGCATTGTGTCTGGTCGCACCGATAGCCATGTGTTTTTAGTTGATCTTCAAGCAAAAAATCTCACCGGTAAAGATGCAGAGGCAGCTTTGGGTCGTGCGCATATCACCGTGAATAAAAACGCGATTCCGAATGATCCACAGAAGCCATTCGTCACTTCAGGTATCCGCATTGGCTCTCCTGCGATGACAACTCGCGGCTTTAAAGAGCCAGAGGCTGAGAAATTGGCTCATCTGATTGCTGACGTGTTGGATGCGCCTAATGATGATGCAGTCATCGCTCGTGTTGTTGCGGATGTGAAGAAGCTAACAACACAGTTCCCGGTTTACGGAGCTTAATTACTAGATCTTAGTCAATAGTTAATAGTTGGCCGCGTAGTGCCCCCCACTAATAACTAGTGACTAAAGACTGATAACTGCCCCTATGAAATGTCCTTTCTGTAAGCACCCCGACACCCAAGTGGTGGATACGCGCGAAAATGACGAAGGCGATAGCATTCGCCGTCGTCGCCGTTGCCTGTCGTGCGAAAAGCGGTTTTCAACCTACGAAACGGTTGAGTTACGAATGCCGCAAGTGGTGAAGCAAAACGGCATGCGTAGTGAATTTGACCCGCAAAAGCTGCGTACCAGTTTTACGCGTGCACTCCATAAGCGTCCAGTTTCTACCGAGTTGGTAGATGCCGCGGTTGATCATGTGACACAAAGAGTATTTGGTTTGGGCGAACGTGAAATTGGCTCGCGCCAAATTGGTGAGATGGTGATGAAAGAGCTACTTAAGTTGGACAAAGTGGCTTACATTCGTTTTGCCTCGGTTTATAAAAGCTTTCAAGACGTGGGCGATTTTTCTGATGCGATTGATGCAGTGAGCAAGCCGCCAGCCAAGCGCAGACAAACGGACAATTAGCCATGAGCCTTAATTTCTCAGGGCAGCCTGGCCCCCGCGAGCGCCAGTTACAACGCAAGGTTGATCAGCCACTATTTGGTGATGCGGGCGGACGCATTACTCAGCAAGATATTCACGCGGCACAACAGCAAGATCAAGTCGCATCGCGTCAGTTTATGGAGCAATTCCGCGAGCTAGTTGAACGCACGATCAAGTTAGATAAAAACGTCGAGAGCGAGGTGGTGCTGCTGTTAAAGGCGCAGCTCGAACAACACTACGCGGTTTGTACGGGTTTGCCCGGCGAAACTAAAACCATCAAAGAGGCAGTTAAAAAATTGATCGCAGCGATTAGTGCGACCTTACTGACTTCTTCGCAAAACGATCCGCATGCAATAGAAAAATTTGAAGGTGACGAAGAGCACACGCGTTTGCATTTACAACTTTGTGATTACCTCATCGTTTCAGATATTCTCAACCCGGATGACATCATCCGCGATGACGAACAACTGCCGAGTTTGCTGAGTGAAGACAGCGATACTTTGCAGGCAGCGTTGATGATTTTTCCGCCAGAGCGAATTGAATCGATGATTGCCGAAGGAAATGCTTTAGTGAAAAAAGTTGAGGTTGCGGGATATGACACGATGAAAGCGCAGCAAAACATCGCGCTCATGGTGCGTTGGTTGCAAGGCGAGTAAGATATAAATAACTAAATATATTCAATGTGTTATGAACTCATCTGATAGTCAATGGATGGCTCAAGCGCTGCATCTCGCAGAGCGCGGGTTGTTCAGCACTTCACCTAACCCGCGAGTGGGTTGTGTGCTGGTTAAAAATAGCGTGACGGTGGGTGAAGGTTGGCACGAGCGCGCGGGTGAGCCGCACGCTGAAGTGAATGCGCTACGCATGGCTGGAGAAAATGCACGAGGCGCTACAGCTTATGTCACCTTAGAACCTTGTAGTCATTTTGGGCGGACGCCGCCTTGTGCTGAGGCACTCATCGCTGCCGGAGTGGCAAAAGTGGTGGTGGCGATGCAAGACCCCAACCCTTTGGTGGCAGGAAAAGGAATTGCCAAGTTACAGGCAGCAGGCATAGTAGTTGAAAATGGTTTGATGGAAGCTGAAGCGCGAGCGCTCAACATCGGCTTTGTGTCGCGTATGGCGCGAGGCTTGCCTTGGGTGCGTAGCAAGATCGCAATGAGTTTGGATGGCCGTACTGCCTTAGCAAATGGTGAAAGCCAGTGGATTACCGGAGAGGCGGCGCGGCGTGATGTGCATGGTTGGCGTGCTCGCTCCTGTGCTGTGCTGACAGGCATTGATACGGTGTTGGAAGATGATGCGCAGCTTACCGTGCGCCACATTTCAACGACACGGCAGCCATTGCGCGTCGTGTTAGATAGTCATTTACGTATTTCGCCGCAAGCCAAAATATTTGATGGCGGCGCGGTACTTGTCGTCAGCGCGATTAATGATGCCGAAAAAATCAGTGCATTGGAGAGGAAGGGGGCAAAGGTTGTCGTGTTGCCCGATGAGTCCGGCAAGGTAAATTTAGAAGCAACGTTGCGCCATCTGGCAAGCGTGGGGTGCAATGAGGTCTTGGTTGAGGCTGGTCGCACCCTTAATGGCGCATTGTTGCGAGCAGGTTTGGTGGATGAGTTGGTGCTATATTTTGCGCCCCAGTTGCTAGGCGATGTGGCCCGAGGCATGGCGCAACTAGGTGAATTAACCAGCCTAAATCAGCGCGTAGAGTTGGCTTGGCAGGATGTGCGACAAGTGGGCAGTGATTTGCGCATTATTGCGAAAGTGAAAAAGGAATAATTTATGTTCAGTGGAATCATTGCCGATGTTGGCACAATTAGTAAGGTTCAGGATCGTGATGGCGGTTTGCGTTTAAGTATTACCACTGAAGATCTCGGTTTGGATGATGTGCAACTGGGCGACAGCATCGCGGTAAATGGTGTGTGCCTGACAGTGATTAAGCTGGTAGAAAAAGCATTTGAAGTTGAAGTGTCGCGCGAAACGCTGGATTGCACTATTGGCTTAAGCAAACAAAGCACATTAGTGAATTTGGAAAAAGCGTTGAGACTGTCAGATCGCCTCGGCGGCCATTTGGTGAGCGGGCATGTGGATGGCGTTGGTGAGGTAGTAGCGTTTAACGACATCGGCGAGAGTTGGCGCTTGATCGTGCGTGCGCCGCAACCTTTAAAAAAATATATCGCGACTAAAGGTTCGATCACAATCAATGGCGTTAGTCTGACGGTGAATCGAGTGGCAGGTGCCGAGTTTGAAGTGAATCTTATCCCTCATACTTTAGCGTCAACGACTTTAAATTTGTTAGTTGTGGGCGCACAGGTTAATTTAGAAATCGATTTAATCGCTCGCTATGTCGAGCGCATGATGTCCTCTGAGAAAGAATAAAGTAATGACTGATATTGCTCCAATACAAGAAATTATTGCCGAAATCCGCGCTGGAAATATGGTGGTGTTGGTGGATGAGGAAGATCGCGAAAACGAAGGCGATTTGGTATTTGCCGCAGAGTTTGTGACACCTGAAAAAATTAATTTCATGGCCAAGCATGGCCGTGGTTTGATTTGTCTGACCTTGACGCAAGCGCATTGCGAGCAGATCAATTTGCCTTTGATGGTGCGTGAAAATGGCTTGGCGCTTGCAACTAATTTCACCATGTCGATTGAAGCAGCAACGGGTGTGACTACTGGCATTTCAGCGGCGGATCGTTCGCGCACAGTGCAAGTGGCGGCGAATAAAAATGCCAAACCAAGTGACATCGTGCAGCCAGGCCATATTTTTCCGCTACGTGCGCAAAACGGTGGCGTGCTAGTGCGTGCTGGGCACACCGAAGCGGGTTGCGACTTGGCGCAATTGGCGGGGCTGACGCCTGCCTCCGTGATCTGTGAAATTTTGAAAGATGACGGCGAGATGGCGCGTCTGCCGGATTTAATTCCTTTTGCCAAACAGCATGGTTTGAAGATCGGCACGATTGCAGATTTGATTGAGTACCGTAGCCATAACGAAAAATTAGTTGAGCGTGTGGCGCAGCGAAAAGTACAAACCGCTTACGGTGAGTTTGATTTGTATTCCTATACTGACAAAACGACTCAGCAAGTTCATCTCGCTTTAGTGAAGGGCGAAATTCAAGCGCAGAAGGAAACGCTAGTGCGGGTGCATGAACCTCTTTCTGTGATGGACTTCTTAGAGCAGGCGAGCTACCCCAACTCTACCAGCGTGCATGATGCGATGAAGAAAATTAGCGAGTCATCGGCAGGGGTGTTGGTGTTGATGCATCATGTTGAAATGGCAGCCAGCTTGCTGAACCGCGCCGCGGCTAAACCAGAGGCACATCAGGCACAGTGGGATCCGCGTAGTTACGGCATTGGTGCGCAAATTTTGCGTGATATTGGTGTCGGGCAAATGCGCTTGATTGCGACACCACGTAAGATTCCAAGTATGGCTGGCTTCGGGTTGGAAGTTGTTGGCTATACACAAGCGAATAGTTAAAGGAAATTAAATGAAAGAAATCGAAAAAAACTTGAATGGCGCGGGCATGCGTATCGGTATCGTGCAGAGTCGTTTTAATACACCCGTATGCGAAGGCTTGTTGGCATCTTGTCGTGCTCAGTTGGTAAAACAAGGTGTGCGTGATGATGACATCACCTTGGCGACCGTGCCAGGCGCGCTGGAAATCCCCTTGGTGTTGCAACACATGGCGCAGTCAAAAAAGTTTGATGCGCTCGTTGCCTTGGGGGCCGTTATTCGTGGTGATACTTATCACTTTGAAGTGGTGTCGAATGAGTCTGCGCGTGGCGTGGGTGAAGTGCAATTACATGCAGGGGTGCCAGTGGCGAATGCAATTTTGACTACTGATACCGATGAGCAAGCAGAAGTGCGCGTCAGCGTTAAAGGCGCAGAAGCAGCACTGGTTGCCATTGAAATGGTCCATTTATTGAAAGCAATTGTATGAACGACAAAGCGAGTAGCGCACCAGCCAAGAGTGCGCGACATCGCGCTCGCGAATTGGCTTTGCAGGGTATTTATCAATGGCGTATGGCAGGTAGCGATGTTGCGCAAATTGAAAAAACAACACGCAGCGAAAAAAGCTTAGGCCGTTACGATACAGATTATTTCTGTCAGTTATTGCGCGGTGCAGTTGGCGAGCAAGAAGTGCTTTCTGCCCATATCACTCCGCATCTTGATCGCGCACTGAAGGAGCTAAGCCCGATTGAGTTTTCGGTTTTGTTATTGGGGGCCTACGAGCTGGTTCATCATCCTGAAATTCCTTATCGAGTTGTGATCAACGAAGGCGTTGAGCTCACCAAGACTTTTGGTGGCAGTGATGGGCACAAGTTTGTAAACGGTGTGCTGGATAAAATGGCGGCGGTTTTGCGCGCAACGGAAGTTAAAGCCAAATAAACCCCACTACTGTCGACATATTGCGCAGATTAAAACGAAATTCATGCCTAAATTCAGACTTTTTTTAATCTGTAAAATCTGCGTCATCTGCGGATAAAGATTTCAAATGAGTAAGTCTGAGTTCGATCTCATCAAACGGTACTTTACTCGCCCAACGCCTAGTGCAACGCTAGGGGTGGGTGATGATGCTGCCCTACTC
>JBAXEJ010000100.1:0-6607 GCA_037140475.1 Gallionellaceae bacterium
CCTCAATATTGATGCGCTACCCACCATGCCGCTCATCGCTCAAAAAATCATGGCACTCGATCTTGAGAGTAGTGAGGGTGAAATAGCGATGCTCAAGCTCATCGAAAAAGACCCACAGATTTCCGCCAGAATAATCGGCCTTTCTAACACAGCGTTTTTCGGTTCAACCAAACCTGTTTTAACGTTGCAGGAGGCAGCGATGCTGCTGGGTTTTGAGCGCGTCAAAACAGTCACTCTGGGTATTGCTTTCATGACTTCGCTAGCGGATGACGAACCGAGTGAGTTGGATATTCAAGGATTGTGGCTACACAGTTTTCGCACCGCTCTCGCGATGCGGACTCTTTCACGCGCCATGCCTAGCGATGCTCGCCCCTATTTGGATGAGATTTTTTTCGCGGGCCTACTCCATGATATTGGCTATATGGTGCTTAATCACATTGACCGTGAGCGCAGTAACGAGCTGCATCGTCGCTTCGCAGCAGAACCGAATCGCATCTCAACTGAGATTGAAGCTGAGTTGCTAGAAATGTCGCATGCCGAGTTAGGCGCGGAATTGGTGCGTAATTGGACTTTGCCGGAAAAGCTGATTGCGGTGCTCCGCTATCACCACGACCCCAGCAACCCACATGCAACCGTTGCGCAACCACTGGTGAACATGGTTAATTTGGTTGAGAAAATATTGCCGGGCTACGGCATTCACGAACAGGTGGAAACTGAGATTCGCGATGAAGAGTGGCTCGCTTTGGGAATCAATCCTGAACAGGCTGACGAAATTGTTCAGCAAATTACTCAGCAGGCAGCAGAAGTTAGTTTGGCGAAGTAAAGTAGCGCCTAGCGTTTCCGTCGGTATTCGTTGTTGCAACATAAAGATCAACGCGCCCGCAATTGGCAAGATTGGCGAGCACGACCGCCTCTGGTGTACTCGCTAAGCCCTGTGCTGCGAGAATGGGATTTTCGTGTGATACCACCAAAAATCTTGCATCGGGATGTTGCATCACAAGATCATCGACAAAACTGCTTACTCTTTCCATTTGCTCTAAAAAAGACTCACCGTTCGGTGTTTTAAATCTGAGCGGATCAGCGAGCACTTGATCGTTGAACGCATTCACTGGTTGACCATCCATGCCTGATTTACGTTCGTTAAGCCGCGCATCAATATGCAGTGGTATGTTTCTGTCTTTTAGCAAAAAAGCCATTGTTTCTTGCGCACGGGGAAATTCAGAAACGAAAGCGTGAGTGAAATTTTCTGCGATAAGCGTAGTTGCAAGAGTTGCTGCTTGAACTTTGCCTTTTTCAGTTAAATGCACCGGTTTATTTGGATCGTCATTGATAAAGTGCCCAATATTCGCTTCGCTTTCGCCGTGACGAATAAAAGTGAATTGCACGCGTCGAGGCGGAGTTTGCTTAGGGGCTTTAGGTGGGCGGATCATGACTACGACTACCAAAACGAGTGCGACAAGTATGACGAGTTCTATCAACATAAATTTTTTTCAAATGTTTTCTTGGCAAAAGTTTATCCGTCTACATGATTGAGATCAATTTGTTCCCATGCCTTTGAGTATTAGTAGTTCGGGATTTCCCTAAACTGAATATTACTTTGCTAGACTGACCGTGCAGGCCACAAGCAAGGCAATACAGCAGGAGCGTCCTTTACTTCATGTTAAAGCATCAAGTGATAATCTGAATTGAAACTAACCATGAATGAGCATAAGCCAGCTTCAGGTAGCACACAAAAAAGAATTTTCTGGAGCGTAAAACATGAACGATAGCCACCATCTCTCCGTGCAGGAGGTATTGAGTTCAGTCGCGTCGAGTGCGCACGGCTTGAGCCATGCTGAAGCATCACAGCGTTTGATTAAATATGGACCTAATCAGCTCGCCCCTACCAAGCGCCGCACGCTATTGATGCGCTTCTTACTGCAATTTCATAACGTGCTGATCTATGTGTTGCTGGCTTCGGCAGGCGTTACTGCCTTGCTCGCGCACTGGGTAGATACCAGTGTAATCGTCGGCGTAGTGTTCATTAATGCGATCATTGGTGTCATCCAAGAAGGCAAGGCGGAAAAGGCGATGGAAGCCATTCGCCTTATGTTGTCACCTGAAGCTACGGTGCTACGCGATGGCAAGCGAGAAGTTATTGCTGCCGAAGCATTGGTGCCGGGCGATATTGTGCTATTGCAGTCTGGCGACAAAGTACCTGCCGATTTGCGGTTGTTGAGCGTAAAAAATTTGCGTATCGAAGAAGCTGCACTTACTGGCGAATCAACCGCTGTCGATAAAAATACCACTGCCGTGGATGAACGCGCCGAGTTAGGTGATCGTAGCTGTATGGCGTATGGCAGTACGCTGGTGGTGTACGGACAAGGGATGGGCGTCGTGGTTGGCACGGCAGGCAATACCGAAATTGGCCGTATCAGTGCCATGTTAGACGAGGTGCAGTCGATGACCACACCGTTGTTGCGACAGATGGAAAAGTTTGGGCGTTGGCTCACTGGTCTCATCATGGTGCTGGCCGCAATCATGTTCCTGTTTGGTTGGTGGGTGCATCACTTTGACCTCGGGGCTATGTTCCTCGCCGCTGTCAGCATGGCGGTGGCGGCGATTCCAGAAGGATTGCCTGCCGTGTTGACCATCACGCTAGCGTTGGGTGTGCAGCGCATGGCGAAACGTAACGCCATTATTCGGCGTTTGCCTGCGGTAGAGGCGCTCGGTTCGGTGACGGTGATTTGTACTGACAAAACAGGGACGTTGACGCGCAATGAAATGACAGTGCAACGGGTGGTGACTGCTACACATCTGTTTGAGGTGAGCGGCGGTGGCTATGCGCCACATGGAGGGTTCGCCGTTGATGGGCAAGAAGTGAGCATTGCCGACTTTCCCGACACGCTTGATCTGCTGCGCGCCGGTCTGTTGTGCAACGAAGCTTCATTGCGTGAAAGGCAGGGGACGTGGCAGATTACCGGTGATCCCACCGAAGGCGCACTACTCACCTTGGCGATGAAAGCGGGACTCGACCCCGTGTTCGAACATGAGTCGCTGCCGCGCACCGATCTCATCCCCTTTGAATCAGAACATCGTTTTATGGCGACTTTGCATCACGATCATGCCGGACATGCGTTCGTCTATGTGAAAGGCGCGGTAGAGCAAGTGCTAGCGATGTGCAATCGGCAGCGGGGCTTGGGTGAGGATGTGCCGCTCGATCTGCCGCAGTGGCATAGCAAGATGACCGAAACTGGGGCGCTCGGACAGCGCGTGTTGGCATTGGCAATGAAGGCCGTCGAGAGCGGGCAACGCGAATTAAACTTTGACGACACGCAGGGTGACTTCACCTTACTTGGTATGGTTGGCATCACTGATCCGCCACGCGAAGAATCCATCGCCGCCGTGCGTGACTGCAAGGCAGCAGGTATTCGCGTCAAGATGATTACGGGTGACCATGCCGAAACGGCACGCGCTATTGCGGCACAAATCGGACTCGGTAACGGTCGTGTGCTGACAGGAGGCGAACTGGACGCACTGGATGAGGCCTCTCTGCGTCAAGCTGTACGTGAGGTGGATGTGTTTGCACGCGCGAGCCCTGAACACAAGCTAAGACTGGTCGAGGCATTGCAGGCCAACGGAGAAATCGTCGCCATGACCGGCGATGGCGTAAACGATGCGCCTGCATTGAAGCGGGCCGATATTGGTGTGGCGATGGGGATGAAGGGCACGGAGGTTGCCAAGGAGGCGGCTGAGATGGTGTTGGCGGATGATAACTTCGCCACCATTGCTCACGCGGTGGAGGAGGGGCGCACCGTCTATGACAACCTCAAAAAAGCGATTGTGTTCATTATGCCAACTAATGGCGGGGAGGCCGGTATCGTACTGATCGCCATCTTGTTTGGCATGGCGTTGCCGATTACTCCGGTGCAGATACTGTGGGTGAATATGGTTACGGCGATTACGCTGGCGTTGGCGCTGTCTTTTGAAAAAACTGAAACAGGGGTAATGCTTCGTCCGCCTCGCCCAGCCACAGAGCCTATCCTGTCGGGCTTTATGATCTGGCGCATCACCTTCGTTTCCGTCTTGCTCACAGCAGGAACGATCGCGCTGTATTTATGGGAGAGCGCGCGCGGTGTAAGCCTCGAGGAAAGTCGCACTGTCGCGGTGAATGCCTTGGTGGCGGGTGAGATGGCGTACCTGTTTAACTGTCGCTATCTGCTTGCTCCGGTGCGGTCTTGGCAAGATTTCACCGGTAATGTTTATGTCTTACTCACGATCGGAATTTTGGCGGTGATACAAATGCTTTTTACTTATTTGCCGTTTATGCAGGGCATGTTTGGCGTAGTTGCTATCGATGCTTCTGCGTGGCTCAGAATTGTTGGTTTTGGGGTGTTGTTATTTATTGCAGTGGAATTCGAAAAAATATTGATCAAACGCAAAGCTGTGACTGTTTAGGCTGGATTTAGCTAAACTAAAAATTACTTTGCTACACTAGCAGCGCAGAATTAGCACTCGAATAAGTGCAGGTCAATCTAAACAATCCAAAATAAGCGGGGGACGATATGCCACATATTGAGAAGGAAGACTTTCATACTCGTTTGAACGGAACTTTTTACGGCGTATTGAAATGGCAGCAGCTGGATGTATTGTGGGACAAAATCAAAGTGGGTCAGTGGTATTTTTACCAAATTGGAGAAGAGCTTCCTGTTGCCGCATTAAGTGGTGAACCACTTGCCGTCCGTGTAGACGCCTTAAATACTTTATTGCAAAAAGATCATGAATTTGATTTTTGCGGAATTGTGTATGCGGATGATTTGGAAGCGCCTACTTTGGTCAAAGTATACGACCCCAATCATATTGGCACTTCGTGTGGTGCAGGTGCGTTAGGTTCCCCTCCGGCGTGGTTGTTAAGTATTGAGCCGCCATTGCGAATCGAGGTGCACCCGCCTATTACCAATAGTCGTAAGCGTTGGTGGCAATTGTTTGATTGATGAGTGCGCGGCGACTTAAACTTTTCGGCACGCACTTTTGTCACTTATGTGACCAAGCAAAAGCGATATTGCGAGAAGCCGATATTGAGTTTGAGTATGTCGATATTGCGGCTGATGAGGGCTTGATAGAAAAGTATGGAACTCGAATTCCAGTTGTGCAGAGAATAGATTCAAATGAGGAGCTTGGTTGGCCGTTTGATGCAACGATGTTTGCAAAATGGCTGAATGATTGATGTGCTGCGATTGAGTGAAGGAGTGCTTGTGTTAAACAGAATTGTTTTATTAAGCCTTGGCTATGCACTGCTCAATACTGCATTTGCAGCAACAGATGGTATTCGCCTGTCCAATAACCAAATTAGTCTCCACTCGATTTCTACCAATGTGGACTACACCGAAACAAATAATACGGGTGTGCTCGATACCGAGGATGGTCGAGTCTCAGGGCTTGCAGTTTCTCTTTCTAGTATGAAAAACGGTTGGGTTAAAAGTGAATATTGGTATGCAGACTATGATTATTCGAAAGGTCGTACCCGCTATGTCGGCGCCTATATCAGTGGTGGCGGTGGCTATGGCTCAGTAGTCAGCACCTCAGGTGCGGTGCTGTCCAATTATAGTTTTCGCTATGGAAAAGGTTTTACGCTTAACAACTCAACGATGCTCACGCCCTATGCTGAATTGGGACATCACTTTTGGGATCGAGGTGTTAATTACGGTGAGGTTTATACCCATTACTACACCGGCTTAGGTGGGCTGTTCCAGTATTCGCCCAATCAATCAGTCGTGTTGTCGCTGAATGGGCTGTATGGGAATACTAAAAATTCACATATCAAAGTAGTTGGGGGCGGTGGTGGAGATTACGGTTTCGCCGGGCCACTGGGTAATTCGCCACTAACTCGAATTGGGCTCGCCGTTGATTTTAGGGTGGATGACAATATTTACGCAAAATTGAGTGCTGAGCGAACACGTTTTATCTATGGAAAGAGTGCGGTTTATTACACAGGCACGGGGTATTTTTTGGAGCCAGACAGCTCAACGAGTTACACCATCGTTAAATTGGGCCTTGGCCACACGTTTTAAGCGAGTGTGATAGATATGTATTGAAATGTAAGCGAATCATTTTAGGCGCTTTACCTTCTTCAAAATGGCAATGCACAGCATCATGTACTTGCTGGTGAATTTCTTCGAGGTCATCCGCTTCCGTAAAAATAGATTCGCCAAGTGCACGAGCAGTCCATCCACCTTCGGGTGCTTCCTCTACGACAAACATGATTTCGTTCATGGTGTGTCTTTCTTAAAAGGATTGATGACAAGGTTGGTGTCGATGAAAACTTTAGCGGGCATTCGCTTCATCCCGATCAAACTTAAAACCTTTTGTGTCTACAGTAAAGCTACGAAAAAAAGACTCAATTTCTTTAGCCGTTTTAGGCGCTACAGTGTCCTGCAGCTTGATTTGCCTAGCTTTGAGAAATTCGATGAAGTCGAGCACCTCGGCCTGTTTATCCAAAGGAAGTAAATCTGCCTCTCTTGCAATGATGTCAGCGTATGCCATGTTCATATCTCCTTATGCCTCGATACTTTTTGGTGTGTCGGCATTCTAGCATCACACACCGCGGCGCAGCTTGACAGCCCCCCCC
>JBAXEJ010000101.1:0-6440 GCA_037140475.1 Gallionellaceae bacterium
AATTCGGATGCAATTTACTGCCTGAAGTGGGTCTCCTTTAAGCGCAATTCAACAGGCAGCGCAACTTTTGAAAATCCAGTGATTTTAAGTCAATGGCGAGTCAAGCGTGTCGGGGCCGTTGAATCCGCTATTCATGCGACACTCAAAAGCAGAGGTAAATGGCGCGAGAATGTACCTGGCACAGAATGGTTCGATACGACACTCTCTGAGATCGAAACTATCGTCAAGTTTATAACTCAGCAGTAAAGTCGTCAGACGGCAATGCCTTCTAATTGGTGATTGTGCCGATAGGCGACAGCTTCAGCACATTTCAAGCTTCCCCGAGTGAATGACTCCTTTCAGGAAGCCAGTTTGCAGTACTGACTGATCACAATGTGCCATCTCCGGTCAGTCAAAGTTGTAAACTCGACGCTAGACAGCTGAAGTTCGCTAGAGGCTTCTTCGGACACTACAGTTGGCAAAAAGTAAGGGCTGCAATCTTAAAGTTGCAGCCCTTACATTTAAGCTGAATTACAAAGTGCCGTGGAAACGGCCATAACTTTAGTTATCTAATTCGGTAATCAATGCTTGGCAACGCGTGATGCGCTCCTTCTGAATACCACCCCCGATGCTTTGTGCTTTTTCATCATCGCCCTTCAAGATTGCAGGCACTAAATCTGTCTCACGTGTCTTTTTGAAAGCGCCCCAAGTGTCAACCAATTCTTTGAATTGAGCTTCTTTTCCTGCTGGGGCTTTCATCTTTGAAAGTTGTGCGCTCACAGCATTCGCACTCTCTTTAACTAATTTTTGCTGATCGGCACCACGCTTATCTTTTTTCATCATCATCGTTACCAAAGACTCACGAGCCGCGCCCATCTTCACTTTTAAATCACCAAACTCGCTAGCAATAGCGCTGGTTGCTACACTGGCTAAAACAACGGTTGCAACAACAGCTAAGAATTTTTTCATGGTGTCTCCTCTTTAGTTTTAGAAAAATGCTCCGATAAGAATGTACCCTATTTTATAAACTCTTAGCAACATCATGGCTTGGTGCGAATACCACGCCACACCATTAGAAAAATTGTTATGCTTAAAGAAAAAAATAATTCGCGTATTGCCTTATTGCGCTCTTGATAAGCCCCTCGCCAAATTCATTGGAGGTTTGACCATGTTTTCAAATATGACTATTCGCACTCGACTTTATTTCACGCTGGGTTTGCTCGCCCTACTAATGATGGTCGTCGGAGCTGTTGGAATCTTTGGCCTTAGCAAGTCTAACCAAGGATTAAAGGCTGTATATGAGGATCGAACAGTTGCGCTTGAGCAACTCGACGTCATCGCGCGTTATTTGCTGCGCAATCGCTTAGCTGTCGCCAACATGATCGTTTATGCCGATGCCGAAAAAACCAAACTCTATATGACAGAGCTTGAAGACAATTTAAAGAAAATCGATAAAGCGTGGGAGTCCTATTCCTCAACTGCCCTCACTGAAGAAGAAAAAACAGTCGCTGATAAGTTCAATGTAGATCGAAAAGTGTATTTCGACAAAGGCGTTAAACCGATGTTGGAAGATATCAAGTTCGGTAGTTACATTGAGGCTAGCTTATCCCTAGACACCCGCGTGCGTCCATTATATGAACCCGTGCGTGCTGGCATCGATCAACTGATCGACATTCAGCTGGCAGAGGCAAAAAAAGAATACGAAGCAAGCTCGGCTCGTTATCAAGTCATTCGTGCGTTATCAATTACTTTAATCCTGATTGGTTTGGCCGTGGGTGGGTGGTCCGCTTATGCATTGATTCGCGCCATTATGGGGCCACTCCAGCAAGCATCAGATACTGCGCATAAGATTTCTCAAGGCGACCTAACCTCCACTATCGTTATCGAACGTAAAGATGAGATTGGCTTGATGCTCACCGCACTCGCCGCAATGCAAGACAACCTCAAACAGGTTGTCGCGGAGATCAAGAACATCGTCGAAGCTGCCGCTGTGCGTGGTGATTTCAGCGTAAAAATGAAAATGAACGGCAAGCAGGGTTACACCCATGAGCTGTCAGAACTCCTCAACAAGCTATCCAACGTTTCTGAAACTGGTTTGAATGATGTGACTCGCGTTGCGACTGCATTAGCGAATGGCAATTTGAACGAGCGCATTACACAAGACTATCCCGGCGTATTCGGCAAGACTAAGAATGGCGTTAATGCAACGGTCGATGCGTTGACCAAAATAGTTGGAGAAATCAAGAATATCGTCGATGCTGCTGCCAATCGCGGCGACTTCAGCACCAAGATGGATATGGCCGGAAAGCAGGGTTATACCAAAGAGTTGTCAGAACTACTGAATCAGCTCTCAACCGTTACCGAAACGGGTTTGAATGATGTGTTGCGCGTTGCCAACTTACTTGCCAAGGGCGATCTAACTCAAACGATCACCAAGGATTATCCAGGGACATTCGGCGCAGTGAAAGAGGGTGTGAATGGCACGGTTACTAATCTGAAAGACTTAGTCGGCCAGATCAAAGATGCTACAGACACCATCAGTACTGCCTCGCAAGAAATCGCTTCTGGCAACACCGACCTGTCACAACGCACTGAAGAACAAGCCTCTAGCTTGGAAGAGACAGCCGCAAGCATGGAAGAACTCACCTCTACCGTGCGCCATAACGCTGAGAATGCCAAGCAGGCGAATCAGTTGGCCATTGGTGCTTCGACCGTTGCCATGAAGGGGGGCGCGGTCGTGAGTGAAGTGGTGACCACCATGCATTCAATTAATGAGTCATCGCGTAAGATCGAAGACATCATCAGCGTTATTGATGGCATCGCTTTCCAAACCAATATTTTGGCATTGAACGCTGCGGTCGAAGCTGCACGGGCAGGGGAGCAGGGTAGAGGCTTTGCCGTGGTCGCAGGCGAGGTTCGTAACTTGGCGCAACGCAGTGCTGCCGCTTCTAAAGAGATTAAGGCCTTGATTGGTGACTCAGTCGAAAAAGTCGACAACGGCACCAAACTCGTCGCTCAAGCCGGCCAGACGATGGAAGAGATTGTCACCAGTATTAAGCGTGTCACTGACATCATGTCAGAAATTACGGCAGCTTCTGCCGAGCAAAGTCAGGGTATTGAGCAAGTGAATCAAGCGATCACCCAGATGGATGACGTTACTCAACAGAACGCAGCTCTGGTGGAGCAAGCCGCTGCTGCTGCTGAGTCACTGCAAGATGAGGCGCAGAGCTTGTCTAGGGCGGTGGCCACTTTCAAGGTTGCCAACAACACCAATGTAGCAGTTCGCAAGCCTGTCAAAGCATTACCTCCAGCGAACAATTCTAATAACACAACGTTGAAGATTGGCAAGCCCTCTGCGCCAGCAGCAAAATCTGCCAAAAGTAACGCAGATGGCGAGTGGGAAGAATTTTGAAAGATAGGTGATGCTGCCAATCCCCAGTATCCACCCTCTTTTTACTGAATCCTCAGTTCAGCTAAGGGGGAATACAAACCTAGCAATTTAGCGGTAGGGTGGATAAGCGCAGCTCATCTACCGATGTCTCGACGGCGATGATGGTGCTCCAGTGAAATTGTAAAATCAGTATTAATCGCTCCGTCGACGAGTGTGATTCACGCTAGCTAACTGCCTGCCTCGAACCAGCCATTCAGCGCCGTTTACGGCTAAGCTCTCTTTATTGGTCTGCCGCCTTTAGCTCCATTGGAACGGGCAGCGGCAGCTTTTGTTGGCGAAGTCACCGATCCTCCTCGCCTAGCTAATTCTTGCATCCATGCCTTACTGCCAAAAGTACCGACGATCAAGGCGGGAATGCTCAAATCAGCATCGAGTTTTTCCCAGTGCAAACCGAATCCACTACCTAGCACCTCAACATCAGCTAGCTCGCTATCAGTTGCACCAGTTAAGCCTTGAGCCATATCCACAGGAAACATAAACGTACAGCCGTTGGTTAATTCCACAACAAACTTACGGCGTGCGCGACTGTATCTTGCAGTTTTTGCGCGTGGCTCACCAAGCGCAGCTAAGCCAGCCTGTTTAGCCTGTTTGAATTGCGTTTCGAAATCGATGTTATTAACCATGGATTTTCTCCCATTCTTTGAGCAGAGTTTTTTGATGCTCTATGACGGTATTCAAAATAAACCGCGCTTCTTGTTTTGATAAGCCAATCAAGAAAACCAATCGAGGCTTATCAATTGACACCTTAGCTTCGCCGGCACCTTTGAATACATGAATGTGTGGCGGTTCATGATCATCTGGCCAGATGATGAAACGAAATCCGTTGATGTATAGAATAGTTGGCATTCGGGGATTCTACCCTTCCGCTTGGGTTATTCAAGTCGATTGAGCAGGCTATATTTTATTTGATCTCCGACGTGAACTTTTATTGATGGGGTTGCCATAAAGCGGACTGATTGCAATGACGGCAGTGGGTCGTTAGGGTGAGGACGTCACCGACCGCTTTACTGACCGCCCATTTCAATTTTCCTAGATTGATATTCCCGCCGCCTACCAATTCCCATATCAAACCACTCTCCCGAGTCCACATTTAACTCATTGGAAATAAAAGAACAAAAAAACTGAAGATGCGGACTTCGTAGTTGGGCGTTCTGTAGAGGGTAGAGAGAATATCGGTGAAGAGAGAGAAGAATGCGCCCCAAACGTGAGTGAATAGCAAAAGTGGAAGTCCGCATCTTTCCACGATTATCCCCATGAACCTCCACGAGCACGCGGGAGACCACAAGAAAAAAGGCCAACGGAGAAGCGTTGACCTTATGTTATTGGTGGTGGGGTGCAACCCCGTATCCGCAAAGTTCTCTTCAACGCGCACTAGCCTATGCAGGCTAGTGTGGACTGATGAAGAAATCCCGTATTTGTTAGCATCTTATCAGGAATTTACTTGGTTGTTGTGTCGCCGGTAGAGTGCCTGCGGACTCCAGTTCAATTGCGATTTCGGGAATTGAACCCGTGCCCTGAATATATTTATTGCCTAGTTTGCTGAACAGAGCGTTCATGCCCTTTCAATAATTTCGAAAGGGTTAAAAATGGAAGTCGTACATCTTACTCAAACTCATCTGGCAAAACGTTGGAGCGTCAGCGAAGGCACACTCGAGCGTTGGCGCTCAGAAGGAATTGGCCCTATATTTCTTAAGCTAAAAGGCCAAGTTCGCTACCGTATCCGTGACGTCGAACAATATGAAGAATCATGCCTGTCTTCATCGAATCGTCGAATTATTTGTTTGTCATGAGCGCTGGAGATTGGAAATAGGCACGCGAAGATTCAATTGCGTGAGCGGGAATTGAACTGGCGTCCCAGAGGATGCTCAACTAGGAACGTTCAGCCCATCAATCTTAATCGGTGAACGCCACAGTCAGTCCGGAACGCACCATGTAGCTGTCCAGGCTCCCGAGGGTGTCAAATATCTGGGCCAGCCGGTGATCAAAGGGAAGTACTTCGGTAACTTTTCCACTTGCCCCGCTTTGCCTGGGAATCGGCAACATAGCGCGTGCGCCATCTATGGAAACAAGAATATTTCTAGCGACATGCGTGGATGAGTAATAGATATCGCACCAGTAGATTCCAGACCTGACGGACCGGATCAAGTGCATTTCCCTTCTTGTCCCACAGATAGTTTTGTTTGCGCGTCGGGCGCGAGCCAAGGAAGTTCCGGAGGAACACGACCACATCAAGCAGGTAGGTGTGTCCGATTTCATATTGCGAACCCAACAGGGGGCTTTCGTGAATCTCGCGATTCAAGGCTGTAGCCGCACCTGCCAGTCGCCGAAAATCAGCTTCAACCCGATCCCACGCAAGTCCGCATTTGAGGTCATTCCACTTCGCTTCGGCAGCACCCACCAGCGCCTCGGCATCAAAAGGACAGAGCAACCACAGGAAGCGGCGACGCAGCGCAAAGTCGATCTGCTCAATGGACTGGTCGATCAGGTTCATCGTCCCAATCACAAACAGATCATCGGGAATCCGCAACTTGAGAGTTTCCCCATTCCCGTTGCGTGCGGGCAATTCAATAGTCTGATTCCGATCCTCCAACAACGAGAAGCATTCGCCAAGCATCCGACTCAAGTCAGTGCGGTTCATCTCGTCGAGGATCAGTACATGCGGCAAGCGATCATCTCTGGGCTGTTTCTCGATGTCCTCGATCAATCGCGGCAGGTAAACCTGCTTGATGCCCCTGCATTCTCATTCTCACCATTTTGGAATTAATGTCAATTTGAATCAGAATCAGAATGTTTTGAGCGCATATATTTGTCTTGGCACAATTGACTTTAATTCAGAACAGCGGGTGTCGGGAGTTTTGCGTACTTGAGCGAAATGGAGGGCGCCACTCATTAACTGAAAGTGGGTAACAAGCGATGGCCGAACATCATCGAACTCGTAGTTTTGGACGACTGCAGTTGTTTAGGGTTGTCAGATGCCTGCCCTCAAACGCAGCCCGAGCAAGATGCAGTG